>NZ_JBFUAF010000017.1:0-111546 GCF_056406415.1 Arthrobacter sp. P1_C12_2 | reverse complement strand
GGCACTCTGCCGCTTCGGTGTCATGGCACCCTCACGCGAGGACCGCTTACCCGTGGGAGTCGCAGCAAACTCATCATGATCCCGAGCGTAAGCCCAAATCCCGACCGCATGCCCCGAAATCCCATACTCACGCAACACCGCACCCTTTTGACCACGCGGGGCAGCCTCGTACTTCTCCAGGATCGAAAGCTTCTCCTCAAGAGTCCGGAACGGCACCTTCCCAGTCGACTTCGTCATGCCCAACCCGCCMGCCTGTCGCGAAGACAATCTGTCTCACGACAGGCTGACAGAGAGGGAATACCGGTAGCGCCAGGGATTTTGCGTGTCGCAGGGTAGCTGGCACCGCTGCGGGCAGTGGTTTGCGCCTGGGGCGCACAATAGAGCCATGGGAGCAACGGGAGCGATCACCGACGTCGCCGGGATCCGGGTAGGCCACGTCCAGAAGTCCGGCGACGGCTGGCTGAGCGGGGTGACGGTGGTTCTGCCGCCGCCGGGCACGGTGGGCTCGGTCGATGTCAGGGGCGGCGGACCCGCGACGCATGAGACGGACTCGCTGGATCCCACCACGCTGTCCCAGACCGTGGACGCCGTGGTCCTGACCGGGGGGAGCGCGTTTGGCCTCGCCGCGGCGCACGGCGCCCAGCGCTGGTGCGAGGAGAACGGCCGCGGCTTCCCGGTCCCCGGCGGGCTGGTTCCGATCGTGCCGGCGGCCGCGATTTTCGACCTTGGCCGCGGCGGCGATTTCTCTGCCCGCCCCGGCGAGGCGATGGGCTACGCGGCGACGGCCGCCGCCGCCGGGCAGCCGGAAGGGCACGACGTCGGCCGCGGCAACGTCGGCGCCGGCACAGGAGCGGCAATCGGCCGGGGTCAATACAAAGGGGGAGTGGGCACCGCCTCCATCACTTTAGACAATGGGGTCGTTGTAGCGGCGCTAGCGGTCGTTAATGCGCTGGGACTCCCATTTGGCACATCGCCGCAACGGGTGGAACCCGCGTCGGATGGCCCGAGCACGCAGGAACCGCCCCCGCTGAACACCACCCTCGTCGTCGTCGCCACCGATGCCGTCCTGGACAAGGCAGACTGCAAGCGGACGGCCTCTGCGGCCCATGCCGGACTGGCCCGGGCCCTGGCGCCGAGCCACACCCTCGCCGACGGCGATACCGTGTTCGCCCTGGCGACGGGCGCGGTCGCGCTTGACCGCAGCACAACGACGGCCCGGCAGATAAGCCTCATTACCCTGCAGAGCGCGGCCGCCGACGTCGTCCGGCTGGCCATCCTCGACGGGATCGCGCGGGCGGAGGCAGTGACTACGGCCGCCGGGACGTTAGGTGCGTACGGACGCTGAGTGCGCTACGATGGACGGTTTTATCTCAGGATTTAACAATCGGGCCGCAATGGCGTAGTGTTGTCTGTTGGTTGTCTGCCCCGGTGTGCCCTTTTGGGGTTCGGTGGCACCAGCCAATCAATCAAAAACGTCCGCGGTCATGACCGGTGCAAACCGGGAGGCTGCGGCAACAACAGTTAGCGGAGGGTATGGCCAAGAAGGACGGGGTCATTGAGATCGAGGGCGTTGTGACCGAGGCGCTGCCCAACGCGATGTTTCGCGTTGAGCTCACCAACAAGCACATCGTTCTGGCACACATCTCTGGAAAGATGCGCCAGCACTACATCAGGATCCTCCCCGAGGACCGCGTAGTGGTGGAGCTGAGCCCTTACGACCTGACACGTGGTCGTATCGTCTACCGCTACAAGTAAACACTGGGCGGCCAGGGCAACAGCCGAGGGCCGGTCCAGCTGACCAACTGCAACACGCAAAGGAACGCCATGAAGGTCAAGCCGAGCGTCAAGCAGATCTGCGAAAAGTGCAAAGTGATCCGCCGTAATGGCCGGGTCATGGTGATCTGCGAGAACCCGCGCCACAAGCAGCGCCAGGGCTAATTTCCTTCACGGGAAACCCTGGGTTGCTAACCCACGCAAGTAAATAAAGGCAGCACAAGCTGAACTGGGACGTATTGAGCCCGGACAGCTAACCCCCGGTCGGAGGCTGGGGCCGCACTGAAACTGCGGGTGTACTGCCTACGACCTCCGGTTTATACAAGGAGTACTGCCAATATGGCTCGTCTCGCTGGCGTAGACATTCCCCGCGAAAAGCGGTTGGAAATTGCGCTTACTTACATCTACGGCGTGGGCAAGACCCGTGCACACGAAACCCTGGCTGCTACCGGCATCAGCGCTGACGTTCGGGTCAAGGACCTGACCGACGCGCAGCTGGTTGAGCTGCGTGACTACATTGAAGGCAACTACAAGGTTGAGGGTGACCTTCGCCGCGAAGTGGCCGCTGATATCCGCCGCAAGGTTGAAATCGGCAGCTACGAAGGTATTCGCCACCGCAAGGGCCTGCCCGTACGCGGACAGCGTACGAAGACCAACGCACGTACCCGCAAGGGCCCGAAGCGCACCGTCGCAGGCAAGAAGAAGGCCCGTTAATCCCTGAGGGATTAACGAGGCTTTCCCCCAATAACTTTCTGTAGGAGAAAAAATGCCCCCGAAGACTCGTGGCGCGGTTCGCAAGCCGCGTAAGAAGGACAAGAAGAATATCGCGCTGGGCCAGGCGCACATCAAGAGCACCTTTAACAACACCATCGTGTCCATCACGGACCCGAACGGTGCTGTCATCTCCTGGGCTTCGTCCGGTGAGGTTGGCTTCAAGGGCTCGCGTAAGTCCACCCCGTTCGCTGCCCAGATGGCCGCCGAAGCCGCCGCAAAGCGTGCACAGGAGCACGGCATGCGCAAGGTTGACGTGTTCGTCAAGGGACCGGGTTCCGGACGCGAAACCGCCATCCGCTCGCTGCAGGCCGCTGGCCTCGAGGTTGGCTCCATCCAGGACGTCACCCCCAGCGCCCACAACGGCTGCCGTCCGCCGAAGCGCCGCCGCGTCTAAGGCTTTCCAGCGCCCAGGAGCTTGCCCGGACCCTCATCGGTCCGGGCAGGCCCGGCCGCGTTAAGTCTTCAGACCGATCTTTCCACCACCTGTGTTGCGTCATATAGCGGATGCTCGCCGAAAGGAAACCTAAGTGCTCATTGCACAGCGCCCCACCCTCTCCGAAGAGGTCGTCTCCGAAAACCGCTCACGGTTCATCATTGAACCGCTGGAGCCGGGCTTCGGTTACACCCTCGGAAACTCCCTCCGCCGTACCCTGCTCTCCTCCATCCCCGGTGCCTCTGTAACGAGCATCCGGATCGATGGCGTGCTGCATGAGTTCACCACGGTTCCGGGTGTCAAGGAAGATGTCACTGAGATCATCCTGAACATCAAGAGCCTGTCGGTTTCCTCCGAGCACGACGAGCCGGTTGTTGCTTACCTGCGCAAGCAGGGCCCGGGAGTCGTCACCGCCGCGGACATCGCTCCGCCGGCCGGCGTCGAATTCCACAACCCGGATCTGCACATTGCCACGCTGAACTCGAAGGGCAAGTTCGAACTCGAACTGACCATCGAGCGCGGTCGCGGCTACGTTTCGGCAGCTCAGAACAAGTCCGGCGACTCCGAGATCGGCCGTATCCCGGTCGACTCGATCTACTCGCCGGTCCTGAAGGTTACTTTCCGCGTGGAAGCTACCCGTGTTGAGCAGCGCACTGACTTCGACAAGCTCATTGTCGACGTCGAGACCAAGCAGGCAATCGCCCCGCGCGACGCCGTTGCTTCGGCAGGTACCACCTTGGTGGAACTGTTCGGTCTGGCCCGCGAGCTGAACACCGCAGCTGAAGGTATCGAGATCGGCCCGTCGCCGACGGACGCTGCCCTGGCAGCCGACATGGCCCTGCCGATCGAGGATCTGGACCTGACGGTCCGTTCCTACAACTGCCTCAAGCGTGAGGGCATCCACACCGTGGGTGAACTCGTTGCCCGCTCCGAGGCTGACCTCATGGACATCCGTAACTTCGGTGCGAAGTCCATCGATGAGGTCAAGGCCAAGCTGGTCGAACTGGGCCTGTCCCTCAAGGACTCCCCTCCCGGTTTCGATCTCGCAGCGCGTGCCGCAGCCATCGAAGAGGACGACGCCGCGTTCAGCGACGACGAGCTCTAACCAACAGATCTTGGCCGGCTGGCTGGATGCACCATGGTGTGCGCAGCCCAACGGCTTCCATATGAGGAGAAACTATTATGCCTACCCCCGCTAAGGGTCCGCGCCTCGGAGGCGGAGCGGCTCACGAGCGTCTTATGCTCGCGAACCTGTCCGCCGCACTTTTCGAGCACAAGCGGATCACCACCACGGTCACCAAGGCCAAGCGCCTGAAGCCGTACGCCGAGCGCCTGGTGACTTTCGCCAAGCGTGGCGACCTCGCTTCCCGCCGTCGTGTACTCGGCCTGATCAGCAACAAGGGCATCGTCCACGAGCTGTTCACCGACATTGCACAGGCAGTGGAGAACCGCGATGGCGGCTACACCCGCATCACCAAGATCGGCAACCGCAAGGGCGACAACGCTCCCATGGCTGTCATCGAACTGGTTCTTGAGCCGGTTTCCGCGAAGCAGGCCGTCGTAGCCGAGGCTACCTCCGCCGCCAAGCGCGATGCAGACAAGAAGGACGCCGAGAAGGCCGAAGCAGCTCCGGTTGCCGAGACCGAAGAGGCTCCCGAGGCTGAGGTCGTTGAGACCGAAGCCGCTGCCGAAGAGGCTCCGGCCGCTGAGGAAGCAGCTGTTGAGTCCGAGAAGGACGCGAAGTAATTCGCTAAATCTTTCTTATAGACTTAAGTCTATGAACGAGCTCAAACCCGCTGCCCCCGTCTTGGGGGGCGGCGGGTTTTTGCGTATCCGGATGGATGTGGCGTACGACGGCGGCGCGTTCAGCGGGTGGGCCGTGCAGCCGGGGCTGCGCACCGTCCAGGGCGTCCTGGAGGAGGCCCTCGCGCTGCTGATCCGCCGCCCCATCCGGGTCACGGTCGCCGGGCGCACCGACGCCGGCGTGCACGCCCGCGGCCAGGTGGTCCACCTGGACCTCAGCGAGGCGGAATGGCTGGGCTTGAACCGGGGCGCCGAACTGGATCCCGCCGTCGCCCTGCTCCGCCGCATCCGCGGCGCCTTGAGCCGGGGCCTAGGCGACCTCAGCGGGGCCATAGAGGTCCACAGGGTCAGTGTGGCGCCCGACGGCTTCGATGCCCGGTTCTCCGCCCTCTGGCGGCGCTATTCCTACCGGATCGCGGACGGCCCCGCGCTCTGGGACCCGCTGGGACGCGCCTCGACCCTGTGGCATAGGGAACCGCTCGACGTCGGCCTCCTCAACGAGGGCGCCGCACCGCTGCTCGGGCTGCAGGATTTCCGCTCCTACTGCAAGCCCCGCGAAGGCGCGACGACCATCCGTGAACTGCAGCGCTTCGAATTCGCGCGCGGCACCGACGGGGTGATTGTTGCCACCGTCCAGGCCGACGCGTTCTGCCACAACATGGTCCGCTCCCTGGTGGGCTCGGCGTTGTATGTGGGGGAGGGCGTAGAGGCCCCGGGCTGGCTTTACGAGCGGCTCCTCGCCCGGCAGCGCGACGCCCGCTCCGTGCTGGCAGCCCCGCATCCGCTGGTACTCGAGGAAGTGGCCTACCCGACAGCTGGCGGCATGCTGGCCCGGGCCGAACTGACCCGGGCCCTGCGCGCCTAGAACGCGGCCGGGGGTCCGTCGGAGGGCAGCTCGAGGGTGAAGGTGCTGCCGTGCCCTGGACGGGTGCGGCACGAGATGGATCCACCGTGCCGTTCCACAATGGCCTTGGTGATGGACAGCCCCAGGCCGGCACCCGGAATGGATCCGTCACGGACGGCCGGGCTGCGGAAGAAGCGCGTGAAGACCCGCCCGGCGTCGGCGGCGGTCATGCCCATCCCGGTGTCCTCGACGTGCAGGCGCACCAGGCCGTCGCCGGTGCTGGCGGAGACCCGCACCGATCCGCCGTCGGGTGAGTACTTGATTGCGTTGGAGACGAGGTTGTCCAGGGCCTGGCTGATCCGGAGCGGGTCCACGTGGGCCCAGAGCGGCCCCTGGACGTCCATGGCGAGGCAGACGCGGGACGCCTGGGCGTGGGCCTGGGCCGAGCCGAGGCTGGCCTCCACGAGCCCGGCGAGGTCAGTGCGGCGGGGATGGACATGAACTGCGGCGCTGGCGGACATGAGAAGGTCCGAGACCAGGGCCAGCAGGCGCTCCGCGTTGCGCTGCGCCACCTCGACACGGCGTACCACCGGGCTGTCCAGGCCCTCCGTGTCCGCAAGTACCAGGTCCAGGTTGCCGATGATGGACGTCAGCGGCGTGCGGAATTCGTGGGAGACGGTGGAGACCACCTCGTCCTTCGCTCCCAGGGCATCCACCAGGCCGGTGACCTCGTTGAAGACCACCACGGCGCCGCGGAAGTCGCCGGCGTCGTTCTTCAAGGGCCGGGCTCCCGTCGAGACCACCCGGCTGGCCGCCGCCTCACCGAAGCAGACTAGGTAGTCGGCAAAGGACTCACCGGCCAGCGCCCGGCGGATGGGACGTCGTTCCACCGGCAACGGGGTGCTTCGGTCCTGCCCGGTCAGCAGGAGCTGGCCTTCCTCCTCCGGCAGTACGTCCGCCGCCGGTTCGGCCGTCGGGCGGGGCGCCGCGGCCGCTGATTGCTCCAGTTCGGTCTGCCACGTGTTTGTCAGCAGGCGGCGGCCGCCGGCGTCCACTGCCACGATCCCGACGTCGACGGTGTCAAGAATGGTGTTCAGGAGCCGTTCACGTTCCCGGCTGTCCGCGAGCAGGACCTCCAGCTCGGCTTCCTTGGACTTGATCCGCCACTGCTCGTGCCGCAGGCGCGCCCGCGCGAAACGCATGGCCAGGGAGACCGCGAGCATCATCAGCGGCACCAGCATGGCTTCGGCCGTGCGGGCTGCAGGCGGTGCCGAGTGATCCGCCAGGAGCCAGGGCAGAGCGGCCAGCAGCGGCACCGAGAAGCTCAGTGAAAGGCTCGCGGGGGCGGACAGCCTGGATGCCGAAATCCACACCACGGGCAGGACCGAGAGCACCCCGGGATCCGGCAGTCCGGCCGTGGTGCCGTCCCGGAGCAATCCGATCGCGGCCAGGTCCAGGACGGGAATGACGAGCGGCGTCAACGGCCCAAAGCGCTGCCACGGAACCAGGACGCAGGCCGCAAGGAGCGCGGCCTGCAGGGCAAGGGCGTTCCGGCACAGGGTGCTGTCCGCGAGGCCGGGCCAGGCAGCGGGGGCAGCAACTACGACTCCGGCCATCATCAGGGCCAGCGGCAACTGGCAGGCGAAGACCCGCGCGCGCGGCCCCAGAGCCTTGCCGTATCGATCCGCACTTTGGATCAGCCGCAGTCTAAGCAAAGACGCCGCGCTCCCTTCCCGTTGCTCCAGTTTTACACCTTGTGTCACGCAAATTTGACATAAATCGAAGTTTTGCCATTTCTGTTACCGAGCTGCCGGGAATTTGCCCCATATGGTGGGTATTCTGACAATGCCGGTGGGGACCGGCGAGATCATTGCTGCCACCGCATCCGCGAACGGCAGCGCAGCGTGACACATGAGGGGGGCCATGACCGATCTGGGAGTCGCCGTCGTAGTAGAAGACGACGAAGATGTTCGGAACCTTGTCGAAGCCGTATTGAGCCAGGCAGGCTTCGAAGTTCATTCGGCGGCCGGCGGGCGTGAAGGGGTCGACGTCGTCAGGGCGCGGGAGGCAAGCGTGGTCACCCTCGATGTCGGGCTTCCCGATATCGACGGCTTCGAGGTGCTGCGCCGGATCCGGCAGTTCAGCGACGCCTACGTGGTCATGCTGACGGCGCGAACCGACGAACTGGACACGCTGACGGCGTTTCATACCGGGGCCGATGATTTCCTGGCGAAACCTTTCCGGCCCCGGGAATTGCGCGCCCGAGTGGGCGCCATGATGCGCCGGCCCCGGCAGGACATCCGTGCCGCGGAAGTATCCGGGACGGCTCCTGAGGCTGCCGCCGCCCCGGCAGAGTCCCGGAGCCCTGTGCTGCACCACAACGGCCTGGACCTGAACCCCGAGACCCGGTCCGTGAGTGTCGACGGCGTGGCGGTCAGCCTGACCCGCAGCGAGTTCGACCTCCTGCAGGCGCTCCTCAAGGGCGCCGGCGCCGTGCGGTCCAAGACCGAACTGGTGCGGGTGGTCCGGGGCGATTACTACCGGGCGGACGCCTACATCAGCGAGTCCGACGAACGCGCCGTCGAGGTGCATATCGGCAACCTCCGGAGGAAACTCGGCGAGGACCCGGTGCAGCCGCGCTGGCTGCAGACCGTCCGCGGCGTGGGCTACCGGCTGTCGCCGGCGCGGTAGCCCCCGGCAGGGCTTCCTGCGCCCGGCGCCCGGGCCGCCTGTACGGGGCAACGGTCCCGCTGGCCCTAGCTGTCCCACAGGACATAGCTGAACTGGAGCTCGTCTACGGTTTCCCCGCCGCGCTCGGCAACGTCGCGCAGCAGCGACAGGGCGCGGCCAATGTCTCCGGCCCTGAGGGCGTTCTCCAGTTCGCCGGCGAGCTGGGCCAGACGCAGGCCTCCGACCATGGCCGAGGACGTCTTCAGGCTCAGCACGGCGTCCATCGAGCCGGCGAGATCCCCGCGTTCGAGGGCCGACGCCAGCGAGCGGTAGCGCTGGTCCCACATCCGGGTGTAGTCCCGGGCAAATCCCTTCGCCACGGCGGGACTGTCGAGCTGGGCGCCCAGATCCTGAAGTGCGGCCGGGTCCACAAGCGGGGCCGCCGCCGTCAGGGCTTCCGGGACGGCCGCGGGCGCACTGGATGCCGTCTGGGCAGGCGCCGGCAGTCCGGGAGAGGTTATGGGAGCGAGGGCAATGCTCGCATCTCCGTCGTCGGGGCAAGCGCTTGGAAGGGACATGTGACCACGCTACTTGCTGATGCGGGCGATGCCTTGCAGCCCGGTCTATCCTGCGGAAACCCTGAGGCTTTCCGCAGGGGTACCAAAGACAGCTGCTATTGCCGGCTGGTCTCCATGATGACGGCGGCTGCTTAGTGGCCGCTGAACGTGTCAATGGCGTTGATGACGGCCGGACCCAGGATGGCGATGAAAAGCACGGGGAAGATGAAGAACAGCAGGGGAAACAAGATGGTGACGGGCAGCTTCATGGCCTTCTCCTCGGCCCGTTGCCGGCGCTTGACCCGCATGACCTTCGCCTGCACTCGCAGCACCCGGCTGATGGCAATGCCGTAGGTGTCGGCCTGGACCACTGCCTGGACGAAGCTGCGGAGCTCGGGCACGTTGGTCCGTTCCGCCAGTGCCACGTACGACTCGCGCCGGCTGCGCCCAACCTGCATGTCCTGCAGGGTCCGGATCAGTTCCTCCGCCAGCGGGCCCTTGCCGTTCTCGCCGGCCCGGGCCATGGCGCCTTCGAAGCCCATGCCCGCTTCCACGGAGATCAGCATCTGGTCCAGCGTGTTGGCCAGTTCCAGCTGCATCGTTTTCTGCCGCTCCTGCCCTTTGCTGTAGAGCAGGAGATCGGGGATGAAGTAGCCCAGCAGGAGCACAAAGATGCCGACGAGCTTGAGGATCGGCGTCGGGCCGTTGGCGCTGATGTAGAAGCCCAGCAGGGCACCCAGCAGGCCAAGGAGCGGCTTGGCCGCGAGCACGCGGCCCAGCGGCAGCGACGCGGGACGCCCGGCGAGGGACAGCAGCCGGTCCAGTTTGCGGACGTAGGCCGCGGGAGTCAGCCGGTAACCGGCCCGTTCCAGCAGGCTGCTGCGCTCCGGCCGGGTGAGTTCGGCAGCGTCCGCGCCCAGAGCGAGCAACTCCCGCATGGCGCGCTGCGACCTGCGGTCGACGGAGAGCATCGACCACGCGAGATAGCCGAGCGGCAACGCCACCAGCAGCATGGCAATAAGTACAGCAGGTGCCATGGCCGCCTCAGAACTTCAGGTCGATGATCTTGCGCATCCACAGACCACCAATGGTCATGAGGATGACGGATGCGGCCATCATGCCCCAGCCCAGCGCGTGCGTGAACATGACGTTCATGTAGCCGGGATTGACCAGCATCAGCATCACCACAATCCCGATCGGCATGGCCATGAGGATGTAGGCGGAGAACTTGCCCTCGGCGGCGAGCGATTTGATGTGCCCTTTGATCTCGCTGCGCTCGCGGATGGTCTCGTTGACCTGGTCCAGGACTTCGGCCAGGTTCCCGCCCACCTCACGGTTGATCTGGATGGCCTGGGCGATCCAGACGAAGTCTTCGTTCCGCATCCGGTCCGCCGTGTCGGTGAGGGAGTCCAGGAGGTCCCGGCCCAGGCTGGTCTCGGTGACCACCCGGCGCATCTCCTCCGACGTCGGGCTTTGCGATTCGGTCGCGGCAGCGTCGATGGCGCGCATGATGCTGTGTCCCGCCCGGAGGCCGCCGGAAAGCAACTGAAGGGTGTCGCCGAGCTGCTGGTCGAACTTGGTGCGGCGCTTGCCGGTCAGGAAGCCGAGCACGAGGTGCCCCACGACCGGTGCCAGCAGCACCAGCAGGACCGCCAGCAACGGCCCCGCGACGACGAACCCGGCAACGCCACCCGCAACCGCGCCGGCGAGGAGCAGGACGTAGAAGTCGGCCTGGCCCAGGCGCAGGCCGGCCTGTTCCAGCGACTCGCGGTTGAAAAGCCGGACTTTGCGGCCAGAGAAGAAGCCGTCGACCAGGTGGACGGCTGAGCCGGCGAACCGCGTCAGCTGCGAGTCTGAATGACTCTGGACGGGTCTGCGCCGGTCCAGCGGGATACTCGCCCCGCCGGGGGCGAGCAGCACGATCCCCAGGACCACCACTGCGCTGAAGAGCAGGCCGACGCCGATGGGCAGCAGAGTCATGGACGGATCACGCCCTTCCGGCCGGGGTCAGCGGCGCGGCAAAAACGCTGGGGGAAACATAGATGCCCAGGTCCTCGAAACGGTCGATAAAGCGCGGGCGGATGCCGGTGGGGACGGGTCTGCCGAGGAACCGGCCATGGGTGTCGACGCCGGCGGCGTAGTCGAAGACGAAAGCGTCCTGGAGCGTGACAATGTCTCCCTCCATGCCCTGGACCTCGGTGACGTGGGTGATTCGCCGGGTGCCATCCCGCAGGCGGGAGATCTGGATAATCAGGTTGACGGCCGAGGCGATCTGTTCCCGGATGGCGCGCAGCGGCAGGTCCATGCCGGCCATGAGCACCAGCGTCTCCAGGCGGGCCACGGCATCCCGGGGCGAGTTGGAGTGGACAGTGGAGAGCGAACCGTCGTGGCCGGTGTTCATGGCCTGGAGCATGTCCAGTGATTCTCCGCCGCGGACCTCGCCCACCACGATCCGGTCCGGGCGCATGCGCAGGGAGTTCCGCAGCAGTTCGCGGATGGTGACCTCGCCCTTGCCCTCGGTGTTCGAGGGCCGGCTTTCCAGCCGCACCACGTGTTCCTGCTGGATCTGGAGTTCGACGGCGTCCTCGATCGTCACGATCCGCTCGTCGTGGGGGAGGAAGGAGGAAAGGACGTTGAGCAGGGTCGTTTTTCCGGTGCCGGTGCCGCCGGAGACGATGATGTTGAGTTTCGCCTTCACACAGGCGTTCAACAGTTCCGCCATTTCCGGCGTAAGCGTGCCGAACTCGATGAGGTTCCGGACGGTCAGCGGCACCTTGCTGAACTTTCGGATGGTCAGCGAGGAACCGCCGACGGCGAGCGGCGGGATGACTGCGTTGACGCGGGAACCGTCCTCGAGCCGCGCGTCCACCAGTGGCGAGGACTCGTCGATGCGCCGGCCCACCTTGGAAACGATGCGTTCGATCACCTTGCGGAGGTGGTCCTCGGAGCTGAAGCGCGACTCTGTCAGGGTCAGTTTGCCGTTCCGTTCCACGTAGATCTGGTCCATCCGGTTAACCATGATTTCCGTGACGGCGGGATCGTCCAGGAGTCGCTGCAACGGGCCGTAGCCCAGGACGTCGTCGGCCACGTCGCGGACCAGCCGCGAGCGCTCTTCGGCGGACAGGGGGACCTGTTCGGCGTCGATGATGCGCGTCAGCTCTTCCCGCGCCGAGGTGCGGAGGTCCTCTTCCTTGGTTGCCGAATCGTTGAAGCGGGTTCCCATGCGTTCGAACAAGGCGGTGGCAGCCCGCTGCTTAAGGGCCGCGAAGGCATCGACTGGCTGCTGGCCCCGGGCGCGGGAGTCCTGGTGTTCAGGGAAGCCCGGCAGCGGTGGGTGACTTTTCTGGAGCGCGACGGCGGCCGGCTGTGCCGCCGTCGTCTCGCTTCCTCCGATGGGGGATATGGCCTGGAGAGACGCGGACTGCGGGGACACGGCCTCCGGTGCAACCGCGGGCGTTCCCTCGGCGGAGCGGAGCCGCTCGGAGAGCTTCATCTAGACCACCACCCGACGGTGCAGTTTCTTCTGGGCGGTGGCGCGCCAGGCGGGATCGAACCGGCTGACGAGCTGGCGCAGGCCCTTGATGGCCGGATCCTTGCGCCCGTCCTGAAGCACCGGGATGCCGCGGTTGGTGGAGAACGCCACTGCCTTGGACCGGGGGATGCTGACGTCCACGGGTGCGCCGATGGTCGCCTCGACGTCCTGGACGCTCAGCCCGGACTTGGAGTCCGCCATGTTCAGGACCACATGCCGGGTCTCGGGCAGCAGGTCGAGCCGCCGGAGGATATCCAGGCCGGAGCGCAGCCCGCGGATGCTTGGCACATCCATAGCGGTCACCCAGACGGCGTCGGTGCATTGTTCGAGGGCGGCCAGCCCGACCTCTGGGAGCCCGGGCGCGGTGTCGACCACCACGTACTGGAACTGTTCGGCCAGTTGTTCGAGCAGCCTCGTGACCTGCTGCGGTGTGATGTCGTCCGCCTCCTCAGGCGTCCGGGGGGCGCAGAGGGCGTAGATGCTCCCGGGGTGGACGGTGAGGAAGGCTTTGAGCACGAGGGAATCCTGGCTGGCCGCGGACGAGACGGCGTCGGTCACGGTGTGCTCCGGGTGCAGGTACAGGCCCGAGGCCACGTCCCCGAACTGCAGGTCCAGGTCCACGATTACCACGCCCATGGGCGCCACCTTGCCCAGCCCGATCGCGATGTTGGTGGCGATCGTGGTTTTGCCGACTCCACCCTTGGGGGAGAAGACGCCGATCACCAATCCCTTGGCGCTGTCAGGCTGGCTGGCCGCCGTGGTCCGGTTGCGGGTGGCGAACGACTGGCAGGCCCGCTCCAGCAACACCCGGATCTGGGCCGGGTCCGCCGCCGGGCTGAGGATGTCCCGGATGCCGGCCCGCATGGCCAGGAGGACGAAGTTCGGATCCGCCTCGCCGACCAGGATGACGCTGAGCTCGGGAAGCTGGACGTCGAACACCGTCGCCAGGCGCAGGGCGTCCTCCACCGGCACGTCCGGTCCCAGGATCAGGACCTCGGGACGTTCTTGGTTAAGGCTGGCGAAGAGCTCCGCCGGGTTCGCGGGATTGACGAACGCGAAGGTCTGCAGGCCGCCCGGGAGGCCGCCGGCCAGTGCATGGCGGACGCGGGCATCAAAGTCCGTGTTCGGCGAAATCAGGACAAAGCGGCTCATTTGTACACCTTGCTTCCTTCCATCACGGTTGGCCCGCTGTCTTTGGCGTTGAGCGGTTCCTTGCTCAGCCAGATGCTGGCGGAGTCAGTGAACTCCGAGGCGTAGACGATCTTGCCGGCGTCGACGTCGTTGACGGCGACAGTCAGCAGCAGCGAACCGGTGGGGAGCGAGGTGTCTTCGGCCGGTGTGGTGGTGCCATCTGTTGGGGGCTGGGCGGGCGGGGTAGCCACGGGGGCGCGTTGCACGGCGGTCACCAGGACCTTGTGGATGGTCAACTGGGTGGTTTCCTTCTCCGGCTTGGTTTCGAGGCCCCCGCTTTTGAAGGAAATGAAGATACCGACATGATCCCCCGGCGCCAGCCTGCCGCCGACCACGCGCTGGGGCTCGAGCTGGAAGGAGACTTCCTGCAGGCCGGCCGGGATCTGCGCGGATCCGCTGGTCTGCAGTTCCTCGGGCGCGATCAGGCGCTCCGCGACGAGCTGCTCGCCGGGGAGGAGCTCGACGGCGGTGACTTTGCCGGTTATTCCGGCGAGTGTTTTAACCGCGGACTGTGCCACGGCCTTGCCCGGAAGTTTCTCGGTCGCGAGGAACGGCTGGAGGGCCTCCACGGAGGTGCCCGCCGGTATGGCCTTGGCCACCACCAGGACGTCGACTGGTTCAAGTCCCTGCACTGCCCGGGTGTCGGCCCCCTGCGCGTAGCTGACCACCAGGATGGCTCCGACGACGGCCAGCACCAGGGCCGCGATTCCTGCCAATAAGCGTGACTTCAAAAACTGCTCCTGAACTGGTTAGTGGACGGTGGCGACGTTGGGTGCTATTGCGTGAGTTTGACGATCGTGGCTCCGTTGTCATCCACGGGCCCAAGTGTGAAGCCGTTCGCCAGCGACACGTACTTGATGAAGCTCCCGATGATGCCGCGGCAGTTGCCGTCGCATGCCACCGAAGAATTGACGTCGGGCGACTTGTTGTGGAACGAGTCAGGGAGGCTGTTGTTACCGCTGAAGCTCCAGCCGGCGACCTTGAAAGCCGCAAACGAGATCAGCCCATACACGGCGCCGGCGCCGGTGCCCGACACCCTGTCGAAGACCGGCAGGAAAACGACCACGTCACGGCCCGCGGTAATATCGGCGGCCCAGTTGGTCAGGGTTGCCTGGCACGCGCCCGGGGCGTTGTTGCCTGGGTCGCTTCCGCCTTCGGCAACGGCTAGATTGATCAGTGCCCCGCAGATGCCCGGATCGTTTGGCAGCCAGCCGAAGCCGCCTTCCACCGCAGCCCCCGATGGCCCGTATAGGCAGTCCGGGTTGGCGTTGCTGCCGTGGTTCTGGAGCAGTTGGAGCGTGCCGTCCACATGGTTCTTGACCTGGCAGATCGAGAAGGTGACGGGGAAGACCGTCGGACCGGCGAGTGGACTGCCCCACTGGACCGTTGAAGCCGCCGTGACTTCGGTGGTGTTGATGCCCAGTGCGCGGGCGAAGAACAGTGAAACCTGGTTGGGCGCCTTGCCGGCCTCCTGCGATCCGGCGGTGACACTGACGGTGCGCGCCGTCTTGTCCAGAGCCAGTGAGGCGATATTACTCAAACCATCACCCGCATTGCTGCTGGTCAGGCTGCGCGCCAGCGGAGAAGCAGCGGAACACTCCGCGTCGTTGACGTCCTTGGCGCATTTTTGCGCAACGGCGATGGCAGCGGCGTCGGATCCGTTGCGAAGCTGGGTTCGCTCGGCGTAAAGCATTCCTACGTCGACAGCCAGGGCGGCGAAGCCCAAAAGCGCCACCATGAGGATCGCCACGAGGACGCTGATGGCTCCTCGCTCGCTGTCCGGAGCAGCTGATGCTCTACTGCCTAGCCGCCGCATACCATGACTCCTTTGCCTTCCATCGGGAACGGACCGGCGATTCCGGTCATTGTGGTCAGCGTGTAGGTGATCTTGACGGTCGCCTGGACGCCGGCCGTGCAAATAGATGGGGTGATGGTGATGTTCCCGTCTGCCAGGGCCGGTTGCAGCCCGGTGGACGCATTCTTGACTGCGGTCCGGGCGGCCGTGGTGTTGTTGCCGATGGCCATGACCCGGACGCCCTCGCGGGCAGCGCTCGAAAGGGTGACCTGGGCGTTGTAGGCGCGGCCGAACTCCATGATTCCCAGAAGGAGCATCACGAGGACCGGGGCCACGATGGCGAACTCCACGGCGACGGCTCCCCGTTCCTTTGTCTTGGACATGGGGGACCGCCTTCCTGGATAGCGTTTGCGCTGATACCTGAAGCGGACAGGGCCGGGAATAGGCGGAGCCTACCCAGCCCTGTCCGGCGTGTCCGGTCGATCGACGTGCGCGCTACTTGGAGCAGCTGCCGTCGGTACCGGCCGGGGAACCTGCGGCGGCTGCCGTATAGCTGCCGCCCTTGACGCTGCACTGCACGGAATTGAAAGTATCTTTTAATGTCCCGCCGAGCGCGGTGACGGCGAGGATTATCACGACGGCGATGAGGGAGACCATGATGCCGTATTCGACGGCGGTGGCGCCGCGCTGGTCCCCGCGAAGGCGCGCTGCGAATCTAGAGAAGGGAGAACGCACGAGTGGCTCCTAACTGATTTGAGGGACGGCCCTGCACGAGCGGAGAAAAGGCCTTCGGCAGGTGCTACTTCGAGCAGGTGCCGGAAGTACCGGCAGGGGCGGTGGATGCGGCTGCAGTGTACGCCCCGCCCTTGACGCTGCACTGGACTGACTCGAAGGTGGTCTTCAACGTCCCGCCGAGCGCGGTGACGGCGAGGATTATCACGACGGCGATGAGGGAGACCATGATGCCGTATTCGACGGCGGTGGCGCCGCGCTGATCTCGGCGAAGACGGGCTGCGAAGCTGGAGAGAATGGAACGCATTGGGGACTCCTGAGCGAGTTGGGCGGCTGGCCCTGCACCAGCACTGAGAGGAACTTAGCAACGGACGACACGCCGGGGATTCGCCTTTGACGCATCCTGTGCTAAGGCTTCCCAAACTGCATGTTTCCTGTACATTCCCTGCGCCCATACTGCGCTGGGCGAGCGCTTTTGCCCGGACACACAGGAGGACCCCCTCGGCTCTGGGTCCAAGGGGGTCCGGTCTGGTGGGCTGGCCACGGAAGGGACAGCGGGACTAGCGGCCCGCGAACATGTCCATGATGCTCAGTACTGTTGGTCCGAGAACGATGATGAACATGGCGGGAAGGATGGAGAAGATGAGCGGGAAGAGTATCTTCACCGGCATCTTCATCGCGTGTTCTTCGGCGCGCTGTCGCCGCTTGACCCTCATGACCTGCGCCTGCGACTTCAGGACGTTGGCGATCGCGATTCCGTAGGTGTCAGCCTGGACCACGGACCGGACAAAGGAACGGAGGTCCGGTACATCTACGCGTTGGGCCAGGGCGAGGTATGCCTCCTTGCGAGACCGCCCCACCTGAATGTCCTGAAGGGTTCTGACGAGTTCATCTGCCAGGGGGCCCTTGCCCGTTTCGCCGGCGCGCGCCATGGCAGACTCAAAGCCGAGACCCGCCTGGACGGAAATCAGCATTTGATCCAAAGCGTTGGGAAGTTCCAACTTGATTTCGGCCCTGCGCTTTTCCGCGTAGTTTCGGACCAGGATGTCCGGCACGAAATAGAACAGGACAGGGAGCCCGAGCATCAGGGCAAACTTCAGTGCCGAGTGGTCAGAAACATAAGCAAAAATGCCGAGCACGGCCCCGGCCAGTGCCAGCAATGGCTTTACCATGACCAGCCTGGCCAACGGCCAAGCCTTGGGTCGGCCTGCGCCGGCGAGCTTCTTGTCCAGCCAGCCGGTGTAACCCTTGGGCGTTACATTCAGGCTCCAAGCCGCGAGCTGTCCCTTGGATCCCAGCGCCGGTCCGCTGATCTGTGGGCGGTTGCCGAGGTTGGACTGGATGTTCTTGAACCCGGCACGGTCGCCGGTGACCACCAGCCAGGTCATCACCGATAGCGGTGCGGTAACCGCCAGAATCGCAGCGTAGGCAATCATGTCCATGACGTTCGCCTTCCTTTCAGAACTTCGGCTTAATGAGCCGGCTGAGCCAGAAACCACCAACAGCCAGCAGAACCGCCGCAGCGGCGATCATGAGATATCCCGGTATCGTGCTCGTGAAGATTCTTGAATAAAAGGGATTGAGAAAGGTGAGCCCCAGGAACATGACAATCGGCAACGCCATCAGGACAACAGCCGAGATCCTTCCTTCCGCGCTCAGAGCCCGAACTTGTCCACGGATCTGGTTCCGGTCCCGAATGGTTTCCCCCACATGGTCCAGGACTTCGGCAAGGTCGCCGCCGACCTCGCGGTGGATCTCCACAGACCGGGCGATCCAGCCGAAGTCCTCGTTGTCGGTCCGGCGTGCCACCTCGTCGAGCGATTCGCCCAAGTCGCGGCCGATCCTTGTCTCGTTTACCACCCGGTTTAGTTCCTCGGCCATGGGCGCATCGCTTTCCTGGGCCGCGGCATCGATGGCCCGAAGGAGACTGTGGCCAGCCCGTAGGCCACCGGTAAACAACTGCAGCGTGTCCGGAACTTGCTCATCGAATCTCCGACGTCGGCGGGAGATCAGTACCGCGAGCAACCCCCGCAGCACCACCGGCACCAGAATTACCAAGAGGATCGCGGAGAAGAGCCCGCCGGCGAAATATCCCAGGACTCCGGCCACGAGGGTCGATGCTCCGGCCATCAGCAGGTAGTCGCCGGGTCCCTTCTTGAGGCCGGCGGCATCGAGGCGATCCCGGCTCAGGATTCCGCCGCTGCCGCCGCGAACGCCGCTGTTGATGGCTCGGACCGTCTGATTCGTCAACTTGGTGAAGGCCGAGGATTGCGGCACTTCGTCAGGGCGCCGACGGGACAGCGGTACTGCCGACCGTGACTTCAGCACGACTGTGAACGTGATCGCCAGCGCTCCGTAGACCATCAGGAGGCCCGCCACGAAGGCGATGGGCGAAATTTCCGGAAGCATCGCTACCGCCCCCTGACTGGCTGGACCCCGAATACGGCCGGGGAGATCGAGATACCCAATTCGGCGAACCGGTCGGTGAATCTCGGACGGACCCCTGTGGGGATGGGCTTGCCGAGGAACCGCCCGCTGGCGTCAACTCCAGCTGAGTAGTCGAAAACGAAGGCGTCCTGCAAGGTGACGATGTCGCCCTCCATACCCTGAACTTCGGTGATGTGCGTGACTCGGCGGGAGCCGTCCCGGAGCCGGGAGATGTGCACGATCAGGTTCACGGCTGACGCCACCTGCTCACGAACGGCCCGCAGCGGAAGGTCCATGCCGGCCATGAGTACCAGGGTCTCAAGCCTGGCGATGGCGTCCCTCGGCGAGTTGGCGTGAACTGTCGAGATGGAGCCGTCGTGACCAGTGTTCATGGCCTGCAGCATGTCAAGGCACTCACCGCCGCGGACTTCGCCGACGACGATTCGGTCCGGCCGCATACGCAGCGAGTTCCTGACAAGGTCACGGATGGATATTTCACCCTTGCCTTCGATGTTCTGGGGCCGACTTTCCAACCGGACCACGTGGTCCTGCTGGAGTTGCAGTTCCACGGCGTCTTCGATGGTCACAATCCGGTCTGAGGGAGGAATGAACGAGGAAAGCACGTTCAGCAGGGTCGTCTTGCCAGTGCCGGTGCCGCCGGAAACGATGATGTTCATCCTGGCCTGCACGCAGGCCTGCAACAGCTCGGCCATCTCCGGGGACAGGCTGCCCATCGAGATCAGGTTGTTGACGGTCAGCGGGTCCCTTCCGAACTTGCGGATGGTCAGTGCGGGGCCGTTCACTGCGAGCGGCGGAATGATGGCGTTGACTCGGGATCCGTCAGACAGCCTGGCGTCGACGAGCGGCGAGGACTCATCAATACGCCGGCCCACATTGGAAACGATCCGCTCGATCACCCGGCGAAGGGCCTCATCCGAGGTGAACTTCGTGTCCGTCAGGTAAAGCTGACCCTCACGTTCCACGTAGATCTGGTCGAAGCGGTTGACCATGATTTCCGTGACGGCCGGATCGTCCAAGAACCTCTGAATGGGCCCGTGACCGAGGATGTCGTCGGTGATCTCGCGAATCAGCCGCTGGCGTTCCTGGCCAGAGAGCGGGATTTGCTCTTCCTCGACCACCAACTTGAGTTCGTCCTTGACGGACTGATGGAGCTCAGCCTCGCCAATGGACGAGTCTGTAATCCTGGAGCCCAGCCGTTCGAACAGCGCCTGGCTGGCCCTCTCTTTGAGCGCATTGAGCGCCTCGCTGGCGATGGAGGCGGTCTGCTGAACCTCCACGACGTCGCTCCGGGCTTCGGCGGCAGTCTTGGCCTCGTGAATGCGACCCAATGTCGACGGAGACTGGAAGACATCCGCCGGAGCCGGATGCTGCGGCTCCTCGGGCTTTCCGGCGGGGGCCTCCCCACGCAGTTGCAGGAATCGGTCTGTGAGGCTCACTGGAATACCGCCCTTCTGTGCAGTTGCTTGTGAGTTCTTGCTTCCCACTCGGGCCTGAATCGCTCTACCAGTTGGCGCAACCCCTTAGAAGCGGGATCCCTGCTGCCGTCTTGGAGAACGGGAACTCCTTTATTCGTGGAGAACGGCAGGTTCTTGGAGCGTGGCAGCACCACATCTACTGGAGCACCGACGGTCGCCTCGACATCCTTAAGGGTCAGGCCGGCCCGCCGATCCGCCATGTTCAATACGATGTGGCGTCGCTCCGGCACCAAGTTGAGTTCCTCCAGGATCTGGAAACCAGTCCGCATGCCCCGGATGCTCGGAACATCCATGCCGCAGATCCAGACCGCATCCGTGGCCTGCTCGAGGGTCGCCAGGACATGTTCACCCAGGCCGGGAGCCGTATCCACCACGATGTAGTGGAATTCCTGCCGAAGCTGGTCCAACACGTGGGAAACGTGTGCTCCCGTGATCCGGTCCATTTCGATCGGACTGCGCGGCGCGCACAAGGCGTAGATGCCGGCAGGATGAACGGTCAGGTACGTCTTCAGGACCATAGAATCCTGGCTGGCCGCCCCCATCACTGCATCCGTGATGGTGAACTCAGGTTCGAGCATCAGCCCGCTGGCCACATCACCGAACTGGAGGTCGAGATCGACGATCACCACACCCATCGGCGAGGTCTTTCCGAGCCCAACCGCGAGATTCGTGGCCACCGTGGTCTTACCCACACCGCCCTTGGGCGACATCACCGCGATGACGCGGCCAGCGCCGCCGTGATCGGCGTGCTCTGACGCCTGAGGGGCGAGTCCGCGCCGCCGGCCGGCTGCCGCCAGGCTGGCGCGCTCCAACATGATGCGGATGGTGTCGGTGTCGGATGCCGGATCCAGGAAGTCCCGAACGCCGGCCCGCATGGCCTGCAGCACCGCCTCGGGGGTAGCAGTGGCGGCGAGCACGACACTGATTTCGGGGTATTGGAGGTCCACAACGGAGGCCAGCTTGAGCGATCCCTCCACCGGCAGGCCAGGTCCGAGGATCAGGACCTCCGGGGGTTCCCCCTGCATCTGGCGAAGAATATCGGAAGGCCCCTCAGGGAGGTAGTCGACCTGAAAAACGTGCAGGCTGCCGTGGAGTCCAGTGACGGCCAGGCGGACCAGCCTTTCAAAGTCGCCGTTCGGGCTGATCAATACGAAGCGGCTCATCGGAACAGCCCCGCCGTGTCTACGGCACCAGTGCTGGACTCAAGTGCATCGCCCGGCTCTTTGGACAGGTAGATCTTGCCGAACTCTGCGGCGAAGACGATTCGTTCCGCGTCGGCAGAGTTCCTGGCCAATGTGATGAGGTAGTTGCCGCCGGTCTGGGCATTGCTGCTCGATGTCGAAGAAACCTGGCTGGCACCGGAAGCGGTGTCCGAAGAGCCAGACTGCGTGGCTGCGCCATCGCTGAACTGCGCCGCGGTTACCAGGACCTTGTGAAAGCTGAGTTGAGTCTTGCTCGCTTTGCCGCCCGACTTTGAGTCAGAGGCCTGTTCCAGCGAGAGGAAGACTCCCACGGTGTCGCCGGCCTTCAGTACCCCGCCGGCCACCCGCTCAATTGGCAATTTGAGCGTGAGTTCCTGGAGTCCCGAGGGAACCTGGACCCGGGACGGGCCGAGGAAGGCGTTTTGCTCCACCATCCGGGAGGACAGCAGCTGCTCGCCGGGCATAAGGGCCACGGCGGAGACCTTCGAACCCAGGGACGCCAGATCCGTCACGGTGTTTTCGGCGACGGCGAGTTTCGGTACTGATTTCGTGGACACGGAGCCGGCGATCGCTTCGGCGGAGGCGCCGGCCGGTATGGCTTTCTGGACTATGTAGACGTTTTGGGTTTCAGTATTGGCCAGCGCGCGCTTATCAGCATTCTGAACGTACGCGACCAGCATTACGGTCCCAATAATTGCTACGAGTAATGCGGCGATGCCCCCCAGCAGGCGTGTTTTCATGATATCCCCTTAGAATTTCTTATTTAATGAGCAGGATCTTGACGGATCCGAGGTCGGGGCCGGTACCCGACGAATCTTCCGCGGTATCAATGGATTCGTATTTGATGAATTGTCCGATGATGCCGCGGCAGCTTCCGGTGCATTCGTTGGCCGCGCTCCCCACATACGGCAGGGTCTCGCGGAAGACTTGGGGCGTCCCGCCTCCAGAGAACGCCCAGCCGATCAACTTGAACGTTGCGTAGCCTCTGATGTGGAACCAGCCGCCACTGCCTGTTCCGCCCGCGTTGTCGTAGACAGGGAACGTGGCTTCCACAGAGCCGCCGGCCAGGATGGTGGTGCGCCAGGCCGAAACCGTCGCATCGCAGGCACCGGGGTAGTTGGCACCCGTGTCCGTGGGCACAACGTCGCTAACGTCAGTGACCGCAAGGCACGGACCGCCGGTGTGCTCCAGCCAGCCGAAGCCACCCGGAATAACGTGGCCCGACGTAGAAGTACAGGTACCGCTGCCCGGCTTGTACTTGATGAGCTGGATAGCGCCGGTGACGGCTGCACCCGAGAGGTCGTACTGACAATCAGAGATTGCCAGGGGGAAGGCTGTGGCCCCGCCGATTGGGTCAATGGACGCCGTGGCGCCGGCGCGGACCGTCACCGGCGGCGCATTCAGCGCGCTGGCGAACATTTTTGTCAGGAAGCCATTGGCGCCACTGCGGGTGGACGTGACGACCTTCACCTGGCGCGGAACGGAAAGATCCACGGAATCCACAGTGCTGGCGCCATCGTTGGAGTTCCCCCCGGTGAGTTCTTCTGCCCAGAGTTTTGCCTGCGCGGCTGTGCAGCCGCCGGCCTTATGGCACTGCTGCGCAACAGCGAGCGCGCCCGCATCTGCCGCATTTTGCAGTTGCGCGCGTTCGGCGTAGATCTGGCCCGTGTCGACGGCCAATGCCCCGGCTCCGATCAGCACCAGCATCATCACTGCAACCAGGACACCGGCGGCACCGCGCTCCTTGTCGTGCTTCACCCGCGGGGTGGCGTTCAGCCGTGGCATCGCATGGCTCCTGTCCCGCGAACGGTGACGGAACTGCCAAAAATCCCGGTCATGGTGTTGGCCGTGTAGGCAACGGTGACCTGCGCATTGCCAGGGCAAGCGCCCGTAAAGGTGTACGCGAAGCCGGCCGGGCTTAGCCCCGGTGCACCAGCCACAGCCGCCGCCCTGGCCAATCCTTGATCGTCGGAGATGGCCATGGTCCTGGCGGCCTCGCGGGCAGCCTGGGTGACGGAAATCTGCAGGTTATATGTGTACGAAAATTCAATGATCCCGCCAACCAAGGCGAGTAGGACGGGTGCGACAAGTGCGAACTCGACGGCGGCGGCCCCCCGTTCACGTCCTTGCGCCCCAGATCCGGGCGCTCTTGACCTGCTGCGTTTCATTGGATCCCCCCCGGKATAGATGCAGCTTAAAAAGGAAGGTGTGCCGCGTCCGCGTTCTGCGGACGCGGCACACCAGATGTTGCTGAGACCTGTTGTTGAGTGGGGCGGGCTAGACCCAGAGGGCGACTCGGCCGCCGAGGTTGGTGAACCAGGTGTTGAGGGCGGTGCCGAAAGCACCGACGCCGATAACGATGCCGAGAGCAATGAGCCCAACCAGCAGCGAGTATTCCGTCGCGGTGGCTCCCTTTTCGGGAGTGAGCTTGTCCTTGACGCCGGCAACAAATACGAGCATTGAGACCATGAGACCAGTCATTTTATTTTCCTTTTCCAGAGTATTGAATATTGAACGAATTTCCAGCAAATCCCCGATTGCTTATTTGCTGGATCTTCGTTGGGACAACATTTGCACGGCCGCAATCGGCACGGCAATGATGTTCGATACTCGACTTTTTAGAGGAAAAAATGGGTATCACCTGCCTCTCAAAGAGGGGTGTACTCAGTTTCCAAGTAGGAGCGGGGCTCGACTACTTGGTTTGATAAGGCGTCTTACTTAAAAGCTGCCGACGAGGAGGTGGAGGCCACTTACGGGAGCAGCAGGATGACGGCCAGGCCGGCAGCCAGCATCGAGGGCCCGTAGGGAACTTCTTTCGGCTTGTTTCCGCGGTTCTTGAGGATCAGAAGCAGCGAAGCGACCCCTCCAGCGGCGAACCCCAGGGCACCGCCGTAGAACAAGTGGGACCAGCCTAGGTAGCCCAAGTACAGTCCAAGTGGTGCTGCGAGCTTCACATCGCCCATTCCAAGGCCGTTTCGGCTGGTCAGAGCAAGAAAAAGGTACAAAACGAACAAAATTGAGGCGCCGGCCACACCCCGCAGCAGGCTACCTACCCCGCCGGACACCCCTGCGGCGGCCCCGAGTAATACAATTCCGGCCCCCAGTAGCGGCAAGACCATCCGGTTGGGCAGCAGGTGGTGCAGCAGATCGATCCGTGCCAGCTGGACGCCGGCTACAGCCAGCAGGATGTAGGCGGCGAGCTCAGCCGAGGGCCCGAAGCGCCAGGCCAACAGTGCGGACAGCGCAAAGGTGGCTCCCGCCGTCGTAAGCCTCATGCGTGCCGTAAGGGGTCCGCCCAGGCGGGGGAGCGTGCGCAGGATGAGGAGCTCGGCCAACAGGGACAGGCATGCGCCCGCGAGGCCAATGCCGGCAACGAAGAGAACTCCGGTGAGCGATCCGGTCGGCTGCGCAAGCAGCAGGGAGATGGGGCCGGCGGCGGCGGGATCGGACACGGTTCCTCCAGGGATGCGACGGGCCGGCACGGGACAGTCTGCGAAACAGGGAGCAGACAGGATGCATCCGGACACCCCATTTTGACCCAAGAGGCCGCCGTCGGCTATTCTTGGTAGTCGTTGTGCGTGTCCTATCTCGATGGTGCGTGCCCGCTTGAGAATCCGGTTGCAGGATAGCTACTCAACGTGCACATTCGAGACTTCAGGATGACTGGTTACATAGAGCCCTCACCTCTGTTCCGGTAGCGCATAGATAGTAGGTGCACCGTAAGAGTGACGCCTAAAACAAGAACGCCAGAACAAGAACGAGGCAAACACCGTGCGTACGTATACCCCGAAGCCCGGCGATATCAACCGCCAGTGGCACGTCATTGACGCCACCGACGTTGTCCTTGGTCGTCTTGCTAGCCAGACCGCAATCCTGCTGCGCGGCAAGCACAAGGCCACCTTTGCGTCCCACATGGACATGGGCGACTTCGTCATCATCATCAACGCTGAAAAGGTTGCCCTCACCGGCGCCAAGCTGGAGCAGAAGCGCGCATACCGCCACTCCGGCTACCCGGGCGGCCTGACCTCCGTCAACTACGCGGAGCTGCTTGAGTCCAACCCGGTTCGCGCCGTGGAGAAGGCCATCAAGGGCATGCTCCCGAAGAACTCCCTCGCTGCACAGCAGCTGGGCAAGCTGAAGGTGTACCGCGGTGCAGAGCACCCCCACGCCGCCCAGCAGCCCAAGACTTTCGAAATCACCCAGGTCGCCCAGTAGTCCTGGCCACCAACCAACTTTTTATCAAGGAGAATCGTGGCTCAGAACGAAGAACTGACCACCGAAGCCGTTGAGGCTGAGGAAAACCTGACCAGCTACACCTCGGAGAGCGGTGCTGCGGAAGCAGCAGCGCCGAAGAAGGAACGCCCGGCACTGACCGTTGCCGGCGCTGCAGTTGGCCGTCGCAAGGAAGCCGTTGCACGCGTTCGCGTTGTGCCGGGCTCCGGCAAGTGGACCATCAACGGCCGCGAGCTGGCGAACTACTTCCCGAACAAGCTGCACCAGCAGGACGTCAACGAGCCCTTCAAGATCCTCGATCTTGACGGCGCCTACGACGTCATCGCCCGTATCCACGGTGGCGGCATCTCCGGGCAGGCCGGTGCCCTGCGCCTCGGCATCGCCCGTTCGCTGAACGAGATCGACACCGAGAACAACCGCGCCACCCTGAAGAAGGCCGGTTACCTGCGCCGTGACGCCCGCGTCATCGAGCGTAAGAAGGCCGGTCTCAAGAAGGCCCGCAAGGCTCAGCAGTACTCGAAGCGTTAATTCTGCTTCCAAGCGCTTCTGGCGCTTGCACGAAAGCCCGTTCCGCCACTCGGCGGAACGGGCTTTCGCCGTTTCACGAGTTCCTATTTGGCGAGTTGGAAGTATTGTGCTCCGTCGACGTCCTCGGCAACGAAACGCTGCCGCACCCACTCGAGGATTCTGGCCGACTCGCCGTGGCCGTCGAGAGTTTGCGGCGGAAGGCCCTGGATCACGACCGATCCTACCCGGCCCTCGTCTACAAGGACTTTGAACTGCTCCAGGGTCGGAAACGGGTCCGTGCCATCAAAGCCACCGAGCGGCAACACTGCCCGCCCTAGGTCTAATTGATAGTTAGCAGCCGTCTCCGAGCCCACGACAGCTGCTGCCCATGTCGCGGACGACGGCGACTGACGGAGCCTCTCCAACAGCGATCTTGACGGCAGATCTCCGTACGAAACCGACAGGTAGCTTGCTGGAGTGTCCGGTGATGCGCGGGAACGGTCATCAGTCCGCGCCCCGAGAATACTGGGCCCGGCGATAACGCCCGCTCCTGAATGGGGGCTCAGGACTGTATTCCCGGACCAGATGAGGGGGCCCGTGAACAAGGTGACAATAAGCAGAGTGGTCGTCATCTTTGCCACAGTGGTGCTGGGTGGCCGAACGAGGACCGCCGCGATGGCTAGTCCCCACATTAGGAGCAGGGACACTGGAAGCCATGGGAACTCTTCAGCGGAGCGCGAGGCCGAGATGAAGGTGAAAATCATGCTCGCGGTCAGGGTGAGCCCGATCAAGATACGGATTCTGAGCCGTTGCATCCCACGTAGGAAGTGCATCAAAGCAAACGCAGCCAGGAAGCACAGGGGCGGAACTGCCGTGAGTACGTAGTAGGAATGGACTATTCCTGACATGAAAGCGATCACAGTTACGGCGCAGGCAAACCAGACGCAGCATGCCAAGATGAGTGGGCGTGCCGCTGGTGGTCCCTGACGCCGCCATAAATACCAGATGCCCACGCCCAGGCCCGCAACTGCCAGTGGAAGAAACCATCCGCTTTGCCCGGAAAACTGCGGGTGAAGGAAGCGCTGGAAGCCCACATCCAACATTTCCGACGGCCCAGTGACGTCGATGCTCATTGTCCTGCTGGCGTCCACGCCTGTAAGACGATCAAGCCCGTTGTAGCCCAAGGTCAGTTCGACGACGCTATTGTTCCTTGACCCGCCGATGAAGGGTCGGTTGGCAGGGCTCGTCAGCTGGACGACGAGCAACCACCATCCCCCGGCAAGCAAAGCCGCCCCGAGTGCCCCCAACAGCTGCAGGAACCGTTTGACCATTGAGGTCCGCGCAAAGACCAGGTAGGTCACGCCCACGGACGGCAACACCAAAAGGACTTGGAGCTGTTTTGTCAGGAACGCGGCGCCGGTAAGAACACCGGCCAGTAGAAGCCACCGGAACCTGGAGTTATCTACGGCTTCCAGAGTCGAGTACACAATGCCAATCACGAGCAGCGTCAAGAGGGCATCTGGGTTGTTGTAGCGGAAGATGACAGTGGCGACCGGGATGACGGCCATAAAGGATCCGGCCAGCAGTGCAGTCGCCGCATCGACGCGCTTGCGGACCATGCGGTGGAGAAGATACACGCTAAGGACGCCCATGAGGGCTTGGGGGAGCATCAGGCTCCAAGAATTCAGTCCAAAAAGCCGGACCGACAGCGACATGACCCAGAGGCTGAGCGGGGGTTTGTCTACGCTTATGGCATTGTTTGGATCCGATGAACCGAACATGAACGCGGTCCAATCGAGCGAGCCGGACATCGCGGCTGCTGAATAGAACGAATTCGCCCACCCGTTGCGGTCCAGCCCCCAGGTGTACATCAACGTTGTCAACGCAAGGAGGACCAGCAGGGCCGGGCGTTCCCAGGCTGGATCCGCAGATGGGCCCCGAATAATTTTCGCTAGCTGCTGCCCGAGTGTCCGATGGTGTGGCCGGACACCATTTGCCCCGCCAACACGGCCGAGGTTGGCAGTGGTGCGACTCAATGTACCGGCCCAGGGGCCGGCGCCAGGCTGTGCGCGGCACGGCGCTCGTCAGCACGACTCACTCGGAATACCCAGGCGCGCAGCAACACAAATCTCATCAGGGTTGCAAGAACATTCGCTGCGGTGAGCATCATTAGTTCGTGATTCGGAGACGCCCCGGCGTTGACCGCATGGAGGATGGCCAGCGACGACGACGTTATTAGCCAAGCCAGCACGAACACCACAAGTCCCTGGAATTGATGGGCGAACAGCTTCACCGGACCCCGGATGCCAAACGTAAACCGGCGGTTGGCTGCGGTATTGCCGACGGCGGTCAGAAGCAGCGCCAAGAAGTTCGCCTGCTGTGAGCCAAAGGGTGCCTGAAGGGTCAAGTAGAGCAAAGCAAAAGCGATGGTGGAAGCCCCGCCCACCACTCCGAACCGCAGCACTTGGCCGAAGAAGCTCGGCCGCCCAGGAGCAACGATGGGCCGGCGCCCCAGTTCTGCGTAGATCGCTTGAACTGGAATGCTTCCATTCAATAGTGAACCTGCAACGCGGATTAGGCCACGGAAATCATCCACAGCCGTCTGTCTGATATCAACCCTGCTGTCGGGATCGTCAACCCAGTCCACTGGAATTTCATGGATCCGCAGACCGGAGCGTTCGGCAATGATCAACAACTCTGTGTCGAAGAACCAGCCGTTGTCCTCAATGTGGGGAAGGATCCTCCTGGCGACATCCGCGCGGATGGCCTTGAAGCCACATTGCGCGTCCGAAAAACGCACTTGCATGGTCCGTCTAAGCAGATAGTTGTAAGCGCGGGAAATAAATTCACGCTTGGGACCCCGGCTAACCCTGGAACTCTGCCCCAGCCTGGTCCCGATGGAAACATCAGAATGCCCCGACAGCAGGGGAGCCACCAGGGGAGGCAGGGCGGCGAGGTCGGTTGACAGGTCAACATCGAGATACGCCAAGACCCTGGCCGAGGATGCGCTCCAGGCATCCCGCAGCGCGAAGCCGCGCCCCTTGACGTCCAGCCTGCGATAGGCGACGTTAGGCAATTTTGTGGCCAAACGGGAGCCAATAGCACCGGTATTATCCGTGCTCGCATTGTCCGCGATTGTGATTTGCCACGTTGAAGGCATTTCTTGCAATAAATAATTCGCGAGCTTCGTGATGCTCTTTTCGAGTACCGCCTGTTCATTAAAGACCGGTACTACAATTTCAAGCGCCAAGCCCCCAGAGCTAGGTGTCATGCCACGAAGCATAAACGGACACCGGAAGGGGTGGCGAGCAATTTGGAAAATTAGAGTACACGAATCGCTGGAACCAAGTAGTCGACGGCCGCTTCCAGCCGGAAGTGGACCTTCCGAGCGGCCGCCCGGTTGCGTAGAAAGATGATGGACACCGGCGCGCCACCGCGTACAGCCGGCCATCGACTAAACTTGGTCCGATGTCTAGATTATTTGGAACCGATGGAGTCCGCGGCCTGGCGAACGGGTTGCTGACCGCCGAGCTCGCATTGCAGCTGGCCCAGGCCGCCGCCGTCGTACTTGGCCATGACCGCAACACGACCGGGAAGCGGCCGATCGCCGTGGTGGCACGCGACCCGAGAGCCAGCGGCGAGTTCCTCGCGGCCGCCGTGGAGGCCGGCCTCTCAAGCTCGGGAATCGACGTCTACGACGCCGGCGTGCTGCCCACCCCGGCCGCCGCCTACCTCGTGGCGGACCTCAACGCCGACTTCGGCGTCATGATCTCCGCCTCCCACAACCCCGCGCCGGACAACGGCATCAAATTCTTCGCCCGCGGCGGCCAGAAGCTGCCCGACGACGTCGAGGACGCCATCGAAGTGCAGCTCGCCAAGGAGCCCTTCCGGCCCGTCGGCGGTGAGGTGGGACGGATCCAGCGCTTTTCCGACGCCGAGGACCGCTACATCGTGCACCTGCTCGGCACGCTCCCGCACCGTCTGGACGGCCTGAAGGTCGTGCTTGACTGCGCCCACGGCGCAGCCAGCGGCTGTTCCCCGCAGGTCTTCAAAGACGCCGGCGCCAACGTGATCGTCATTGGCGCCGAACCGGACGGGCTCAACATCAACGAAGGGGTCGGCTCCACCCACCTCGGCCCGCTCAAGCGCGCCGTCCTGGACCACGGGGCGGACCTTGGCATCGCCCACGACGGCGACGCCGACCGCTGCCTCGCCGTGGACCACGAAGGCAACGAGGTAGACGGCGACCAGATCATGGCCATCCTGGCCGTAGCCCTCAAGGCCTCCGGAAAGCTCAAGGACGATGTCCTTGTGGCTACCGTCATGAGCAACCTGGGCCTGAAGCTCGCCCTGCGCGACGCCGGGATCAGCCTGCGCGAAACCGGCGTGGGGGACCGCTACGTCCTCGAGGAAATGCGCAACGGCGGCTTTAGCCTCGGCGGCGAGCAGTCCGGGCACGTAATTTTTGCCGACCACGCCACCACTGGCGACGGCGTACTGACCGGCCTGCAGATTGCAGCCCAGGTGGCCCTCACCGGGCGCCCGCTCAAGGAACTGTCCACCGTGATGACCAAGCTGCCCCAGGTCCTCATCAACGTCAAGGGCGTGGACCGTACCCGGGTCAAGGGCGATGCGGTGGTGGCGCAGGCGGTATCCGTTGCCGAAACCGAACTCGGGGACACCGGACGCGTCCTGCTGCGCCCCTCAGGCACCGAACAGGTGGTGCGTGTGATGGTGGAGGCCGCAGACCACGAGACCGCCCAGGGCGTCGCCGAGCGGCTGGCCCAAGTGGTCCGGACCGAACTGGCTTTGGAGCTCGTCCCCGAGTAGCCCGCCTGCAACGGTTCCGTCCGCGGATCGCTGTGCCCGGCGCCGCCGGGTTTCCCCACCTATGCCAGCGTCCGACGGCGTGTCGGCCGGTTGCGTCGGCGTGTACCGGCGTCGTGGTGGCAAAGATGGGGAAAATCCGCGCGGATCTGCCCCGCCCTACAGGTACGCCGGGGCTGCTTCCAGGCCGAAGTACTCCTCGAGCGTGCCGATGCCGCGGGCGCGCATGTCCGCGGCCGCCTCTTTGCCGATGAAGCGCAGGTGCCAGGGCTCGTAGAAATATCCGGTGATTTCGTGCAGCATCCACGGGTAGCGGACCACGAAGCCGAAGCGGTGGGCGTTCGCCTTGGCCCAGATCGCCGCGGGACGGTCTTTGAACTGGGGCGTGAAAGCGTCCGCGCCGCTGCCGTCGCCGATGTCGAACGCCCAGCCCGTCTGGTGCTCGGAGTAGCCGGGCCGGGCCGAGGCGGTGTCGGCTTCCGCCTGTCCGCGGGAATTCACGTAGCTGCCGTAGGTGGCCCGCTGCGTTGTGAACGAGCGGTACCCGCTGGCCAGGGTGATGATGACGCCGTCGGCAGCCGCGGCCGCGAACATCGTCTCAGCCGCTGCCGCCGTCGTGCTGTTCACCAGCGCCGCCTCGCCCGACGTCGCCAAACGGACGGCCGGCCGGGACAGATCCGGCGGCACAAAGGTGGCGGGGGAGAGCGGGCGGTGCTTGTTGACGACCACCCACGGGCTGGTGGGGTCCGAAAGTGAATGCTGCGGCCCCGGCGCCGCGGCCGAAGGTGGGTGCGCCGCGACCGATGGCGGGACAGCCGACGACGTCGCGGGCGTCGGAGTCTCCGACGCTGAGCCTGCCGGCGAATTCGACGCAGCAGCTGCAGTCGGCGTCGCACTGCCCGTGCCCGGCGCAGGGTCCGGGGTCGGCCCCGGCGTGCCGGACGGCGTGAAGGACTGGGCCGGGGTACAGGCGGACAGGGCCGCGAGGCCGGTGCCCGCCAGCAGGAGCCGGCTGAAGGCCCGGCGGCTCGGCGAATCCGGGCCGGCCTCCTGCCGTCCTGCCGTTCCGTCGTAGCACATCTGTGCTAGACCTTCCTCAGCAGCATCCGGCGGATGGAGTGGTCGGCGTCCTTGGTCAGGACCAGCTGCGCGCGGCCCCGGGTCGGGAGGACGTTTTCCTCGAGGTTGGGCTCGTTGATGCGCTTCCAGATCTCACGGGCGGTTTCTTCGGCCTCGGCATCGGAGAGCGTTGCGTAGCGGTGGAAGTACGATTCCGGCTGGGCGAAGGCCGTGGTTCGCAGTTTGCGGAACCGGTCCACGTACCACTCCTCGATATACGAGGTTTTCGCGTCGACGTAGATGGAGAAGTCGAAGAAGTCACTCAGGGCCAGGCCCTGCCTGCCGTCCTGCCGCGGCCGGGCCGGCGCCAAAACGTTCAGTCCCTCGACAATCAGCACGTCCGGCCGGCGCACCACCACTTCCTTGCCGGGGACGATGTCGTAGGTGACGTGCGAATACCAGGGGGCACGGACTTCCTCGGCGCCGCCCTTAATCTCGCTCACAAAGCGCAGCAGGGCACGGCGGTCGTACGACTCCGGAAAGCCCTTGCGCTCCAGCAGCTGCCGGCGCTTGAGCTCGGCGAGCGGATAGAGGAATCCGTCCGTGGTGATGAGCTCCACGTTGGGGGTGCCCGGCCAGCGGCGGAGCATTTCCCGCAGGACGCGGGCAATGGTGGACTTGCCCACAGCCACCGAACCGGCCACGCCGATCACAAACGGCGTGCGCTGGGTGGATTCGCCGAGGAACGTGGTGGTGGCTGCGTGAAGCTGGCCCGCGGCTTCCACATAAAGGTGGAGCAGCCGGGACAGCGGCAGATAGACCTCGCGCACTTCCTCGATGTCGAGGGGGTCCCCGAGGCCGCGAAGGCGGAACACATCCTCTTCATTCAGGGGCTGCTCCATCTGGGCAGCGAGCCGGGACCAGGTCTGCCGGTCCAGCTCCACGAACGGCGAGACACCTTCCCCGTTCGCTTCATTGCGTTGCAAAGTCACCCTAGAGATTCTGCCCTTCACAACGCCGAGAGCGAAATGGACTGGCCGGTGAGAGCCGGGACAGGCGTTCTACGGCCCCGCGCCGGGGCCCTCGCGCCCTGCTGTCCCACGTCCTCCGTCCCGGAAACCCGTTAGGCTTATGACCATGTGTGGAATCGTTGGATATGTGGGCCACTCAGATGGCCGGGTAAATGCTGGACACAATGCCTTGGACGTTGTCCTTGAAGGATTGCGGCGCTTGGAGTACCGCGGCTACGACTCCGCGGGCATTGCGGTGGTTGCCGACGGCACCATTTCTTCCAGGAAGAAGTCGGGCAAACTAAGCAACCTCATCGCGGAGCTGGACACCCGCCCGCTGCCGGAATCCCTCACGGGAATCGGCCACACACGCTGGGCCACGCACGGCGGCCCGACGGACCAGAACGCGCACCCGCACCTGTCCGACGGCGGCAAGCTGGCCCTGATCCACAACGGCATCATCGAGAACTTCGCCGAGCTCAAGCTGGAACTCCAGCGCAAGGGCGTCACCTTCGAGTCTGAGACCGACACGGAAGTTGCTGCGGCCCTGCTCGGGGACATCTACCGGAACCAGCTCGGCGGTGACGTCACCAACGGCGGCCTCACCCTGGCCATGCAGCTTGCCTGCCAGCGGCTCGAGGGCGCTTTCACGCTCCTCGCCGTCCACGCAGACCAGCCTGACGTGGTGGTCGCGGCCCGCCGGAACTCCCCGCTCGTCGTCGGCCTCGGCGACGGCGAGAACTTCCTCGGCTCCGATGTCTCCGGGTTTATCGACTACACCCGCCGCGCCGTGGAACTCGGCCAGGACCAGATCGTCACGATCACCGCCGACTCCGTGGAAATCACGGACTTCTACGGCGCCCCCGCCGAGGGCAAGGAATACCACGTCAACTGGGACCCCGCCTCTGCCGAGAAGGGCGGCTTCCCGTCCTTCATGGAAAAGGAAATCCACGACCAGCCGGACGCCGTGCTGCAGACCTTGCTGGGCCGTTCCGACATCCACGGCAAGCTGACGCTTGATGAGCTCCGCGTTGATCCGGAGCTGCTCAAGAACGTCAACAAGATCATCGTCCTCGCGTGTGGCACCTCCGCCTACGCGGGACAGGTCGCGAAATACGCTATTGAGCACTGGTGCCGGATCCCCACCGAGGTCGAGCTCTCGCACGAATTCCGCTACCGGGATCCGATCGTGGACCAGAACACGCTGATTGTCTCCATCTCCCAGTCCGGCGAGACCATGGACACCCTCATGGCGGTCCGCTACGCCAAGGAGCAGGGCGCCAAGACGGTCTCCATCTGCAACACCAACGGGTCCACCATCCCGCGGGAATCGGACGCCGTGCTCTACACGCACGCCGGACCCGAAATCGCCGTGGCCTCGACCAAGGCGTTCCTGGCCCAGATCACGGCCGCCTACCTGCTGGGCCTTTATTTGGCACAGCTGCGCGGTAACAAGTTCCAGGGCGAGATCAAGGACATCCTGGCGGATCTGGGCAAGATTCCGGCCAAGATCCAGCGCATCCTCGACAACGAGGCCCAGATCAAGGAACTCGGCCAGTCCATGGCTGACGCCAAGTCGGTGCTGTTCCTGGGCCGCCACGTCGGTTTCCCCGTCGCGATGGAGGGCGCCCTCAAGCTCAAGGAGCTCGCGTACATCCACGCCGAGGGCTTCGCCGCCGGAGAGCTCAAGCACGGCCCGATCGCGCTGATCGAGGAAGGCCAGCCGGTCTTCGTGGTGGTCCCGTCCCCGCGCGGCCGCGACTCGCTGCACTCCAAGGTGGTCTCCAACATCCAGGAAGTCCGGGCCCGCGGCGCCAAGACGATCGTGATCGCCGAAGAAGGCGACGAAGCCGTCAAGGCGTACGCCGAGCACGTCTTCTACATCCCGGAGACCCCCACGCTCCTGGCACCGCTGCTCGCCACTGTTCCGCTGCAGATCTTCGCCCTCGCACTCGCCTCGGCCAAGGGTTACGACGTGGACCAGCCACGCAACCTGGCCAAGAGCGTGACCGTAGAATAACGCCATGATTGTTGGCATAGGCGTAGACGTCGTAGACATTGAGCGGTTCGGGCGGCAGCTCGAGCGCACCCCCGGCCTGCGCGACAGGCTGTTCGTCCCCGCCGAGCGGGAACTGAACACGCGCTCCCTCGCCGCGCGGTTTGCGGCCAAGGAGGCCGTGGCCAAGGTGCTGGGGGCACCTGCCGGCATGAACTGGCAGGACTGCTGGATCGGGCTGGACCAGAACGGTCCCACCGTCCAGGTCAAAGGCACCGTGCTGGCCGTGGCAGAGTCCAAGGGCGTCAAGCGCTGGCACTTGTCCATGAGCCACGACGGCGGAATTGCCACCGCGACGGTTGTCGCCGAAGGCTGACGCGGCCGTCCAGGCAGAACCGGCCCCAGCGCCAGGCATTCCCCAGCGACCGCGAATGGACTGAAACCATGATCAGCGCCTACACCGGAACCCAGGTTCGAGAAGCCGAAAAGCCATTTCTCGACGACACCTTGGGCTCCGGTGCGGGCGCTGTTCTCATGCAGCGGGCCGCTTACGGCCTCGCCAACGCCGTCATCGGCGGCCTGCGCGGCCGCGGCCAGCGGCTCTACGGCTCCAGCGTGGCCGTGCTGGCGGGCAAGGGCAACAACGGCGGAGACGGGCTCTTCGCCGCCGCGCTGCTGGCCCGCCGCGGCATGCGCACGACGGCGGTGCTCACCGCCGGCGCGGCCCACGACGCCGGGCTGGCGGCGTTCCGGAAGGCGGGCGGGCATGCCGTGGCCCTGACCGGGGGCAACGTGGCCGAACTCGCCGCGCTGGCCGGCGGCGCCGACGTCGTAATCGACGCAGTCCTCGGAACCGGAGCGCAAGGCGGTCTTCGCGGACCGGCCGCAGAGCTGGTCGCGGCCCTGGGGCGCACCCGGCCGGGCTCCCGTTCCCCCTTGGTGGTGGCCTGCGACGTCCCCAGTGGCGTCGACGCGGACACGGGGGAGGCGCACCCGCCGGTGCTGGCCGCCGACATGACGGTGACCTTTGGCGCCGCCAAGGCAGGCCTGCTGGCTGACCCAGGCGCGGACTTCACGGGCACCATCCGTGTGGTGCCGATCGGAATCGAGCAGGCGCTGCCGTGGCCGTCCCTGCGGCGGCTTGAGGCCGGAGACCTTTCCGCCCTCCTGCCACGCCCGGAGCGGCGGGCGCACAAGTACTCCAGGGGAGTGCTTGGGGTGGTCGCAGGCTCCGGCGCTTATCCCGGCGCCGCGGTGCTGGCTTGCGAGGGCGCCCTGGCAGCCGGCGTCGGAATGGTGCGTTACCTGGGGCCGCCGGACGTCGCCGACCTGGTCCGCCGTTCCTGTCCCGAGGTCGTGTGCAGCGCCGGTACCGTGGCCGACACGCACGTCCAGGCCTGGCTCGTTGGCTCCGGACTGGATGACTCCGATGAGCAGCAGTTGCAGCGCGCCCGCGACGCCGCAGACTCGGGCCTGCCGACGATCGCCGACGCCGGCGCGTTGGCCGCCCTGCCTGATGTGCTGGCCCCGCAAGTGATCCTGACGCCCCACGCCGGCGAACTGTCGGCATTGCTGCAGCGCGTCGGGGCGGCAGTGGACCGCTCCGCGGTGGAAGCATCCACGCTCAACGCGGTGCGGCGGGCTGCTGGCCTGACCGAAGCCACCGTGCTGCTCAAGGGCGCCACGACCCTTGTGGCCTCGCCCTTCCAGGACTTCTTCAGCCAGGCCGAGGGCACGCCCTGGCTCGCCACGGCAGGCAGTGGTGACGTCCTGGCCGGAGTTATCGGTGCACTGCTGGCCCAGTTGGGTGCCGACGTCGGGCGCTTCGGTGACCATGACATCGACCCCGACGCCAGATGGGCGGCGATCGCGGCGATGGCAGCCAGCATCCACGGTCTCGCTGGAGTCCGGGCTTCCCGCGGGGGACCGGTGACGGCAACGGCGATCGCCCGTGCCGTTCCGGAGGTGATGCGGGAGCTGTAACAAACGGGGGCGCTCAGAGCGCCCGAACAAATACTAACCTTGCTTACCAGTAGTCTATCTAGAGAATATTCGTCCCGCACGAGGAGTACAAATGGAAGTCTGGCCCGGATCGGCTTACCCGCTGGGAGCCACCTTTGACGGCACTGGAACCAACTTTGCCCTGTTCAGCGAGCGCGCCGAGCGGGTGGAACTGTGCCTCCTGGCTGACGACCTGTCCGAAACCCGGATCGAGCTGACCGAAGTTGACGGCTATGTGTGGCACTGCTACCTGCCGCAGGTCCAGCCCGGCCAGAAGTACGGCTACCGTGTCCACGGAGCGTACGAGCCCGACAACGGCAACCGGTTCAACGCCAACAAGCTGCTGATGGACCCGTATGCCAAGGCAATCCAGGGGCAGATCGACTGGGACCCCGCGCTCTTTTCCTACAACTTCGGGGACCCTGCGTCCCGCAATGACACGGACTCGGCCCCGCACACCATGCACGGCGTGGTCATCAACCCGTTCTTCGACTGGGACGGCGACCGCCAGCTGCGCATCCCGTACCACGAGTCCGTTATCTACGAAGCGCACGTCAAGGGCCTGACCGAGCTGCACCCGGAAGTCCCGGAGGAGCAGCGCGGCACCTACGCGGGCGTCGCCCACCCCGCCGTCGTCGAGCACCTCAAGAAGCTCGGCGTCACCGCCGTGGAACTCATGCCCGTGCACCAGTTCGTCAACGACGGCACGCTCGTGGAGAAGGGCCTCAACAACTACTGGGGCTACAACACGATCGGCTTCTTCGCCCCGCAGAACACCTACAGCTCCTCCGGAGACGTCGGGCACCAGGTGCAGGAATTCAAGGCCATGGTCCGTGACCTGCACAAGGCCGGCATGGAAGTCATCCTGGACGTGGTCTACAACCACACCGCCGAGGGCAACCACCTAGGCCCCACCCTGTCCTTCAAGGGCATCGACAACGCCGCCTACTACCGGCTGGTGGACGATGACCTGAAGCACTACATGGACTACACCGGCACCGGCAACTCGCTGAACGTCCGGCACCCGCACTCGCTCCAGCTGCTCATGGACTCCCTGCGCTACTGGGTCACGGAAATGCACGTGGACGGGTTCCGCTTCGACCTCGCCTCCACCCTGGCCCGGGAGTTCTACGACGTCGACAAGCTCTCTACCTTCTTCGAACTGATCCAGCAGGACCCGATCGTCTCCCAGGTCAAGCTGATCGCCGAGCCGTGGGACGTGGGCCCCGGCGGCTACCAGGTGGGCAACTTCCCGCCGCAGTGGACCGAATGGAACGGCAAATACCGCGACACCGTCCGTGACTTCTGGCGCGGGGAACCGTCCACGCTCGGCGAATTCGCCTCGCGCCTGACCGGTTCGGCCGACCTCTACGAGAGCTCTGCCCGGCGTCCGGTGGCGTCCATCAACTTCGTCACCGCCCACGACGGCTTCACCATGCGCGACCTCGTGTCATACAACGAGAAGCACAACGACGCCAACGGTGAAGGCAACAACGACGGCGAATCGCACAACCGCTCCTGGAACTGCGGCGCGGAAGGCGATACCGAGGACGACGCCGTGCTGACGCTGCGCGCGCGCCAGCAGCGGAACTTCATTGCCACCCTGCTGCTGTCGCAGGGCGTCCCGATGCTGCTGCACGGCGACGAGCTGGGCCGCACCCAGCAGGGCAACAACAACACCTACTGCCAGGACTCCGAACTCAGCTGGGTGCACTGGGACGCCATGGACCAGCCGCTCGTGGAGTTCACGGCCGTGGTCAACAAGATCCGCCGCGACCACCCCACCTTCCGGCGCAGCCGCTTCTTCGACGGCCGCCCCGTCCGCCGCGGCGAAGGCGAGAAGCTGCCGGACATCGTCTGGCTCAACACCGACGGCAAAGAAATGCTGCCGGAGGACTGGGGCAGCGGATTCGGCCGGACCATCGGCGTGTTCTACAACGGCCACGGCATCCAGGAACAGGATTCGCGCGGACGCCGCATCACCGACGACAGTTTCCTGCTGGCGTTCAACGCCCATGACGACAACGTCGACTTCCTGCTCCCGGCCGAGGAATACTCGCCGTTCTGGGACCTCCTCGTGGACACCGCCGACTCGGCGGACACCGGCGAGCCGCTCAAGGCCGGGAGCGTCCTGAAGCTGGCGGCGAAGTCCCTCGTGGTGCTGCGCGCCCACTCGGGACCGGAAGTGGAGGTGGACTACTCCGCCGCTGCATCCCTGGCCGCCCGGGCCGAGGCTCCCACCGAGGAAGCGCCGGCGGCTCCCGCCGAGCCCGCGGCGGCACCGGAGACCCCGGCGGAACCGGCCCCCGAGACTCCCGCCGAGGCTCCCGCCGAGGCTCCCGCCGAGGCCGCGGTTTCGACACCGGCCCCGGCCAAACGCGGCACGTCCAAGGCCGGCAAGAAACCCAGGTCCAAGAAGGGCCCGGCCTCATGAGGACGCCCGTCTCGACGTACCGGCTGCAGATCCGTCCCGGGTTTACGCTGCAGGACGCCGCGCAGACCGTGCCGTACCTGAAGTCGCTGGGCGTGGACTGGATCTACCTCTCGCCGATCCTCACCGCGGAGAAGGGCTCGGACCACGGCTACGACGTCACCGATCCCTCCGCGATCGACCCTGACCGGGGCGGCGCGGACGGCCTGCTGGCGGCGTCGACGGCCGCGCGGGAGGCCGGCATGGGCGTGCTGGTCGATATCGTGCCCAACCATGTCGGCGTCGCGACCCCGGCCCAGAACCCGTGGTGGTGGTCCCTCCTGAAGGAGGGGCAGCTGTCCCGCTACGCGCAGGCGTTCGACGTCGACTGGGACTTCGGCGGCGGCCGGGTGCGGATCCCCGTACTGGGCGCGGACTCGGACGTGGATGCGCTTGAGATCCGTGACGGGGAACTGCGCTACTACGACCACCGCTTTCCGCTCGCCGAGGGCACCTACACCGCAGGTGACTCTACTGCCGATGATCCCCGCGCGGTCCATGACCGGCAGCACTACGAACTGATCGGCTGGCGCCGGGCGGACACGGACCTGAACTACCGCCGGTTCTTTGCCGTCAACAGCCTGGCCGGGATCCGGGTGGAGATCCCCGAGGTCTTCGATGAAGCCCACGCGGAGGTTGTGCGCTGGTTCCGGGAAGGGCTCGTCGACGGGCTGCGGATCGACCACCCGGACGGCCTCGCCGATCCGGAGGGATACCTGCAGCGGCTGCGGGAGGCCACGGGTGGCAGTTACCTGCTGATCGAGAAGATCCTGGAACCGGGCGAGGCCCTGCCGGCCGGCTTCGAGTGCGAGGGCACCACCGGCTACGACGCCCTCGCGGACGTGGACCGGGTGTTCATCGACGCCGCCGGCCAGGGCCCGCTCGACGCGCTCGACGCCGAACTGCGCGGCGGCGCTGCCGACTACGAGGAGATGATCCGCGGCACCAAGCGGCGGATCACGGACGGGATCCTGCACTCGGAAATGCTCCGGCTGGCACGGCTGGTCCCGGCAGGGGCAGGGCTGGCCCAGGATGCCGCGGCGGACGCCCTGTCCGAGATCATTGCCGCGTTCCCGGTTTACCGCAGCTACCTTCCGGAGGGCGCCGACGTCCTCAAGGAAGCCTGCGAGCTCGCGGTCCGCCGTCGCCCGGAACTGGAAGGCGCCGTCGGCGTGCTGCTGCCGCTGCTGCTCGACGCGGAGGCCGAGCTGGGCATCCGCTTCCAGCAGACCTCCGGGATGGTCATGGCCAAGGGTGTCGAAGACACCGCGTTCTTCCGCTACACCCGGCTGGGCACCCTGACCGAAGTCGGCGCCGACCCCACCGAGTTTGCCGTGACGCCGGAGGAATTCCACACCCGGATGGCCCGCCGCCAGGCCGAACAGCCGTTGTCCATGACTACGCTCAGCACCCACGACACCAAGCGCAGCGAGGACACCCGCGCCCGGATCTCGGTCCTCGCCGAGCTCGCGCCGGAATGGCAGGCCTCCCTGCAGCGGCTGCAGAAGCTGGCGCCCCTGCCGGACGGTCCGCTGGCCAACCTGCTGTGGCAGGCCATCGCGGGCGCCTGGCCCGCGGACCGGGACCGGCTGCAGTCCTACGCGCAAAAAGCCGCCCGGGAAGCCGGGAACTCGACAAACTGGATCGATCCGGACGAGGCCTTCGAGGCGACACTTTCAGCCGCCGTCGACGCCGCCTTCGACATCCCGGAGGTGACGGCCGAGCTCGAGTCCCTCGTGGCCCTGCTGGAGCCGTACGGGGCCGGCAACTCCCTTGGCGCAAAGGTCGTGCAGCTCACCATGCCCGGGGTGCCGGACGTGTACCAGGGCACCGAGTTCTGGGACCGTTCGCTGACCGATCCGGACAACCGGCGGCCGTTCGACTTCGGCGCCCGCCGGCGTGCCCTCGCCGCGCTCGACGCCGGTGAGCGTCCGGCGTCGTTCCTGGACGAGGCGGCGAAACTCCTCGTCACCTCGCGGGCCCTGCGCCTGCGGCGGGACCGGCCGGAGCTGTTCACCGGGTACACCCCGGTCACGGCCGCGGGCGCCGCTGCTGCGCACCTGCTCGCCTTTGACCGCGGGACTCCCGCAGCCCCGGGCGCGCTGACGCTCGCCACGCGGCTGCCCCGCGGCCTCGAGCAGCGCGGCGGATGGCAGGACACGACCCTCGAGCTCGCCGGGGCCATGGCCGATGAACTGACCGGGCGCACGCACGGTCCGGGCACCGTGGCCGTCGGGGAGATCCTGCGGGACTACCCCGTGGCACTCCTGGTGCCCACCGCCTAAGCAGTCCATAAAGTACCGACATGGGGAACGGAAGAATGCCATGAGCTTGCCTTCACACGGAAGCGACCGCTTCGATCTCTGGGCACCGGAAGCGCAGGCGGTCACGCTCCTCGCTGACGGCCGGAAGTATGACATGAACCGCCGCGGCGGGGAGGCGCCCGGCTGGTGGACCGCCGGCGGGGCGCCCGCCTCAGGGGACGTGGACTACGGGTACCTGGTGGACGGGGATCCCACCCCGCTGCCGGACCCGCGGTCCCGCCGCCAGCCCGCGGGCGTGCACGCGCTCTCCCGCACGTTCGACGCCGGACGCCACCAGTGGGCCGACGGCCAGTGGCCGGGACGGGAGCTCAAGGGCGCAGTCATCTACGAACTCCATGTGGGCACCTTCACCCCTGAAGGAACCCTGGACGCCGCGGCGGGGAAGCTGGCGTACCTGGCGGAGCTGGGCATCGACTTTGTGGAGCTGCTGCCGGTCAACGGGTTCAACGGCACGCACAACTGGGGCTACGACGGTGTCCTCTGGTATGCCGTGCACGAAGGCTACGGCGGGCCCGCCGCGTACCAGCGCTTCGTGGACGCCGCCCACGCCGCCGGCCTTGGCGTCATCCAGGACGTGGTCTACAACCACCTCGGCCCCAGCGGCAACTACCTTCCCCGGTTCGGGCCCTACCTGAAATCGGGGGAGGGCAACACCTGGGGCGACTCCGTCAACCTGGACGGCCCGGAGTCGGACGAGGTGCGCCGCTACATCCTGGACAACGCCGCGATGTGGCTGCGGGAGTACCACGTGGACGGCCTGCGGCTGGACGCCGTGCACGCCTTCAAGGACGAGCGCGCCGTGCACCTGCTGGAGGACTTCGGCGCCCTCGCCGACGAAATCTCCGCCGAGACCGGGCGCCCGGCCACGATGATCGCCGAATCGGACCTCAACAACCCGCGCCTGCTCTACCCGCGGGACATCAACGGGTACGGGCTGGCCGGGCAGTGGAGCGACGACTTCCACCACGCCGTCCACGTGAACGTGAGCGGCGAAACCACCGGCTACTACGCCGACTTCGACTCGCTCGGGGCACTCGCCAAGGTCCTGGAGCGCGGCTTCTTCCACGACGGCAGCTACTCCAGCTTCCGCGCCCGCCACCACGGCCGGCCCATCGACCCGGCCCAGGTTCACCCCGCCGCGCTGGTGGTGTGCAGCCAGAACCACGACCAGATCGGCAACCGGGCCACCGGGGACAGGCTGTCCCAGACCCTGGGCTACGGGCAGCTCGCGCTCGCCGCCGTCGCCACCCTGACCTCGCCGTTCACGCCCATGCTGTTCATGGGGGAGGAATACGGGGCCACCACCCCGTGGCAGTTCTTCACCTCGCACCCTGAGCCCGAGCTCGGCAAGGCGACGGCCGAGGGCCGGATCAGGGAGTTCGAGCGGATGGGCTGGGACCCCGCCGTCGTGCCCGATCCGCAGGATCCGGAGACCTTCACCCGGTCCAAGCTGGACTGGGCCGAGGCGTCCGGAGGGGACCACGCCCGCCTCCTGGAGCTGTACCGGGCGCTGATCGCGCTGCGCCGCACCACGCCGGACCTGACGGAACCAGGCTTCGAGGACACCGCCGTCGACGTCAGCGAGGACGAGGGCTGGCTGCTGCTGCGCCGCGGCCGCACCGAGGTGGCGATGAACTTTTCCGCCGAGGCGCGGCGGCTCCCGGTCCGCGGGGTGGCCCTGGCCCTGGCCACCGACGACGCTGTCCGGCTGGCCCCGGCCCCCGGCTCAGACCCCACTGCCGGCGGCGCGCCGCCGGCCACAACCCTTCATCTACCCGGCCACAGCGCCGCGATACTCACCCACTAAGGCAGGATAGGACGTATGACTTATTTGGCAGCTGATACCCGCTACGACTCCATGCCCTACCGCCGCGTGGGGCGCAGCGGCCTGAAACTCCCGGCCATCTCGCTGGGCCTGTGGCACAACTTCGGCGACGACAAGCCGTTCGAGGTCCAGCGCGCCATCCTGCGCCGCGCCTTCGACCTCGGCGTCACCCACTTCGACCTCGCCAACAACTACGGCCCGCCCTACGGCAGCGCCGAGATCAACTTTGGCCGCCACTTCAAGGACGACTTCAAGCCGTACCGCGACGAACTGATCATCTCCACCAAAGCCGGCTACGACATGTGGCCCGGCCCGTACGGCAACTTTGGCTCCCGCAAATACCTGCTGGCCAGCCTCGACCAGTCGCTGGGCCGGATGGGCCTGGACTACGTGGACATCTTCTACAGCCACCGCCCGGACCCCGAGACGCCGATGGAAGAGACCATGGGCGCCTTGGACCAGGCCGTGCGTTCCGGCAAGGCGCTGTACGCCGGCATCTCCTCCTACACCCCGGAACAGACCCTCGAGGCCGCACGGATCCTCAAGGAACTCGGCACCCCGCTGCTGATCCACCAGCCCAGCTACTCCATGCTCAACCGCTGGACCGAGAACGGCAGCCCCAACCTCTACGAGGCGCTGGAGCAGGTGGGCGCCGGTTCCATCGCGTTCTCGCCGCTGGCGCAGGGCATGCTCACCGACCGCTACCTGAAGGGCATTCCGGCCGACTCCCGGGCCGCCCAGCACAAGTCCCTGGGCGAATCCATGATCACCGAGGACAAGCTGGACCGCGTGCGCGGGCTCAACCGGATCGCCGCGGGCCGCGGCCAGACCCTCGCGCAGCTGGCCATCGCCTGGATCCTGCGCGAGCAGGGCAAGGGCTCGTCCGTCACGTCCGCACTGGTGGGCGCGTCCAGCGTCCGGCAGCTCGAGGACACCCTGTCCGCGATCAACAACCTGGATTTCACGGCCGATGAGATCAACGCGATCGATGAGTTCGCCGTCGAATCCGACATCAACCTGTGGGCCCAGAAGTAGTAAACGCCCGCAATTAACACAAACGCCGGGGCCGCCGGGAACAACCGCGGCCCCGGCAGTGTTGACTAGACTACTAAGGGCGCCTTACGGCGCCGTGTCCGCCTGCCGCCCGCACAACAGAGTGTGGCCGCGCCGGTCACCCTTGTTCTCAAAAGGAGTTCCGTGTCTTCACATCCGATTCGTGTTGCAATCGTCGGCGTAGGTAACTGCGCCACTTCGCTGGTCCAGGGCGTCCAGTACTACAAAGATGCCGACCCCAAGGCCACGATTCCGGGCCTGATGCACGTGGAGTTCGGCCAGTACCACGTCGGCGACGTCGAGTTCGTTGCCGCGTTCGACGTCGACGGCAAGAAGGTGGGGCAGGATCTGTCCGCCGCCATCCTGGCCAGCGAAAACAACACCATCAAGATCGCCGACGTCCCGCCGACCGGTGTCACCGTCCAGCGCGGCCACACCCTGGACGGACTGGGCAAGTACTACCTCGAAACCATCGAGCAGTCCCCGGAGGAGCCGGTCGACGTCGTCCAGGCCCTCAAAGACGCCCAGGTTGACGTCATGGTCTGCTACCTGCCGGTCGGCTCCCAGCAGGCCGCCGAGTTCTACGCCCAGTGCGCGATCGATGCCGGCGTGGCGTTCGTCAATGCCCTGCCGGTGTTCCTGGCCGGTACCAAGGAGTGGGCGGACAAGTTCACCGCCGCGGGTGTGCCGATCGTGGGCGATGACATCAAGAGCCAGATCGGTGCCACCATCACGCACCGCGTCATGGCCAAGCTGTTCGAAGACCGCGGCGTCACCCTGGACCGCACGTACCAGCTGAACGTCGGCGGCAACATGGACTTCAAGAACATGCTCGAGCGCGACCGCCTGGAGTCCAAGAAGATCTCCAAGACCCAGGCCGTCACCTCCAACGTCGAGGCCGAGCTCGCCGCCAAGGACGTCCACATCGGCCCGTCGGACTACGTCCAGTGGCTCGATGACCGCAAGTGGGCCTTCGTGCGCCTCGAGGGCCGCAACTTCGGCGACGCCCCGGTGTCCTTGGAATACAAGCTCGAAGTCTGGGACTCGCCCAACTCGGCCGGTGTGATCATCGACGCTATCCGTGCCGCCAAGATCGGCCTGGACCGCGGCATCGGTGGCCCGCTGGTCTCGGCGTCGAGCTACTTCATGAAGTCCCCGCCGGAGCAGTTCAACGACGACCTCGCCCGTGAAAAGGTCGAGGCCTTCATCCGCGGCGACCTGGAGCGCTAACCCCTTCGCCTCCTCTCCCCCCGGTTGCCCTATCACTTACGGCTCCTAAACCTCTGGTTTGGCCGCTGCAAGTGATAGGGCAACCGGCGTTTAACGCGGACGAAGGGCCGACCGGACTCGTTGGGCCGCGCCGCGGAAGTCATCTGCCAGGTCGTCGGCGTTGAATTTGAAATAGCGCCAGCCGGCCGCGTTGAACGATTCGTCGCGGCGGTTGTCCCGGGACTGCTGTTCGCGTGTCAGGTGGTGGCCGCCGTCGTACTGGATGGCCACCCGCTGCCGGCGGTAGCCGAGGTCCGCGGCGGGGGAGTAGGGGTCTTCCGGCACAATCCGGAGCTGCAACTCCGGCTCCGGCAACCCGGCCGCGGTTAGCGCCAGGCGCAGGAATGTCTCGGGGGCCGAGTCGGCACCGGGCCGAATGAGTTCCATTGCCTCGCGTGCTTTCACGATTCCCTTGAGCTTTGGATGCCGTTTTAACATTGTGTTCAGCTCGGGAAGGGTGGCCCACGGCTCTTTGCGGCTCTCCAGTTCAGGGCGCGGCCGCCGCACGAGTTGGTCGCCCACTGCCACGAGATCGTCCAGCGGCAGGATGCGGGCAAGGTCCAGCCAGGTCCGGGCGGGTGTGGAAATTCGGATGCCGTCCTGGACCATGAGCTCGTCGTCGAACGCAAGGACGGTATGCCCGACCACGCCTTCTCGCCGGACCGGCGGCAGGGCCCGGCGCTTGCTGAGATGGAGTTCGCGGCAGCCGCGGTACCAGGACGGGAGCCACAGCCCCAGCAGCACGGCCGCCGTGAGGTGCGAGATCCACGCGCCCGGCGTCGCGGCGGAAAGGGCACGGGCCAGGCTTCGGAGTTCAAACTCCCAGCCCGTGGGCACATGGATCAGCCGGTCCGCCGACGTGATGTCGGAAGAACGGAGCCGGGCACTGGCCAGGCTCGCGGCCCGCGCCTCATAGACCGTGAACGGGGCTGTGGAAAGGTGGGCCGGCAGGGGTGCTGGTGGGTGCATGCGGACCATTCTTGTCCGCATGCAGGGTCCCCGCTCCGGTTATCCACAGAGCCCCGGTTGCGCTATCACTTGGAGCGGTCAAGGGCCGGAATGGCAGCCCAGAGTGATAGCGCAACCGGAGGGAGCGTCGGGTGTTAGAAGAGGCCGACGGGGTTGCCGGCGTCGTCGACGTCCATCCGCATCGCTGCCGGCACCTTGGGCAGGCCCGGCATGGTCATCACCGCGCCGGTGAGGGCCACGATAAAGCCCGCGCCGGTCTTGGGAATGAGGTCCCGGACGTGGATGGTGAAGCCCTTGGGGGCGCCGAGCCGTGTGGCGTCGTCGGTGAAGGAGTACTGGGTCTTCGCCATGCATACCGGCATCCCGGACCAGCCGTTCTTCTCGATCTCGGCCAGCCGTTTGAGCGCGGGCACCGAGAAGTCCACGCCGTCGGCGCCGTAGACCTCCTGCACGATGGTCCGGATCTTGTCCTCCACGGACATCTCCAGCGGGTACAGGTGCCGGAAGCCGTGCGGGGTGTCGATCGCGGCCGCGACCTTGGCCGCGAGCTCGTCCCCGCCGTCGCCGCCCCCGCCGCGGCCCCAGACATCGGCCACCGCAGCCTGGACCCCCTCCGCGGCGCACCACTGAAGCAGCCAGTCCAGCTCCTCTGCGGTGTCCGTGCCGAATTTGTTGACCGCCACCACCGGGATGATGCCGAACTTCTCGACGTTGCGGATGTGGCGCTGGAGATTGGCGACGCCGGCGGCCAGCGCCCCCACGTTGGGCTCCGTGAGCCGGTCTTTCGCCACGCCGCCGTGCATCTTGAGCGCCCGGACGGTGGCCACGAGGACGACGGCGGACGGGGCGACGTCGGCCATCCGCGCCTTGATGTCCATGTACTTTTCGGCGCCCAGGTCCGCGCCGAAGCCCGCCTCGGTGATGACGATGTCCGCCAGGCTGCGGGCCGTCTGTGTGGCGATGAGGGAGTTGCAGCCGTGGGCGATGTTGGCGAACGGCCCGCCGTGCACCAGCGCCGGGGTGCCGGCGATGGTCTGCACGAGGTTGGGCTTGATCGCGTCCTTGAGCAGCATGGTCAGGGCGCCCTGGACGCCGAGGTCGGCCACGGTCACGGGCTGGCGGTCGTAGGTGTAGCCGAACGTGATCCGGCCCAGCCGTTCGCGCAAATCGTTCAGGTCCGTGGCGAGGCAGAACACGGCCATGATCTCCGAGGCCACGGTGATGTCGAAGCCGTCCTGCCGCGGCGTGCCCTGGGCCGGGCCGCCCAGGCCGATCACGACCTCCCGGAGGGACCGGTCGTTCATGTCCAGGACACGCTTGAACGTCATCCGGCGCGGATCGATGTTGAGCTCGTTGCCCTGGAAGATGTGGTTGTCCACGAGGGCCATGAGGGCGTTGTTCGCCGAGGTGATGGCGTGGAAGTCGCCGGTGAAGTGCAGGTTGATCTGGTCCATCGGCAGCACCTGGGAGTAGCCGCCGCCGGTCGCGCCGCCCTTCATGCCCAGGATGGGGCCGAGCGAGGGCTCGCGCAGCGCGATCATCACGCTGTGCCCGGCACGGGCCAGGGAATCCGCGAGCCCCACCGTCGTGGTGGACTTGCCCTCGCCCGCGGGCGTGGGCGACATCGCGGAGACCAGCACCACTTTCCCGGGGGTACGCACGGGAGCGCCCGCCGGAACGGTCAGCTTCGCCGGATCGATCTTGGCCTTGTAGGGTCCGTAGAGTTCCAGCGCGTCCGGGTTGATGCCGGCGGCCGCCGCAATCTCCCCGATCGGCTTCATGACTGCCCGCTGGGCAATCTCCAGGTCGCTCGGTACGTGGTTCCCGGCAGTGGTGGTCTCAGACATCGTTGTCCTTCGGCTCGTGGCGTCGGCGGGTTTGTCCCGGTCCGGTGTTGCCGGCCCGGGGTGTGAGGGGCGGATCCGGTTCAGGGCGTGTGGCCCACCGGGATGGTCAGGCTTCCAAAATACTGGCTCACGGCGGTGTGGTAGCTCTCCAGCGTAATCGCGGCGGTGCGCTGCCAGCCGAAATCCTGGGCGTGGATCGCGGCGGCGCGCCCCATGTCGGTACGCGTTTGGACGTCGTCGAAGAGCGACTCGAGGGCGTCCGCCCAGTCGCTGGCCTTGTGGCCCTCGATCAGCATCCCCGTCCGCCCGTCCTGGACAGCGCGGGAGAGTCCGCCCACTTTCGTGGCGAGGACCGGCGTCCCGCAGGCCTGCGCCTCCAGCGCCACCAGGCCGAAGGACTCGCTGTAGGAGGGCATCACCACGACGTCGGCCGACCGGTACCAGCCGGCCAGCTCCGGGGCGTTCACCGGCGGGTGGTGGGTGGCGACGTCGTCCATTCCGGCGGCGCTGATCAGCGCCTTGAGGTTGAAGTCCTTGGCGCCGCTGACGGCCCCCAGGATGGTCAGCTGCAGATCGATGTCCGGGCGCCGGGACCGCAGGAGCGCCGCCGCCTTGATCAGGATCTGCGGGCCCTTGAGCCGCTGGATCCGGCCCGCGAAGAGCAGGTGGAACTTGCCCGCGGCGATGCCGTGCTGGGCCCTGGCGCGGTTCCTGAAAGCCGGTGTGAAGACGGCCAGGTCCACGCCCGGCGGCGCGACGTCGATGCGGTCGATGTCGGCGTCGTAGTGCGAGACCAGCTCGGCCGCTTCGGTGCCGGTATTGGCGATCAGCCGGGTGGCGCCGTCGACAATCCGGTGCTCGCCGTCCTCGCGCCGCCGCGGCTCGGGCTGCTCGCCGGACTCCAGGAGCTGGTTCTTGACCTTCGCCATCGTGTGCATGGTGTGGACGAGGGGCAGCCGCCACAGCTCCGAGAGCTCCAGCCCGGCCACCCCGGAGACCCAATAGTGGGAATGGATGACGTCATACCGGCCGTGCGGCTGGAGCTGGCGGATCCGGTTGATCTCGGCGACCATGCTGTGCAGCAGCCCCGGAAGCTCCTCCTTGGGTAGCTTCCGCGGCGGCCCTGCGAGGACGTTATGCACGCACACGCCCGGGGACGGGTGTTCGACGGCAGGCTGCGTGGACGAGGTGGACCGGGTGAAGATCTCCACTTCCACGCCGGTCTCGGCGAGGGCCGCGGCCAGCGCCCGGACGTAGACGTTCATTCCGCCGGCGTCGCCGGAACCGGGCTGCTCCATGGGCGAGGTGTGCAGGGAAAGGAAAGCGACGCGGCGGATCAGCGACACGGTTCCCCTTTCCTCTGCCCATTTCTCTCTGCCAACTGCATGTCGATAAAACATTACTCCTGAAGTGCCGGCCGGTTCACGGCTCCGTTCCATGGTCCCCGTGACGGGGTTCGTTTCCGCATCATGCCCACGGCTCAGTTCCCAGACCGGGGCGTACTGCTAACGTGGCGCCTGTGAGCGCAACGACAGAACTGAACACCGCAGCCGGCTGGACAATCCGGGAGGCCCGCCCGGAGGACTGGCCCGGCATCTGGGCGATCCTGGAACCGGTCATCCGGGCGGGGGAGACTTTTACCTGGGACCGGGACACCGCCGAGGACGAGGCCCGCGGGCGCTGGTTCAAGCAGGCGCCGGGGCAGACCTTCGTCGCCGTCGCGGTCGGGGCCGCTGACGGCGACCCTGACGGCGACCCTGACCGGGCTGCGGGTGCCGTCCTTGGCACCGGCGAGCTGCACCCCAACCAGGGCGGCGGCGGCAGCCACGTGGCCAACGCGGGCTACATGGTCCATCCCGCCCAGGCCGGCCGCGGACTGGCCCGGGCCCTGTGCGCCTATTCGCTCGACGCCGCACGCGACGCCGGCTTCCGGGCCATGCAGTTCAACGCCGTCGTGGAGAGCAACGTCCGGGCCGTGGCCGCGTGGAAATCCATGGGCTTCGAAGTGCTCGCGACCATTCCCGAGGCGTTCAACCACCCGGAACTGGGCTACGTGGGCCTGCACGTGATGTACCGAAAGCTGTAGGGCTACCAGCCCGTTGCCCGCGGGACGCTAGTGTCTGCGAGCCGCCGCTGCCGGCGGCCCGTTACTGGCCGCCGTGCCAGAGACGGCCCAGCTCCGGGAACGCGGCTTCGTATCGGGCGAGCAGTTTGCCGGCAAGCGCATCCGAATCCACGAGCGGATGCCCGGCGAACGCCGCGAGGGCTGCCCCCCGCCGCCCGGTCGTCGCCGCCTCCACCACGAGCCGTTCGACGTCCTTGACGCGCCGCATCAGCTTCAGTTGCGCCGGTCCCGGACGGTCCTGCGGGACCGGCGCAGCGCCGTCGGGCGTCACCTTGCACGGAACTTCGACGACGGCGTCTGCCGGCAGCCCCGGCACGGCCGGCACTGCCTGGCCTGTCTGGCCTCCGGGCCCGGCAGCGGCCGCTTCCGTACCCGCGGGCCTGGGGGTGGTGACTGTGTTGCGCGTGTTGAGGATCAGGTCGGCCGCGCCGCCTCCGGCGAGGGCGCGCATGGCCGCCAGCGCCACCCGCTCGTAGCCGCCGCCGGCGAGGTCGGTCTCGTCGCGGCGTTCCCCCGGGGTGCGGGCTTCGGCGAGATAGCCTTCCTCGCGGGACCGGCGGGCGGCCTCCCACAGCGCAAAAGCCTCCGGCCCGGCGGCAGCCAGCCGGGGATAGAGCTCGGCCTGCTGCCGGGCGATGGATTCCCCGCGGGTTTGCCCTGCTGCCCGCATGCCGGCCACCGCTCGAACGGTGTCGTAGTAATAGAAGAGGTATTCATTCGGCAGGCAGCCAAGGCCGGCCAGCAACCCGGGCGGAAACAACCGGCCTTCCTCGAACTCGGCCAGCGCCGCAGGATTCGCGAGCAGTTCCGGGAGGGCGTCCCGGCCCCCGGCGTCCAGGCGGTACAGCCAGCCGAGGTGGTTCAGGCCGTAGTAGCCCACGCCGTCGAGCGTGCCCTCCGGCAGCGCGATGCCGGCGGCCCGCGCCGCGCGGTGCACCAGGCCGCTGGCGGAGTCGCAAATCCCGATCACCCTGGGCCCGAGCACCGGGACCAGGGCCTCCGTGACCATGCCGGCGGGGTTGGTGAAGTTGAGCAGCCACGCCGCGGGGCATCGGCTCCGCATTTCCTCTGCGAGCCGCAGCATCGGCGGAATGGACCGCAGCGCGTAGGAGATCCCGCCGGCGCCGGTGGTTTCCTGGCCCAGGAGTCCGAGGTCCAGGGCGATCCGCTCGTCGGCGGTCCGCCCCGCGGTGCCGCCGGGCCGGATGGCAGCGAAGACCATGTCGGCGCCGTCGAGGGCCTCGGGGAGCGAGGACACGGCAAGGATCTGCGGGCCGGAACCCGGCGGACCCTGCTGGGCCAGGGAGGCCAGGACCGCCTCGATGGCCGCGAGCCTGGCGGGGTCGACGTCGTAGAGCACCAGCTCCCGCACCAGCCCCGCGAAAGGCCCGGCAGAGAGCGCCCGGTAAACCAGGGGGACCCGGAACCCGCCCCCGCCGGCGATCGTGAGCCGCATGCGGACAGTCTATTCCCCGCCGTCCAGGGCCCCGCTGCCCCTGGTATCCCTCGACGGCGGTACAGCGTAATGTGCCGTATATGGACGCGACTCCGGCGCGGCGCTTTGATCCGCTCTCTGCCGTCCGCAGCCCGGCCGCGGACGGGTTCGACCTGCTCCTGACCGGGACCGTGTTCCAGGACATCATCTTCACCGGGCTGCCCCACGCGCCGCAGCCCGGCACGGAAATCTGGAGCGACGGGATGGGCAGCTGCCCCGGGGGTGTCGCCAACCAGGCGATCGCCGCCTCCCGTCTGGGACTGCGGACCGGCCTTGCCGCCGCGTTCGGCGATGACGGCTACGGCGACTACAACTGGAAGATCCTGGCCGCCCAAGAACATGTGGACCTGTCTCTGTCCCGGCGCGTACCGGGCTGGCATTCGCCCGTCACGGTGTCCTTGAGCGTGGAAAAGGACCGGTCCATGGTGACGCATGGGCACCCGGCCCCGGTGACCTCCACCGAGCTGATCGGATGCCCGCCCCCGGCGCTCGCAGCCGTTGCGGAGTTGGGGGAGGAACTCGAACCGTGGGCCATCGACGCGCACAAGAACGGCGTCCGGCTGTTCGGCGATGTCGGCTGGGACCCCACCGGCGCGTGGTCCTCGACCCGGCTGGAAAACCTGAAGTACTTCCACGCCTTCATGCCGAACCAGCACGAGGCCATGAACTTCACGGGCCGCGACGACCCGTGGTCCGCGTTGTACTCGCTCGCGGAGAGGGTTCCGGTGGCGGTGGTCACTCTCGGCGCCCAGGGGTCCATGGCCGTGGACTCGGAAACGGGGGAGGAGGAGTGGGTCCCGTCCCTGCCAGTCCGGGCCTACGATCCCACCGGTGCCGGTGACTGCTTCGGTGCGGCGTTCATTGTCGGTTCACTGGCCGGCTGGCCGCTGGGAAACCGGCTCCGCTTCGCCAATCTGTGCGCCGCCCTGGCCGTCCAGGAGGTGGGCGGCTCGCTTGCCGCACCCGGCTGGGGGGACATTGCCGACTGGTGGCAGCGGGCCAACGCCCGGAAGGAACGGCAGGGCAGCCAATGGCTTCGCCGCTACCGCTTCCTGGAGGAGATCGTCCGAGATGTCCCACCCGAGGCGCAGCGGCGCGCGACGGCGACCATCGCCCACCTGTCCGACGCGTAGCTGGGCGCGGGGGCGCCGGGGCGGGTTCGTTGCTGTCGCCACTGGACATGTCCTCCGCTGAGTCCCCACCACCACTGGACATGCCCTCCGCTGGATCCCCACCACCACTGGACATGCCCTCCGCTGGGGCCCCGCCACCACTGGACATGCCCTCCGCTGGGGCCAAGGTTTGGACATGGACCCGTTCTGCGCGGCCTTGGGCGTGAAGAATGGGCATGTCCCGCGGTGGGCGCCGCTGGGTTCCTGCCACCAGTGGACATGTCCTCCGCTGGGGCAAAGGCTTGGACCTGTACCCGTTGTGTGCGGCCTTTGGCGCGAAGATTGGGCATGTCCCGCGGTGGGCGCCGCTGGGTTCCTGCCACCAGTGGACATGTCCTCCGCAGGGGCCAAGGCCGATGCCGCGGCACCTTCTTCATGGATGAGCATCACTCGGGCTGATCCGCTTGTCACTGCCCTTGGCACGCTACGCACGTGCTTTCTGACGTCCGGGCAGCACGCCGTCGCGTTAGCATTGGTCCCAACACACCTGACCGGGAGGCCGCATGCCGTACGTCGTTGAGTTCGAGAACGTTTCTACTGTCGGCTTGGAATCGTCTCCGGTCGCCGAGGCCGTCGCCGGGTTGCGCGCCAACGAGGCTCGCTATTACCGGAACAAGTACGACCACGTCTTCACAGTGAGCCCTGCAAGCGAGGTTCCGGAGGTGGTCGACCGGCTGAGCCGGATCCTCCTGGACGAGCGTGACATCGTCATTGGATCCCGCCCGCTAGAAGCGACCGCCTTCGAAGTCGACGGTTTGCGGATGGCCTACGTTTTCTACGAGTCGGGGCTGTCGATCAACGTCATGTACAGCATCGAGGACGGCGGGAAGCGAGCGGTCGGGTTCAAACTTGCCGAAGGCATGGAAATTCCGGAAGAACTGGCGCCGCGCTTCAAGTTTGCCCGCCAAAAATCGAAGCTGGCAGGCGTTATCCGCGGCTCCTACTTCGTGATCAAGGGCGAGTACTGACTGGGCTCACCGCCGCATTTAGGCGACGACGCGACCGCTGCGGACTGACGTTTCGCGCCGCACGGGGCTCAGACCAGCATCGCGGTGCTTGTCGGAGGTCGCCTGGCTGGTCAAACCCAGCGTGTAGTCGTTCCCAAATGCGGGTCGGCTCCAACTGACTCTGACACTGGCCGTCTTGTTGACGGGATACATCCTCCTCGCCCTAGCCGCCGCCATTCAGGGGTGGTGATCGGTCCGGGCGTCGCAGCGCTACTGGTCCTACCAGTGGGCGCCGGGGCGGGTTCCTGCCGCCACTGGACATGTCCTCCGCTCGGGCCAAGGAGTGGACCTGGACCCGTTGTACCCGGCCGGGGGCGCGAAGAATGGACATGTCCCGCGGTGGACGCCCGGCTGGGTTCCTGTGACCGCTGGGCATGTCCTCCGCTCAGACCAAGGCTTGGGTATGGACCCGTTCTGCGCGGCCTTGGGCGTGCAGAATGGGCATGTCCCGCGGCGAGGAATGGGCCTGTCCAGTGGTGGCCGGGGCCGCCGATTATTCGGCCCGCAGCGCCGCGCCTAGAATCGTTAAGTGACTTACCAAGCAGCAACAGGCGATCTCCTGCCCGGCTCGGCGGCAGCGCCGGCCCGCGCTGAGGAGCGCTCGGCCGTAATCGACCTCGACGCCATCCGGCACAACGTCCGCCGCATCGCAGCCGTGGCCTCACCCGCGCAGGTCATGGCTGTGGTCAAGGCCGACGCCTACGGGCACGGTGCCATCCAGGTGGCCCGGGCGGCCCTCGGCGCGGGGGCCAGCTGGCTGGGCGTCGCCCACATCTCCGAGGCCCTCGCCCTGCGCGCCGCCGGGATCGAGGCGCCGCTGCTGGCCTGGCTGCACACCCCGGACAGCAACTTCGGCGCGGCAGTGGCCGCAGGAATCGACATCGGCTGCTCAGGCTGGGAACTGGACCGGATCGTGGCCGCGGCCCGCGAGCAGGAAAGGCCCGCCCGCGTCCACCTGAAAGTCGACACCGGGCTCGGCCGCAACGGCGCCACCCTCGATGCCTGGGATAGCCTGGTAGGCGAGGCCATGGAACACCAGGACCAGGGCCTGCTCCGGGTCGTGGGGATCTTCTCCCACCTGGCCGTCGCCGACGAACCCGAACGGCCCGAAACCGACGAGCAGCTCGCCGCGTTCCGCCAGGTCCTCGCCGTCGCCCAGGACGCCGGCGTGGACCCCGAGGTCCGCCACCTGGCCAACACCCCGGCCACCCTCTCCCGGCCGGACACCCACTTTGACCTGGTCCGCGTGGGTCTTGGCTTGTACGGGCTGTCCCCCTTCGATGGACAAAGCCCGGCCGAGCTCGGGCTGCGCCCGGCCATGACGGTCCGCACGGTGGTCTCGCACTGCAAGGACGTCCCCGCCGGGCAGGGCGTTTCCTACGGGCTGAATTACCGCACGGACGGCGTCAGCACCCTCGGGCTCATCCCGCTGGGCTACGCGGACGGCGTGCCGCGCATCGCCACCGGAGGCCCCGTCCGGGTCGAGGGCGTGAACTATCCGGTAGTCGGGCGCATCGCGATGGACCAGATGGTGATCGACCTCGGACCCCGCCACGTGACGGCCGGAGGCCCGAGCATCCTCGGCGCCGAGGCTGTGCTGTTCGGCGACGGCGCCGACGGCGGACCCACGGCCGATGACTGGGCCAGGGCCGCCGGTACCAACAACTACGAGATCGTCACCAGGATCAGCCCGCGCGTGCCGCGCCGCTACATTCACGAAGAGCCCACCGCCGGCGAAGAGCGGCCGTGAGCGGGCCCGCGTGGGAACGGAGCCTTGAGGTCCACACGGCGGCGCAGACGCACGCGCTCGCCGCGGCCCTCGGTGCCGTGCTGGAGGCGGGCGACCTTCTGGTCCTGACCGGCGAACTGGGTGCCGGCAAGACCACGTTCACGCAGGGGCTGGGGGAGGGACTGGGCGTGCGGGCCGGCATCATTTCACCGACCTTTGTCCTGGTGCGCATCCACCCCAGCCTGCCCGGAGGACCCCGGCCGGGCGGTCCGGACCTGGTGCATGTGGACGCCTACCGGCTGGAATCGGCCGCTGAAATCGACGACATCGACCTCGAAAACACCCTGGACAGTGCCGTGACGGTGGTCGAGTGGGGCCGGGGCCGGGTTGAACACCTCAGCGACAGCCGGCTGGAGGTGGAACTTCACCGCACCCGCGGAGGCGCCGCTGCTCCCGCCGCTCCCGCCGCCGGTCCCGTTCTGGATTTCGACACGGACGACGACGATGAGCCGCGGACCGTGGTGATCCGCGGCTTCGGCCCGCGCTGGGCCGAAGCGCCGACGCTGCCCGGCGTCGCGCCCGTGCCCGGCACCGGGCCCGTGCCCGGCACCGTGCCCGAGACCACGCCCGTGCCCGAGACCACGCCCCAGACCCCGGAACGGAACTCCTGATGCTGCTCCTCGCCATCGACACCTCAGCCGTCGCCAGCGCCGCGCTGGTCTCCGATGACGCACCGGAATCCGTGCTCGCCAGCTTCGCCACCGAGGACACGCGCACCCATGCGGAGGTCCTGGCCCCGGGGATCGACAGGCTCCTGGCCGAAGCCGGGGTCAGCGGCCGCGACGTCGACGCAATCGTCACCGGCGTCGGCCCCGGACCGTTCACGGGACTGCGCTCCGGGATCGTCACCGCCCGCACCCTCGCTTTTGTCTGGGGCAAGCCGCTGTACGGCGTCATGAGCCTGGACGCGATCGCCCTGGAAGTAGCCGAATCCACCGACTCGGCCGCGGAGTACATTGTCGCCACCGATGCGCGCCGCAAGGAAGTGTACTGGGCCCGGTACACCCTCTCCGATGCCCAGCTGCCGCACCTGGCGGACGGCCCGCACGTGGGATTCGCCGCGGATCTGCCGGATCTGCCCGTCTACGGTGCCGGGGCCGGGATCTACTCCGACGTCGTCAAGGCGGTCGCCGAATTCAGCACCAGGCAGCCGGAGGCCCTCTCGCTGGGCCAGTTCGCCCTCGCCCGGCTCTCGGCGGGGGAACAGCTCCTGGACTCCACGCCCCTGTACCTGCGCGAATCCGACGCCCAGGTGCCCGGACCCCGGAAGCGTGCCCTGTGAGCGGGGAGCGGGCCGCCCGACTGCCCGGCGGGGTCACCCTGCGGGACATGGACGCCGCGGACATTCCCGCCATCCACGCGCTGGAACGCCGGCTGTTTCCCGTAGACGCCTGGCCGCTGCAGATGTTCCACGACGAGCTGGCGCAGACGGATACCCGGCGCTACCTCGTGGCGGAGATCCACGGCGGGATTGTGGGCTATGCCGGGCTCATGTGCATCGAGCCGATCTCGGACGTCCAGACCATCGCCGTGGTGCCCGAGGAGGAAGGCAAGGGCATCGGCTCGGCCCTGCTCACGGAGCTGATCGCGGAAAGCCGGCGCCGCCACGCCCAGGACGTGCTGCTGGAGGTCAGGGCGGACAACCCGCGGGCCCAGCACCTCTACCTGCGCTTCGGCTTCGAACAGATCCACGTCCGGCCCCGCTACTACCGCGACGGCGTCGATGCCCTGATCATGCGGCTGCAGCTGCCCCGCGAACCGCTCAGCCCCCAGCCCACGGAAGCAGGCCGACCATGAACCGCACCCAGCCGCTCGTGCTCGGCATCGAGTCCTCCTGCGACGAAACCGGCGTCGGCATCGTCCGGGGGACCGCCCTGCTGACAAACACCGTCTCGTCCTCTATGGACGAACACGTCCGCTTCGGCGGGGTGATACCCGAGATCGCGTCCCGCGCCCACCTCGACGCGTTCGTCCCCACTCTCGAAGAGGCCCTCGCGGAGGCGGACGTGACGCTCGCGGACATCGACGCAATCGCCGTCACCTCCGGGCCGGGCCTGGCGGGGGCACTCATGGTCGGAGTGTGCGCTGCCAAGGCGCTCGCCGTCGCCACCGGCAAACCCCTCTACGCCATCAACCACCTGGTGGCCCATGTCGGCGTCGGGCTCCTGCAGCAGGGCGACGGCACTCGGTCGCCGCAAACCCCGCCGCGCACCCTGCCCGAGAATATGGGTGCCCTTCTGGTCTCCGGCGGCCACACCGAGATCCTGCGGATCCGGAGCATCACGGACGACGTCGAGCTGCTCGGCTCTACGATCGACGACGCCGCCGGCGAAGCCTACGACAAGGTGGCCCGGCTCCTGGGCCTGGGCTACCCGGGCGGTCCGGCCATCGACAAGCTCGCGCGCACCGGCAACGCGAAGGCCATCCGGTTCCCGCGCGGGCTCACCCAGCCCAAGTACATGGGGACCGCCGAGGAACCCGGGCCGCACCGCTACGACTGGTCCTTCAGCGGGCTCAAGACCGCCGTCGCCCGCTGCGTGGAGCAGTTCGAGGCCCGCGGCGAGGAGGTTCCCGTGGCGGACATCGCGGCGGCCTTCCAGGAAGCCGTGGTGGATGTCATTACCTCCAAGGCGGTGCTCGCCTGCCGCGAAAACGGCATCACGGAGGTCCTCCTGGGTGGGGGCGTTGCCGCCAACTCGCGGCTGCGCCAGCTCACCGAACAACGCTGCACTGCGGCCGGGATCCGGCTGACGGTGCCGCCGCTGCCGCTGTGCACGGATAACGGCGCCATGGTGGCCGCACTCGGCGCGCAACTGGTGATGGCCGGCGTGGAACCGAGCGGGATCGGGTTTGCGCCGGATTCCTCGATGCCGGTCACGACCGTCTCCGCCTGAGGCTCTGACCGCCCGAAGTTAGGACAGCCCGAAGCCTCGACCGCCGCCGTGGCGGCTGTTGCGTGGCGGTTGTTGGGTGCCGCAGCTAGGCGTCCGGGCCCTGGCGCATCTGCTTGACCAGATCCAGTACGACGGCGCGCAGGTCCCCGCCGTGCTCGGCGGCGACCCGGCGCTGCCGCTGGTAGCCGGCGCCGCGTTCGATGATCTTCTCGACGTCGGCCAGTTCGGCGCTGCAGCCGAGCTTTGCCGCCACGGGCTCAAGCCGCTTGAGCGTCTCGCGCAGGTGCTCTGTTACGAGCTTTTCGTTGCCGTCGGCGTCGAGGATGATGATCGCTTCGAGGCCATACCGGGCCGCGCGCCACTTGTTTTCCTGCACGTGCCACGGGGGCATCGTGGGAATGGTGCCGCCGTTCTCCAGCGTCGTGGAAAATTCGTCGACGAGGCACTGCGTGAGTGCGGCGATCGCGCCGACGTCCTCGAGGGTCGCCAGGCCGTCGCAAATGCGCATCTCGATGGTGCCGAGGGCCGGAACGGGGCGGATGTCCCACCGGATCTCGGAGAGCGTATCAATCACACCGGTGGTGAACATGTCCTGGACGTAGGCCTCGTAGTCCTCCCAGCTGGCGAACTGGAACGGCAGGCCGGCGGTGGGCAGCTGCTGGAACATGAGGGCGCGGTGTGAGGCGTAGCCCGTGTCCTCGCCGCCCCAAAAAGGGCTCGACGCAGAGAGCGCCTGGAAGTGCGGGAAGTAATTGACCAGGCCGTCCAGCACCGGAAGGACCTTGTCCCGGCTGTCCAGTCCGACGTGAACATGGACGCCGTAAATGACCATCTGCCGGCCCCACCACTGGGTCCGGTCAATGAGCTTGGCGTAGCGTTCCTTGTCCGTGACGGGCTGCAGCTGGGGCGGGCTGAAGGGGTGGCTCCCGGCACAAAAGATCTCCACGCCCATGGGATCGGTGACCTCCCGGACGGCCGCGAGCGAGCTGTTCAGGTCCGCTTTGGCTTCCGCGACTGTGGTGCAGATGCCCGTGACGAGCTCCACGGTGTTCAGCAGCAGCTCCTGCTTGATGTGCGGGTGCTCGTCGTCCTCATTGAGTTCGGGGTGCCGGGCAGCGACGCCGCGGAGCACCTGGTTCGCCACGGAGGCCAGCTCACCGGTCTCGGCGTCGACGAGCGCCAGCTCCCATTCCACGCCAAGAGTCGACTGCCTGGATGAAGCGAACTCGATCTTCATGTGGTCCCTTCACTGTTTTGCTGTCGCTGGCCGCGGTCCTGGTGGGAAATGCGCTGGCAAACACCCTCGGGCGTGCCCTGGCCGTTGCCACCGGCGGTGGCACGCGACATTTCCCCACACCTGAGCGCCGGCCGGGCGGCTGGCACGGCTACGGGTGGTCCAAGTCTAGTGCAGGGGCGTCCCAAGGGCGGTGTCAAAGTGACCGCTGGTGCGTGAGTGTATTCACAACGCGGCTGGTCAGCGACGGCGCGCGCGGCTGCGGGGTGAGCTGCGGGGGACCGGACCCATCCTGGCGTTTAATGGAGCTGTGCCCATTCTGAACAAAGACATGACCCTGTGTATCTCGCTCTCGGCCCGGCCCAGCAACAACGGGACGCGCTTCCACAACCACCTGTATGAACAGCTGGGCCTGAACTGGATCTACAAGGCCTTCGCCCCCACCGACCTCGCCCAGGCGATCGCCGGGGTGCGCGGCCTCGGCATCCGCGGCTGCGCGGTGTCCATGCCGTACAAGGAGGACGTGATCGCCCTCGTTGACGTCATGGACCCGTCGGCGAAGGCCATCGACTCGGTCAACACCATCGTCAACGACGGCGGCCGGCTCACGGCCTACAACACCGACTACACCGCAATCGAGCAGCTCCTGCGCAGCAACGGCGTCCCCACGGACTACTCGGTGCTGGTCCTGGGCGCCGGGGGCATGGCCAAGGCCACCGTGGCGGCGCTGCGGGACGCCGGCTTCAAGGACGTGACCGTCGTGGCCCGCAACGAGGACGCCGGCCGCGCCCTGGCCGGCCAGTACGGCTTCGCCTGGAGCGCGGAACTGGGCCCGGCGGGGTCCGGCACCGGTACGGCGGACATGCTGATCAACGTCACACCTATTGGCATGGCCGGCGGCCCGGACGCCGCCGCGCTGCCCTTCCCGCAGGAGGCCATCGACGCCGCCAAGGTGGTGTTCGACGTCGTCGCCCTCCCGGCCGAGACGCCGCTCATCAAGGCCGGCCGCGCGGCCGGCAAGACCGTGATCACCGGAGCCGAGGTGGCCACGATCCAGGCGCTGGAGCAGTTCGTGCTGTACACCGGCGTCCGGCCCACCGACGAGCAGATCCGGGCCGCCGAGGAGTTTACGCGGGCCCAGTAGTCCAGTTGCCCGGCCGCCTCCCGGGATCCTGCGGCGGGCTCCCGCGCCTTCGGGGCTAGACCGGCTCCACCGAGATGGCCACCCGGTCCTCGCCGATCCTGGTGAGGACCAGGGTGGCCGACTTCTTGCCCTTGTGCTTTGCGCTGCCGCCGGGCAGGAGTTGCTTGCGCAGTTCCTCCGGCGTGACAGCCGTGCCGCGCTTCTTGATGTCCAAGACCCCGATCCCTTGGTCCTTGACCCAGGCCTTGAGCGCCTTGACGTTGAACGGCATCACATCCAGGACCCTGTACGCCTTGGCGAACGGGGTGTCGTGCACGTCCGGGGCGCAGATGTAAGCGATGTGCTCGTCCACGAGGTGCCCGCCCAGCTGGAGGGCGACGTCGGCCACCAGTCCGGCGCGGATCACCGCGCCGTCGGGCTCATACAGGTACCCCTCCACGGGGCCCACGGGCGCCACCGGGCCGGCCCCGAAGTCCTCGCCGCTGGTGAGCTCAGCGGATCCGAGGGGTCCGAGCACGAGGGCCGCGCGCCGCACCCCGGGGCGCCGCACCGCATTGAACCACAGGGCCACCTCGGTCACGTCCCCGCCCACCGAGACCCACTGCGCCTCGCAGCCGGCCGGCACGGAGTCGTGCGGCATGCCCGGCCCCATCTTCACGCCGACGGCTCGGCCGGAGCCGGCGAGTGTCTCCACGAAGGACAGCGGCGGGGAGAAATCCTCCGGATCCCAGATCCGTTTGGTTCCCGACGTGGACGTGGTGCGCCGGGCCGGGTCCATCCAGACGCCGTCGACGCCCTCCAGCGACACCGACGTGGCATCGGCATGGACCACGGTGGCATTGCGGAACGGGATCAGGTTCATCGTGGCGCACGCGGCCGTGGCCTCGTCCATTTCCACCGAGGTGACCACCAGGTCCAGGGACGCCAGGGCCATCGAATCCGCCCCGAGCCCGCAGCCGAGATCCGCGACGTGGCCGATCCCGGCCTCCGCGAACCGCTGCGCATGCCGTGCCGCCACCGTGAGCCGGGTGGCCTGCTCCAGACCGGCCCTGGTGAAGATCATCTGCCGGGCGAACTCGCCGAATTTGGCCTCGGCCTTGGTCCTTAGCCGGGACTGGGTGAGTACGGCCGAGACGAGTTCGGGGGAGTGGCCGGCTTTGCGCAGCGCCGCCGTGAGGCGGAATGCCTCGTCCTCGCGGTAAGGGCCCAGCGACGCCAGCAGCTCCCAGCCCTCGGGGGTGAGGATCGGGGCAATATGTTCCTGCGGTGCGTCAGTCATGCCATCCAGCGTAGTTGAGGTCCGCGGGCGCGCTGTGACCGGGCAGCGGGGGCTAGGCTTGACGGCATGGAAGACAGCGGCACAGGCGACAGCATCCCAGCGGACACGGCCGGGCAGGACACGGTAGGCAACGACGACGCCGGGCAGGAGCGCCGGAGCCCGCAGGGGCTGGCCCGCTACGCAAGGCCGGCGCTGGTCGCCGGCGCGGTGATCGCCGTCGTATGCGTTGCACTGTTGGTGATCATCTTCTTCCTCGATTCCTTCAACGCCACCGTGTATTCCGTCGGCGGCAAGAACGTCCAGGACGCCACGGAGGAGGCCCGGGCCATCCGCGATACTTACACGGCTGCCCGGCTCGGCGGCATCATCTTCCTCATCGCGGGGATCCTGCTGGCCGCCGCCGGCGCCGTGCTGATGTACCGGCACCGGAACGACGAAGGCCAGGACACGGACGAAGACGACGGCGAGAACGTGGACTTCGAAGACCTCGCAGGCCAGTAGCCAGCCAGCAGCCAGCGCATTAGCGTCCGAGTCGGCGTGAGAGTCGGCGCGCGCCCGCAAACGCCAGACGGCCAACGGCCACGGGACATGCCCACTCTCCGGCGCCACGAATGGGCATGTCCTCCCGGGCAATGCCCGCACGTTGGGCATGTCCATCGCTCGGCGCGGGCAGTGAGCATGATGCCCACGTGTCCTCTCGCCGCGGCGAAAATTGGGCATGTCCCCCCGGGGGAAGTGTTCACCCGGAACGAATTTCTGGCACTCGCCTTGACCGAGTGCTAGCCATTTACATAGAGTCGTCATTAGCACTCTCCCTAGGAGGGTGCTAACACGTGAAGCGCGTTCCGCCAGGCACGCTGCCGGCACCGCGACGACGGTCTGTGCGCCTTGGCATCACCGCTTCATGGTCCACGAATTTGCTGACGAAAAGGAGAGGTCCGAGTGTCGGTCTCTATTAAGCCTCTTGAGGATCGTATTGTTGTCCGCCCGCTCGAAGCCGAGCAGACCACGGCTTCCGGCCTGGTTATCCCGGACTCCGCGCAGGAGAAGCCGCAGGAAGGTGAAGTTGTTGCAGTAGGCCCCGGCCGCTTCGATGACAACGGCAACCGCGTTCCCATTGACGTTGCCGTTGGCGACGTCGTCATTTACTCCAAGTACGGTGGAACCGAAGTCAAGACCGGCGGCACCGAGTACCTCGTGCTCTCCGCCCGCGACGTTCTGGCGATCGTCGTAAAGTAACTCTCTTGGACCCCCGCGCAGCCGATCCTTCGTATTGAATGGATCAGTTGCGCGGGGTTCTGTCTTGAAAGGACAAAACCATGGCAAAGCAGCTTGCGTTTAACGACGCTGCCCGCCGGTCGCTTGAAGCCGGCATCGATAAGCTCGCCAACACCGTCAAGGTCACGCTGGGCCCGCGCGGCCGCAACGTCGTACTGGACAAAAAGTGGGGCGCCCCCACGATCACCAACGATGGCGTGACCATCGCCCGTGAAGTCGAGCTGGACGACCCCTACGAGAACCTTGGCGCGCAGCTTGCCAAGGAGGTCGCCACCAAGACCAACGATGTTGCCGGTGACGGCACCACCACGGCCACCGTTCTGGCCCAGGCCCTGGTCAAGGAAGGCCTGCGCAACGTTGCGGCAGGCGCCGCACCGGGCGAGATCAAGCGCGGCATCGAGGTTTCGGTCGAGGCCGTCGCCGCCCGCCTGCTGGAGAACGCGCGCCCGGTTGAAGGCACTCAGGTTGCCAACGTTGCCGCCATCTCCGCCCAGAGCGACGAGGTCGGCGAGCTCCTGGCCGAGGCGTTCGGCAAGGTCGGCAAGGATGGTGTGATCACCATCGAGGAATCCTCCACCACGCAGACCGAGCTGGTCCTCACCGAGGGCATGCAGTTCGACAAGGGCTACCTGTCCCCGTACTTCGTCACCGACGCGGAACGCCAGGAGGCCGTCCTCGAGGACGCCCTGATCCTGATCAACCAGGGCAAGATCTCCTCGGTTCAGGATTTCCTGCCGCTGCTGGAAAAGGCGCTGCAGAGCTCCAAGCCGCTCTTCATCATTGCCGAAGACGTCGAGGGCGAGGCCCTGTCCACGCTCATCGTCAACCGCATCCGCGGCACCCTGAACGTCGTCGCCGTCAAGGCGCCGGGCTTCGGTGACCGACGCAAGGCCATGCTGCAGGACATCGCGACCCTCACCGGTGCGCAGGTTGTCTCCGCCGAGCTGGGCCTGAGCCTGGACACCGTTGGCCTCGAGGTGCTCGGCACCGCACGCCGTATTACGGTCACCAAGGACAACACCACGATCGTCGACGGCGCCGGTTCGGCCGAGGACGTCGCCGCCCGCGTTGCCCAGCTGCGTGCCGAACTGACCCGTACCGATTCGGACTGGGACAAGGAAAAGCTGCAGGAACGCCTGGCCAAGCTGGCTGGCGGCATCGGCGTGATCAAGGTCGGCGCTGCCACCGAGGTTGAGCTGAAGGAAAAGAAGCACCGCATCGAGGACGCCGTGTCCTCGACCCGCGCTGCCCTCGAAGAAGGCATCGTGGCCGGCGGCGGCTCCGCCCTCATCCACGCGCTGAAGGCTCTCGACGAGGACGCTGCCGTCCAGGCCCTCGAGGGTGACGCGGCTGCCGCCGTCGGAATCGTCCGCCGCGCCCTGACCCAGCCGCTGCGCTGGATCGCCCAGAACGCCGGCTTCGACGGCTATGTCGTGGTTGCCAAGGTGGCCGAATCCGCTGTGAACCAGGGCTTCAACGCCAAGTCCGGCGAATACGAAGACCTGATCGCCGCCGGCGTGATCGACCCCGTGAAGGTGACGCGTGCGGCTCTGCGCAACGCGGCCTCCATCGCGGCACTGGTCCTCACCACGGAAACCCTCGTGGTGGAGAAGCCGGCCGACGAAGACGAGCACGCAGGGCACAAGCACTAGGTTCTGCCCGCAAAGGGGACGGTCCGGCACCTTGCCGGGCCGTCCTTTTTCTGTCGAGTCTCTGCTACGGTTCTGCCGGAATCTTGGTTGCAAGTGGCCTGGATTCTCGCGCGTTGACGCCGTCAGGTTCCGCGCCAGGGTCCCGGGTTCACTGGAAATTCCCACGTTGGCATGCCTCAATGGAGATCTGTGGCCGCCGGGGCGATTGGCCATAAAAATTACGTTTTGGTAACATGGAGGCTTTGGTTATCTGGTTGAGGGGTAGTTCTATGACACAGCAAGGAACCTTGCCCCTGCCTGCCCGGCACAGTGCCGCGCACAGGGCAAGCCCCACCGCCGCACTCAGGGCCGGCCGGAAATCCACATTCAGGCCCGAAATCCAGGGACTCCGGTCCCTGGCCGTGCTGATGGTCATGAGCTATCACATTTGGCTTGGCCGGGTCTCCGGCGGCGTGGACGTGTTCCTGCTGATCTCGGCCTTCCTCATGACGCTGCAGTTCGTCGGCCGCTACGAGCAGGGCCGGCCCATGGCCTTGCTCAAGCATTGGCTGCACCTTTTCCGGCGCCTGATCCCGGCTGCCGTCACCGTCATGGTGGCCGTACTCGCCGCAAGCATCCTGTTCCTGCCCCGGACCCGCTGGCTGGAAGTCATCAACCAGGGGTGGGCCTCCCTGTTCTACGCCGAGAACTGGCTCCTGCAGTCCGAGGCCACGAACTACTACGCCTCGGACCACAGCAAGGCCAGCCCCTTCCAGCATTTCTGGTCCCTCTCAATCCAGGGGCAGGTCTTTATCCTGTGGCCGCTCATCTTCGCCGGAGCAGCAATCCTCGCCAAGCGCTTCAGGCTCCGTTACCGCGTGCTGCTGTGCTACATATTCGCCCTGATCTTCGTTGTTTCGCTGGTCTACTCAATCGTCTTCACCCAGACGTCCCAGACGGAGGCGTACTTCGATACCTGGGCCCGGCTATGGGAGTTCGCGCTCGGCACCCTGGTGGCTCTGGCCCTTCCCGCCCTGCGGCTTCCGCGGGGCTGGCGGCTGGGCCTGGGCTGGCTGGGCATTGTGGCCATGCTCAGCTGCGGCCTCCTGCTCAATGTCCAGGCGTCCTTCCCCGGGTCCGTGGCACTCTGGCCTACCCTGGCGGCAGCCTGCGTCATCGCCGCCGGGCAGTCGGGCAGCAAGCTGGGCGTCGACCGGATCCTCAGTTCGAAGCCGTTGGTCCGGCTGGGAGACATCTCGTACGCCCTGTACCTATGGCACTGGCCGGTCCTGGTCATCTCGCTTGCCGCGACGCACAGGGACCATGCGGGGCCGATCACGGGCGCCGTCATCGTCACCGTGTCGCTGGTGCTCGCCTATCTCACTACCCGCTTTGTGGAGAAACCCTGGCGGGAATGGAAGTGGCCGGAGGTGCAGCGGCGCCGCGCATTCATTGCCATCGCCGCGGCCGTGGTCACCGCCGCCGTGCCGCTGGCCGGCTGGCACCTTCAGATCAACTACGCCACGGCGGCCGCGGCGAGCCAGGCCTGGGCCAATAATCCGGGTGCCCGGTCGCTGGACCCCGCCTACGTCGACGGGGCTGACAAATCCGCCCCGCTCCTTCCCACCCTCGCCACGGCAGCGGAGGAATGGCCCCAGTACGCGGGCGGCTGCACCGCGGATGCAAAGGAATTCACGAACGTCTGCAACAACGGCAAGCAGAATGCCACCAAGACCGTGTTGATCATTGGCAACTCGCATGCCCACGTCTGGGCGACCCCCATCCTCACTATGGCAGAGAAGCACGGCTGGAGGGTCGAGGCCATCACCAAGGGGTACTGCCCCGTGACGGTCCACCAGGCCGCGGGGCTCTCGGAGGGCTGCCTGGACTTCAACAAGGACACCCTCAAGAAGGTGCTCGAGATGAAGCCGGACCTCGTGGTGACAACTAGCACCCGGACTGACCCCGACCCGAGCAACACAGAATTCATGGATCCGGGGTGGGTTCCGCCGATCAAATCCATCAACGACGCCGGGATCCCCGTGGTGGCGCTGCGGGACACCCCGCGCATGCACGAGGCCGTTCCCGCGTGCCTCGAAAGCAACCCCGACAACTACGCCGCCTGCGGAACGACGACCGCGGAGAACTATCAGGCAGCGTCGCCCGATGCAGCCGTGGCCGGGCAGTTGCCGGCCACCAAGTTTCTCGACTTCAGCCGGTTCTTCTGCCCGGACGATCTCTGCCCGGCCGTGATCGGCAACGTGATGGTCTACAAGGATGACAACCACGTCACGCGAACCTACATGGAGAGCCTCACTCCGTACTTTGAGACCGAGTTTATGGCAGCTACCGGTTGGAACGCCGGGTAAGGACCGTGCCGGTCCTTAGCCGGCGGGCCGTGGCGAGCGCCTGCCGCCTTCGTGCCTCAGCGCCGCGAGCGGTCCGCCCTGCGCCGCAGCCGCAGCGCGGCCCCCGGCGCCAGCCGCTTGGTCGCCAGCCGGTAGAACAGCAGAACGCCGACGGCGGCCGCGACGATTCCCAGCAGGTTCAGGAACAGCTGCAGGGCGGAACCGGCCGCCTTCTGGTACTCGCCCAGGACCAGAGCCACGGCCACAAACCCCGCCGCTGGCACCGTGGTGACGGAGATGAAGACCCCGATCAGTGCCGCCGAGCGCTGGCTGATGACCGACAGCATCCCGGCTGCTCCGGCCAGCACGGCGACGATCAGGGAGTAGGGGCCCGGGTGGTAGATGAATTCAACCGCTGATCCGTGGTCCAGCGCGTCCGGGGGAAACAGCCCGAGCGGCACGGACAGCCACGCGCCCAGCGCGGCAGCTAGCATCGCGACTGGAAAGCCGACGCCGAGGGCCAGCGCCGCGTCGCGCCCGAGCCGCCGCTGGCGCCGGACCAGGGCCACGGCCAGGGCAGCCAGCGGGCCGAACTCCGGGCCCACGGCCATGGCGCCAACGATCGCAATAGTGGAGTTCGTCACGATGCCGATGGCCGCCAGTTGGGTCGCCAGGATTAGGAACGCCAGAAAACTCCACGTCAGGCGCGAATCCTCGCCGGTCTGCCGCGACACCTCGTCCCAGATCACGGCGTCCGCGCCTTCACCCGGAGCCTCCGCCTCCGCCCGGTCTGCGCGGTCCGAGAGCACAAGGTCCGGTGCGATGACCGAAAGTGATCCCCGCTGCTGGACGTCGAGGGCGTGGAGCTTCTCTACGAGCCCCTCGACGGATTCCCGTGCCAGCAGAACCTGGATAACGTCCCCGGGCGGCATGACGGAAGAATCCTTCGCCAGCGCGACTTCCGAGACGCCGACGTGATTGGTACAACTTTCGACAACAACTCCGGACAAGTCACCCGGAACACAAATGCGCAGCTGCACGATCACTTGGCGGCCTCCTCAGACTCGTACCAGCCTAGCTTCCGCGCTGCGGCCGACGACGTCGGCCGGCCGCCGCGAGTGCGCCGCCAGTCGCGTGCCTAGAGGCTCCCGCCAGGGCCACCAAGAGGCTTCTGCGGGGCACGTGCGATTGGCAAAGAAGGTTACGTTTCGGTAACATTGATGTTTTGGAAACTGGCCGGAAGGGTTATTTGTGTCGACCGAGCGAACCATCGTCACCCCGCCAAGGGCGGATGCGGGTTCTCCGGCGACCCGAAAAACAAGCTACCGCCCCGAAGTCCAGGGCCTTCGCGCCCTCGCTGTCCTCATGGTGGTCACGTACCACGTGTGGCTGGGGCGGGTCTCCGGGGGCGTAGACATCTTCCTCCTTATTTCAGCCTTCCTGATGACGCTCAGCTTCACGCGGAAGGTCGAAAGCGGCGCGCCCCTGAAGCTGCTCAGCCACTGGCTTCATCTGCTCAAGCGCCTGCTGCCCGCCGTCGTCGTGGTGATTCTCGGCGTCCTCGCCGGCACCTGGGCCATCCTGCCGCAAAGCCGGTGGCCCGACGTCCTCGAACAGGCCTGGGCCTCCCTGCTGTACCGGCAGAACTGGCTCCTGGCGGACAGCGCCGTGGACTACTACGCCCAGGACCATTCGGGTGCGAGTCCGCTCCAGCACTTCTGGTCACTCTCGATCCAGGGCCAGGTGTTCGTACTGTGGCCACTCGTCTTTGCCGGCACGGCCCTCCTTAGTCGACTGCTCCGCCGCCGGACCGGCCAGGACCACGCCCTGCTGCGTTACCGGCCCCTGCTGGCTGCGGCCTTCGGCGCCATTTTTGCCGTGTCCCTGGCGTACTCGATCCAACAGACCGCCACGAACCAGGCCCACGCCTACTTCGATACCGGTGCCCGGCTCTGGGAGTTCGCCCTCGGCTCGCTCCTGGCCCTCGCCCTGCCGTACCTGAAGCCGGGCCGGATCCTGCGCGTCGTGCTCGGCTGGGCAGGCCTCGTGGCCATGCTCTCCTGCGGGCTGCTGCTGACCGTGGACCGTTCCTTCCCCGGATTCATCGCACTGTGGCCCACGCTGGCCGCCGCCGCGATCATCACCGCCGGTCAAAGCGGCAGCCGCTTCGGCGTCGACCGCTTCCTGACCTGGAAACCCCTGGTGGCGCTGGGGGACAACTCCTATGCGCTCTACCTCTGGCACTGGCCGCTGCTGGTCCTGGCCCTCGCCGGGGCGGGCATCACGGCGCCAAACCTGTTCCAGGGGCTGTGCATCGTTGCCGCGTCCGTCGTCCTGGCCGTGCTGACCACCCGCTTCGTCGAGAAGCCGCTGCGCGAATGGCACTGGCCCGAGCGCCGCGCCTGGCGTACCGCCGTCGTGATTGCCGCCTGTGGTGCCCTGCTGGCGGGTCCCGTCGGCGTCTGGCAGAGCCGGCTCGTCGCCGACGAAGCCGAGGCGGCCTCCCAGCCCAAGGAACTGACCCCGGGCGCGGCTGCCCTGGCGCCGGAAAACGCAGGCAAGCCCACGCCGGAGGCGAAGATCATCCCCGCACCGGCGGCGATGAAGGACGAGTGGGCCGACATCGACGGGCTGTGCACGGACGGAAACGTCCCCAGCGACCCCTTGCTGCAGGGATGCCTGCAGAACAATAAACCGGAGAAGGTCACCAAGCGGATCGTGGTGCTCGGCGACTCGCATGCGCAGCAGTACATGGCCGCGCTCGGGCCCATCGCGAAGAGCCACGGCTGGGAAGTGGTCACGCTCCTGAAGGGCAACTGCCGCTTCGGCGGGGAGTCCCCGGAACGGGACGCGGACTGCAACGCCTTCAACCGGGCCAGCGCGCAGTACGTCCTGGACCACCATCCCGACGCCGTTTTCACGGTTGCGTCCCTGACCCACAAGGAAGCGCCGTTCGAGACCGAAGTGCCGGAGTACCTGGCGGGCATCAAACCCTTCACCGACGCCGGCATGGACGTGGTGGGCATCCGCGACAACCCCCGCTTTAGCATCAACATGCCCGAGTGCGTCCAGAAGAATGGCGAGGATGCCTCGGAGTGCAACGTGCCGCAGCAGGAATCGCTCGCAGGGTCCTCGCCCCTGGATGCGTACCGCGGCCAGGTGCCCAGGCTGCACCTCCTGGACATGAGCGATTTCATCTGCGCCAACGGAACGTGCCCCGCGGTGGTCGGCAACGTGTACGTCTACAAGGACGACAACCATCTGACCAAGACGTACGTCCAGACCATGATCCCCATGTTCGAAAAGCGGCTGCTCGCCGCCACCGGCTGGAAATAGGCTGCGGGAACGGGCCCGGGCGGCCGGGGGGCCGGCGCGGCCGGCCGGGGAGCCGTCCGGGCATGGGGCGGCTCACATTGAAGCTGCACATTACCGCCCCGGAATATGGCTATGGCCGCCAAGGTTCTACTATTTATTGAGGACTTCTGCACGAATCGAATCTTCTGCACGAACCTTCTGCATGACCTTCTGCACAGGCCAGACCCGTAATGACGGGCTGGTCATCTGTTGCAACCCCTACCCGTGACCCCGTAACCCAAGGTAAGAGGCGCACTCATGACCCAGCCCGAACACAATCCCTTCGGCTTCATCGGCCTGACCTACGACGACGTCCTGCTCCTGCCCGGCCACACCGACGTGATCCCCTCGGAAGCGGACACGTCCTCGCGGATCTCCAAGCGCATCACGGTCCAGACGCCGCTGCTCTCCGCCGCGATGGACACCGTGACGGAGTCGCGGATGGCCATCGCCATGGCCCGCCAGGGCGGCCTCGGCGTCGTGCACCGCAACCTCTCCATCGCCGACCAGGCCGACCAGGTGGACCGGGTCAAGCGCAGCGAATCGGGCATGATCACCAACCCCCTGACCATCGGCCCCGAGGCCACGCTTGCCGAGCTGGACGAAATCTGCGCACGCTACCGCGTCTCCGGCCTGCCGGTCGTGGACGAGGGCAACCGGCTGCTGGGCATCGTCACCAACCGCGACACCCGCTTCGTGCCCGAATCGGATTTCCCGCTCCGGCTGGTCAGCGACGTCATGACCAAGATGCCGCTCGTCACCGGACACGTCGGCATCAGCCGCGAGGAAGCCTCGCACAAGCTGGCCACGAACAAGATCGAGAAGCTCCCGCTCGTGGACGAGCAGGGCCGGCTCAAGGGCCTGATCACCACCAAAGACTTCACCAAGGCCGAGCAGTACCCGCTCGCCACCAAGGACGACGAAGGCCGCCTGCGCGTCGGCGCGGCGATCGGCTTCTTCGGCGACGGCTGGGAACGCGCCATGGCCCTCGTGGACGCCGGGGTGGATGCCCTCTTCGTGGACACCGCGAACGGCCACTCCCAGGGTGTGCTGGAAATGATCCGCCGGCTCAAGTCCGATCCCGTTGCGGCGCACGTGGACATCATCGGCGGCCAGGCCGCCACCCGCGAAGGCGCCCAGGCACTGATCGACGCCGGTGCCGACGGCATCAAGGTCGGCGTCGGTCCCGGGTCCATCTGCACCACCCGCGTCGTGGCCGGCGTCGGCGTCCCGCAGATCACCGCCATCTACGAGTCGGCGAAGGCTGCCATCCCGGCCGGCGTCCCGCTGATCGCCGACGGCGGCCTGCAGTACTCCGGTGACATCGGCAAGGCGCTCGTCGCCGGCGCCGACACCGTGATGCTCGGCTCTCTCCTGGCCGGTTGCGACGAATCTCCGGGCGACCTGATTTTCGTCAACGGCAAGCAGTTCAAGAGCTACCGCGGCATGGGCTCCCTCGGCGCCATGCAGACCCGCGGCAAGAACACCTCCTACTCCAAGGACCGCTATTTCCAGGCCGACGTCTCCGGCGATGACAAGCTCATCCCGGAAGGCATTGAGGGCCGGGTCGCGTACCGCGGTCCGTTGTCGTCGGTGGCGTACCAGCTGGTCGGCGGGCTCCGCCAGACCATGTTCTACACCGGCGCCCCGACCGTGGCCGAGCTGAAGGCGCGCGGCAAGTTCGTCCGCATCACCCCGGCCGGGCTCAAGGAGTCGCACCCGCACGACATCCAGATGACGGTCGAAGCCCCGAACTACGGGGCGCGCTAAGACCATCCGCTTGAACCGGGTGACCCCACCCAACTAACTCGCAGCAGGGGCCGTTCTGGAGCCTCATAGCGGCCCCTGCTGCGAGCCACTTGGGCAGGGGGTGTGTCCTAGGCTGGAGGCATGTCCGAACTCCTGCCGGCACGCGCGCCCAAACGCAAGCTCGCGCTCAAGCCCTACGCCCGCGCCGTGGCACAGGTGTTGCGGGTGAGCTTCCGGGCCTCACCCTCCGCCGTCGTCATGAAGGTCCTGGGCTCGCTGATCTCGGCACTGCTGCCGCTGGTCACGACGTACTTTGCCGCCCTGACCACCACGGCGCTGGCCGCCGCCTACGCGGGCAACGCCGACGCCGGCCGGCAGGCAGTCGTCTACGTCATCATCACCGCGGCACTCGGGCTCTTCTGGGGATCGTTCAGCAGCGTGGACCGCTACATCCAGCAGCTCATGAGCTTCCGGGTCGGCGCGATCGTCGGGGATCTGATGTACGAGCGCTTCCTGACCCTGGACTTCTGGCGCTACGACGACAAAGAGACCGTGGACCTGTACGACCGGGCCAAACGTTTCTCCGACTCCTACGCCCGTGTCCTGGACCGGATCGCCGCCATCTTCACCCAGCTCGTCTCCGTGCTCCTGGCCATCGGCGCGCTGCTGCTGGTCAGCTGGTGGATCGCCGTGATCGTCCTGATCGCGATCGTCCCCAGCGTCTACCTGCAGTTCAAGCTCTCCCGCGAACAGATCGCGCACTGGAACACCCAGGTCGATTCGCGCAGGCAGCGCAGGATGATCGAAACCAACCTCCTGCGCCCGCAGCACATCGCCGAGATGCGGCTCTACGGGATCGTCGGCTACCTGATGGGCCTGCGCTCCCGGCTGCGGGACGCCGATGAAAAGCGGCGGCTGGACTTCCAGAAGCGCTACATTCCCAAACAGCTCGCGGCCGATGCCCTGCAGTACGGCGCCGAGGTCGTCTCCCTGATCTGGGTGGTGGGCCAGATCATCGCCCGGGCCCAGCCGGTGGGGCAGTTCCTCTATGTCCAGCAGATTGTCAGCCGCGCCCTGTCCACGGCCAACAGCCTGATCTCCTCGCTCAGCTCGATCGACGAGGACCTGGCGAACCTCACGGACTACGAGCTCTTCATGGCCCTGCCCGTGCCGTCCGGCCACGCCCCGCCGCTGCTGCAGGCGCCGAAGACGGTGGAACTGCGGGACATCCGCTTCACCTACACCGGCAGCGAACTGGAGGTGATCCGCGGCATTTCGCTGACCGTCAGGCAGGGCCAGCACATCGCGATCGTGGGCGAGAACGGCGCCGGCAAGTCCACCCTGATCCGCATCCTGGCCGGGCTGTACCGTCCCGATTCCGGGCAGGTGATGCTCGACGGCGTTGATCTCGCCGCCGTCGACGTCACCTCCTGGCACCGGCACCTGGCAGTGCTCAGCCAGGAGTTCCTTAAATACGAATTCGCGACCGCGGCGGAAAATATCTTCTTCGGCGACGTCGACTCGCCCCGCGATGACGGACGGGTCCGCCGCTCCGCCGCGGATGCCGAAGCCCTCGAGTTCATCAATAAACTGCCCAACGGCCTGGACAACCACGTCAGCAACTGGATGGAGGACCCGCGCGGGCGGAAGGGCTCCGGTCTTTCCGGCGGGCAGTGGCAGCGACTGGCGATGGCCCGGAACTTCTACCGCAGCGCATCGTTCATGGTGATGGACGAGCCGACGTCGGCGATCGACGCGCTGGCGGAACACCGGATCTTCACGCGGCTCTTCGCCGACCGCAGCAGCACCATCATCGCCATCAGCCACCGCCTGGCCACGATCGAGAAGGCCGATGTGGTCTACATGCTCGAGGACGGCCGCGTCGTGGAACAAGGCACCCACAAGGAACTCGTGGCGCTCCGCGGCCGCTATTTCCGGATGTTCGAGTCCCAACTGACGGTCCCGGATACCGAGAACGTCAGCGGCGAGTGAGGGGAGCGCCCTCCATCCGTGCCGACCCCGGCGTTGGGTCCGTCGAATATCCGGCGCCGGTCCAAGACGGACACAGCATGACGGACACAGTACGTCGAAGCGGCACCGCGCGTCGGCTGGGATAACCTAGAGCAGTGACTTACGAGATTGAGATTGGCCGAGGCAAGCGTGGGCGTCGTGCCTACTCCCTGGATGACATTGCGATCGTCCCCAACCGGCGCACCCGTGACCCCAAGGACGTCTCCGTCTCCTGGCAGATCGATGCCTACAAGTTCGACATGCCGGTCATCGCGGCGCCGATGGATTCGGCCATGTCGCCGGAAACCGTCATCGCCCTGGGCCGCCTCGGCGGACTCGGTGTGCTGGACCTCGAAGGCCTGTGGACCAGGTACGAGGACCCGCAGTCCGTACTGGACGAGATCGGGGGCCTCGCGGACGAGACCAACAGCCCCGCCGTCACCCGGCGCATGCAGGAGCTCTACCAGGCCCCGATCCAGCCCGAGCTGATCACCTCGCGCCTCGCCGAGATCCGCGCCGCCGGCGTCACCGTGGCCGGTTCCCTGACCCCGCAGCGCACGCAGGAACACTACAAGACCGTGGTGGCCGCCGGCGTCGACATCTTCGTCATCCGCGGCACCACGGTCTCGGCTGAGCACGTCTCCAAGGACCACGAGCCGCTGAACCTCAAGCAGTTCATCTACGAACTCGACGTCCCCGTGATCGTCGGCGGGGCGGCCGGCTACACCCCGGCCCTGCACCTGATGCGCACCGGCGCCGCCGGCGTGCTGGTCGGCTTCGGCGGGGGAGCCACCACCACCACCCGCCGTGCACTGGGCATCCACTCGCCGATGGCCTCCGCCATCTCCGACGTCGCGGCGGCCCGCCGGGACTACATGGACGAGTCCGGCGGACGCTACGTCCATGTGATCGCCGACGGCGGCATGGGATCCTCCGGTGACATCGTCAAGGCCATCGCCATGGGCGCCGACGCTGTGATGCTGGGCAGCGCCCTGGCCCGCGCCGACGAAGCCCCCGGCAAGGGCTGGCACTGGGGCCAGGAAGCCCACCACCTCGAACTGCCCCGCGGCGACAGGGTCAACGTGGGAACGGTCGGGCCGCTCGAAGAGGTCCTGTTCGGGCCGGGCCACCACACCAACGGCACCTCCAACCTCGTCGGCGCGCTGCGCCGTTCAATGGCAACCACCGGCTACTCGGACCTGAAGGAATTCCAGCGCGTCGACGTCGTCGTCTCGCCGTACGCCGGCAACTAAACCCCACGTCGGCCGCTGATTGGCCCTGCCCATCCGGGAAACTTGGACGTAGTCTGGTGCCCTACGAGGTTTGATCCGGATGGAGGCGTGACATGAACAGTTTTGCCGGCGGTTCTGCCGTGGCCGGAGGTGCCCTTGGGCCTGCGGAACGCGAGGCTTCAATCACTGTGCTTAGGGGGAGCACCGCCCCCGGCAAAGAGCTCGACATCCTGATCGTGGGCGGTGGCATCGTGGGCGCTGGCGCTGCCCTGGACGCGGTCACCCGCGGGCTCAGCGTGGGCATCGTCGAGGCCAATGACTGGGCCGCCGGGACGTCGTCGCGTTCCTCGAAGCTCATCCATGGTGGCCTCCGGTACCTCGAAATGCTCGACTTCGGCCTGGTCAAAGAGGCACTGCACGAACGTGGCCTCATTCTCTCCGTGCTGGCACCGCACCTGGCCCGGCCGGTCCCGTTCCTGTACCCGCTCCACAAGCCGTTCCTGGAACGGCCCTACATCGGCGCCGGAATCGCCCTGTACGACGCGATGTCCATCACCGGCGGGCACAGCCGCGGCGTCCCCTTCCACAAGCACCTGTCCCGGCGCGGAACCCTGCGCGCTGCCCCCAGCCTCAAGGACGACGCGTTCGTCGGATCCATCCGCTACTACGACGGGCAAGTCGACGACGCCAAGTACGTCGCAAACCTCGTGCGGACCGCGGCGCACTACGGCGCCCACGCGGTCAACCAGATGTCGGTTGTGGACTTCGTGCGCGAAGGCGAGCGGGTGGTCGGCGCCAAGGTGGTCAACCACGAAGACGGCACCAGCTTCAAAATCCGGGCCAAGCAGGTCATCAACGCCACCGGTGTCTGGACTGACGAAACCCAGGCCATGGTGACAGACCGCGGACAGCTCAAGGTGCGCGCCTCCAAGGGCATCCACCTCGTGGTGCCCCGCGACCGGATCCAGTCCACGGTGGGGCTGATCCTGCGGACCGAGAAATCCGTGCTGTTCGTGATTCCGTGGGGCAGGCACTGGATCATCGGGACCACTGACACCGACTGGCACCTCGACAAGGCACACCCCGCGGCCTCCAGCAAGGACATCGACTACCTCCTGGAGCACGTCAACAAGGTCCTCAAGCGCCCGCTGACCCGCGAGGACGTCGAGGGCGTCTACGCGGGGCTGCGGCCGCTGCTGGCCGGCGAAAGCGATTCCACCGCGAAGCTCTCGCGCGAACATGTGGTGGCCCACCCGGTGCCGGGCCTCGTGGTGGTGGCAGGCGGGAAGTGGACCACATACCGGGTCATGGCCAAGGACGCGGTCGACGAGGCAACGCGCAGCATGGACGAGCGCGTTCCGGCCAGCTGCACTGAGTCCATCCCGCTGCTGGGGGCGAGCGGTTTCAAGGCCGCATGGAACCAGCGGAACCGGATGGCGGAGGAGACCGGCGTCCACGTGGCCCGGATCGAGCACCTGCTCAACAGGTACGGCGCCATGACTTCGGAGGTTCTGGCGCTTATCGCCGGCAGCCCGGAACTGGCCGAGCCGCTGCCGGGCGCGGACGACTATCTGGCCGCCGAAGCCGTCTACGCGGCCTCGCACGAGGGCGCCCGCCATATCCAGGATGTCCTGACCCGCCGCACCAGGATTTCGATTGAGGCGTGGGACCGGGGTGTGTCCGCCGCTCCGGTAGTCGCTAAACTAGTGGGAGACGTTCTCGGCTGGAGTGATGCGCAGCGCGAGGGCGAAATCAAGCACTATCTGGCCCGAGTTGATGCCGAGCGCCTGAGTCAGCAGCAGCCGGACGACGAATCCGCCGATGCCGCACGGCTGGGCGTGGAGGACATCACGCCCCTGCGCTGAGACTCTCAGCGCCGGCGGGCCGTGCAGATTACAACGCTAGTCATTGGACTGCCGGCCGGCGTGCACTGACGCCACTTCGAAGGGACACCTCTTGGCGGAACCACTGGACCGGTACGACGCCGAGCTCACCACGCCCGAGATGGTGATCCTCGAAATGGATGCCACGGACAAGCTCGACGCCACTTCCCAGCTCGCGGAACGCATGCATGCGGCCGGACGAATTTCCGATCTCGAGGGCTTCCTCAAACAGGTCAACGCCAGGGAACACCAGCTCGCCACCGGCCTGCCCGGCGGCGTGGGCCTGCCGCACGCCCGCAGCGAGCTGGTCTCCCAAACCTCCATCGCGGTCGGCATCACAAAGTACGGCAGGTCACTGGACTTCGGCGCAACGGACGGGCCGGCCACAGTGATTCTGCTCATCGCCACTCCGGCGAGTTCCTTTTCCGATCACCTCGAAGTGCTCGCGACGCTGGCACGCTCATTGTCGAAAGAGTCCTTCCGCGAGTCGCTCCGCCGCGCCTACGACGCCGAAGTGATCGCAGAGCTGATCAATTCCAGCTTGGTGTTCTTCGACCACTAACGCTGGTCCGTACGTGTCGACTCCGTCGCCACGCAGGGACCCGGCTGCCCCACTCTAGATGGCCCGTTTCGCTGTTCTACACGGGGACGAAGTACCTTTAAGAGGTGCTGAAAACTGCCCTCAAACCCCGCTGGATCGCAGGACTCGTGTTCGCGATCGCCATTTCCGGGGTCTTTGTGCTGCTCAGCCAGTGGCAGTTCGGCCGTTCAACGCAGGCCGAAGCCCCGGTTTCCACCACAACGGAGGAAACCCGGCAGCTCACCTCGGTCCTGCAGCCCGGCGGATTCTTCCCCGGATCCGTGGCCGACCAGATGGTCTCCGCCACCGGCAGCTACGACGCCCAGAAGCAGGTTCTCGTCCCCGGCCGCCTCAATGACGGGGCGAAAGGCTACTGGATCGTTTCGGCCTTCGCGGTCAAGGATGCCCCGGCCCTGAAGGGCGGCGGGGCCACACCGCAGACCTGGATTCCGGTCGCGCGCGGCTGGGTCGCGGATCCCGGGGACGCCGTCGCGCCGCCGTCGGGCACCGTCGAACTGACCGGGCGGCTGCTGCCGTCCGAGTCGCCGCTGCCGCAGACCGATCCCGGCCCCGGCCGCGCCAGCGCCGTCTCGGTCGCCGAACTCATCAACGACTGGAACATCAGCAGCTACCCGGGCTTTGTCGCTGCGACTACCGAACTGGCAGGCGGCACCGACGTCGGGGCCGCGGCCGCCGGCGGCGACGTCAAACCCCTCCGGATCGGCCCGCAGCCGCCCGCGCAGCAGCTCAACTGGCTAAACCTCTTCTATTCCGTGGAATGGGTGGTCTTTGCCGGCTTCGCGCTGTTCATCTGGTGGCGGCTCGTCAAGGACGACTACCGCCGCGACCTCGAAGACGCGCTCGACGAGGAACAGGCAGGGGAAGAGCCCCCAACCGGCCACCCCGCGGACCACTATCACGCGGCCGGCCACCACGCGGCCGACCACCCCGCGGCCGAAGAACCCACCGATTCCCGTCCCACAGCCCCCCAACCCACAGACCCGAGAGTGCAATCATGATCGAGCCCCAGCCCGCCATCCAGCCGCAGACCACCAACGGCACGGGGAAAACCGGGAAGAAGCGCCGCTTCGGCGGCACCGAGGCCCAAATCCGTTCCGCCCTGAAGTTCTACAAAGTGCTCGCCTACCTGACGGGCTCGATGCTGCTGCTGCTGTGCGCCGAGCTGATTGCCCGGTACGGCTTCGGGCAGTACCTCTTCGCCGGCGGCACCAACGCCATCACCGGCCAGCCCTTCGGCTTCGGGTTCGCCGACGCCGAGCCGCCCGGGGTGATCGGGGGCGTCAACCTCTCCGTCACGGTCCTGATCGTGCACGGCTGGATGTACGTCGTGTACCTCATTTCCAACTTCCGGCTGTGGTCTCTCATGCGCTGGCCGTTCACCAAGCTCGTGGTTATGGCCCTGGGCGGCGTCGTGCCGTTCCTGTCCTTCTTCGTCGAGAAGAAGTTCCACGCCGAGGTCGAGGCCGAACTCGCGGCGAACCCGCAGGCGCCCCAGCGGTACTGAACCCCAGCGGTACTGAACCCCAGCGGTACTGAACAGCGGCACGACGCCGGCAGCCGCCGTCGGGCGTGTGAGTTCGCTTACCTCGGCCCGCGATTCGGGCCCGCGCCGGCTTCTCAATGTGCGGGCGGGCAGCGGCGCAAAGTAGGCTAGTGGGGTGACTACTCCCACTGCATCCCAGACGTCCCACAGGCCGGTTCTGGTCGTTGACTACGGTGCCCAGTACGCGCAGCTGATTGCCCGCCGCGTCCGGGAAGCGAATGTGTATTCGGAAGTGGTTCCGCATACGTACAGCACCGAGCAGCTGCTGGCCAAGAACCCCGCCGCGATCATCCTCTCGGGAGGGCCCTCGAGCGTCTACGCCGACGGCGCCCCCAGCGTCGGTGCCGACCTCTTCGAGGCCGGTGTCCCGGTCTTCGGCATCTGCTACGGCTTCCAGGCCATGGCCAACGCCCTCGGCGGCAAGGTGGCCCAGACAGGCCTGCGCGAATACGGCGCCACCGAGACCACCACCCTCGGCGAGGGCCGCTCCATCCTGGCCGGCATGCCCCAGCACCAGAGCACCTGGATGAGCCACGGCGACTCCGTCCATGAAGCCCCCGCGGGCTTTGAGGTCCTCGCGACGACGGCGGGCGCCGACGTCGCCGCGTTCGCCAATGAGGACAAGCGCCTCTACGGCGTCCAGTGGCACCCCGAGGTCAAGCACTCGGCCTACGGCCAGCAGGTCCTGGAGAACTTCCTCTTCAAGGGCGCCGGGCTGGAACCGAACTGGACCACCGGCAACATTCTGGAAGAACAGGTCCAGCGGATCCGTGACCAGATCGGCGACGCCCGGGTCATCTGCGGCCTCTCCGGCGGCGTCGACTCGGCAGTGGCCGCGGCCCTGGTCCAGCGCGCCGTCGGCGACCAGCTGACCTGCGTCTTCGTGGACCACGGGCTGTTGCGCGAGGGCGAAGCCGAACAGGTCGAACGTGACTTCGTGGCCGCCACCGGCGTCAAGCTCTACGTCGCCAACGAGCAGGAGCGCTTCCTGAGCGCCCTTGCCGGCGTCAGCGATCCCGAGACCAAACGCAAGATCATCGGCCGCGAATTCATCCGCGCCTTCGAGGAAGCCGAACTGGCGATCATCGCCGAGGCGGCGGCACACGGCGAAAAGATCAAGTTCCTCGTCCAGGGCACCCTGTACCCCGACGTCGTCGAATCCGGCGGCGGCGAAGGTGCGGCCAACATCAAGAGCCACCACAACGTGGGCGGGCTCCCCGAGGACCTGCAGTTTGAACTGGTTGAGCCGCTGCGCGCCCTGTTCAAGGACGAGGTCCGCGCCGTCGGTGCACAGCTCGGCCTGCCGCAGGAAATCGTCGGACGCCAGCCCTTCCCCGGTCCGGGCCTCGGCATCCGGATCGTCGGCGATGTCACCAAAGAACGCCTGGACCTGCTCCGCAAGGCCGATGCGATCGCCCGCGCCGAGCTGACCGCGGCCGGTCTGGATGACGAAGTGTGGCAGATGCCCGTGGTGCTGCTGGCGGACGTCCGCAGCGTGGGCGTCCAGGGCGACGGCCGGACCTACGGACACCCGATTGTCCTGCGACCCGTGTCCTCCGAGGACGCCATGACCGCCGACTGGTCGCGGCTGCCCTACGACCTCCTGGCCCGGATTTCCAACCGGATCACCAACGAGGTGGACGGCGTCAACCGCGTGGTGCTGGATGTGACCAGCAAGCCGCCGGGAACCATCGAGTGGGAATAGCAATCTGAATGGCCGGCCTTTCGAGGCCGGCCATTTCATTTTGTTCCTGACAATTCGGGCTGAATTTCGCACCGCCCAGTGTTGCGGCCCCGCACGTGCGGGGGATTCGGGCTACCCTCGAAAGCATGTCGGTATGGTCCAAGGCGTCCCGCGCAAGCCAGACAACCGTGAGCACACGAGATGCGGCCAGGGAAAGCGCGGACGCAACACAGACGAGCGTTGATACGACGAACGCACTAAAGTCGAGCCCGCCGCGGTCCGGCACCGAGAAGTCGAGCACAGAAAAGAAGGCAGCAGTGTCAGTTGGTCAAGGCCACCCCGAGGGCTCCGAGGAGTTCAGGAAATGGCTGTCGGGGCTCAAACCCGTCACGGGTGCAGATACCATGCTGCGCTTCACCAAGACGCCCGAAGGCTCAATTGACCTGACTCATGCCCATCCCTCGGGACTTGCCCAGCTGATGGCAGGCCGGCGCACCCGGCTCTCCACCCTGATCCGCGACCGCCAGCAGTACGTTGTTGCGGCCAGGGCATCGCGCAACCTGCGCTCCAAGATCTTCGAACTCGCCAACGACCGCGGCATCGACGCGGGGTATTTCTCCGCCGGCACGGTCGTCTGGACGTCCGCCGTCGGTGGTAAGCCGCAACGGATCTCTGCCCCGGTCATGCTCACCGCCGTTTCCCTCACGGTGCGCCCCGGCGAGGACGACTACGAACTGCAGCTGACCGAACAGGCGCAGATCAACCCGGCGCTGGTCCGGCACCTGAAGTCAGTCCACGGGATTGTGTTCGACGTCAACGCGGTGACGCGGATGGCGTACAGCACGGCCCGTTACGACCCGCAGCCTGTTCTGGACCGCCTGGGCACCCTGGTCCAGCCGATTCACGGCGCGGAGGTCGAACACAACCTGCTCGTCTCCACCTTCGCCGACCTCTCCGGCAACCTCGATGATCCGTGGATCAACCAGAACAACCCCATCGTCACCGCGCTGGCACGGTCCGGTTCCGGCGAACTGGTCGACGTGCCGGCGCTGGAACCCGGCCGCTTCCCCAACACCGACGACCGGGAACCCGCCGAGGAGCTTTTGCTGCTGGACGCCGACACGGACCAGCAGTATGTGATCGACGCCGTCCGGGCGGGCGACTCGCTGGTGGTCAGCAGCCCGCCGGGCACCGGCCAGACGCAGACCGTCATCAACACCATCGGCGCCCTCGTGGACGAGGGCAAGTCCGTCCTGGTGGTTGGCGACAGGCGGGCGGGCCTCGCCGAGATCTCCGCGCAGCTGGACGGCCTCGGCCTGGATTCGGTTCTCTTGCAGCTGGCCGGCAATGCCAGCCCGCTGCAGCTCAAGGGCCAGCTGGTCCGGGCGATCGTCCGCAACGAGAAGTCGCTCCAGCCGCAACTGAGTAACCTCCACGCCACGCTGACCGGGCACCGCCACGCCCTGATGGACCATGTGGCCTCCCTGCACAATGTCCGGGCGCGCTGGGGTTGCTCGCCGTATGAGGCTATGCAGTCGCTTGCAGAGCTGACCTCCATCCAGCCGGCGCCGGCGACGACCGTCCGGCTCAAGCGCAGCGTCCTGGACAACATCCGGGACCGCGAGGAGCTCGCCGGCCGGCTCCGCCGCGCTGCCGAGCTCGGCAGCTTCAGCCGCGCGTCGACCACCAGCCCCTGGCACGGCGCGCGCCTGCTCACCCGCAAGGAGACGCAGGAGGCGCAGGGCGTTGCCCAGTCCGTGGCGGAGAAACTGCCGTTGCTGCGTGGGCGCATGGATGCCGTGGCGGAACACGCAGAGATCCGGCTCGGCCGGACCTTTGCCGAATGGGGTGAGCAGATCGAACTTCTCGTGGCTGTCCGCGAAAGCCTGGACAAGTTCACCCCCGACATCTTTGACCGGCCGGTCCACGACCTGATCTCGGCCACGGCGTCCTCCGCCTGGCGCAGGGAACGCGGCATCGAGATGCCGTCCATGCAGCGCTCACGCCTGCGCAGGGTGGCCAAGGAGTACGTCCGGCCCGGCGTGCACATCGCGGACCTGCACAGCTCGCTGGTCCTCGTCCAGGAACAGCGCGCCGCCTGGTCCGGCTACGCCACCACGCAGCGGCACCCGGCCGTGCCGTCCGGGCTGGGCGAAATCACCGGCCTGTACCGGGAGCTCGCAGCGGAACTGGCTGAACTCGGCCAGGCAGTCAAGCACACGGCTGCCGGCGGCGATCTGGACCGCGCACCCTACGACGACCTCCTGCCCCGGGTGCGGCGGCTCGTCGCCGACACCGCGACCCTTGAAACCCTGCCTGAGCGCACGCTGCTGGTCGAGAGCATGCGTGAGCACGGCCTGGGCGAGCTCCTCGCCGACCTTGCCGAGCGCGAGGTCCCGGAGGGATCGGTGACCGCCGAACTCGAGCTGGCCTGGTGGCAGTCGGCCCTGGAAGCCATGATCAGCGGCGATGACTACCTCGCCATGTCCGACGGCGACGCCCTGCGCCAGCTTGAGGCGGAGTACCGTCTCGCGGACAACGCCCATATCGCCAGCGGCGCTGCCCGGCTGCGGTGGAACCTGTCCGAGAGCTGGCGCACGGCCATCGCGGCATACCCGCGCCAGGCCGAGCTGTTGCGCAGCCTGCTCAAGGACGGCCGGGTGACCCTGGCAGCCCTGAGCGGCCAGGCGCAGGAGCTGCTGCCCACACTGGTACCCGTATGGTCCGGCAGCCCCTACCTCATGACGGGTCTGCTGCCGATCGAGCAGACCTTCGATGCCGTCGTGATCCTCGACGCCGAGACGACCTCTTTGCAGGCGGTCCTCCCGGCCATCGCCCGGTCCCGGCAGGTCATCGCCTTCGGCGACGAACAGATCGCCTGCCCCCGGACCTTTACCGTGGGCGTCGAACGGCTCGCCGCGGGGGAGAGCTCCTACCAAAGCGTTGAGAGCTCCTTCCGGGCACTCTCTGCCGTGCTTCCGGTCTGGAACCTGAGGACCGTGTATCGTGCGGTCGATGAAGACCTGGTACGCCAGCTCAGCAAGGGTTTTTACGGCGGGCAACTCACCCGGCTCCCGGAGGGGCAATCCGCCACGGGCCTTGACCGCACCCTCAGCGTGGAGTACCTCCCCGACGGCACGGGCCTGCCCAGCGCTGACCACGACGGCGTCGAATCGGTTGTTGCCGAGGTCAACCGCGCGGTGGAGCTCGTCTTCGAGCACGCCCGACTCCGGCCACGGACCTCGCTGGCCGTGGTGACCGGCAGCCTTCGCCATGCCGCACGGATCGGAGAGGCCATCAGGGCGCAGCTGCCCAACTACCCCACGCTCGGCAGCTTCTTCACGGCCGGGGAGGAATCCTTCCGCGTGGTGGATCTGGAACGCGCCCAGGGCCTGGTTCGTGATCACGTCATCTTTTCCCCGGGCTATGGCCGCACCCCACATGGGCGCACGCTCCACAGCCTCGGGCCGCTTTCCGCCGACGGGGGCCGCGCCAAATTCGCCCTGGCGATGACGCGTGCCCGCCGGTCCCTGCACGTACTCAGTTGCTTCCGCCCCGAAGACCTCGATGTCAGCCGCCTCAGCCACGGCGCCGTGGACTTCTACGAACTCCTGGACCGTGAGATCGCGGGCAATACCGATCTTGGCAGCCCCGCTTCCCGGGCCGCGGCCAGCGAGCAGGCGCTCGGTGCCGATCCGCTCGTGGCCGACCTGGGCGACCGGCTCCGGGCCCGCGGGGCACGCGTGTGGCACCAGTACGACGGTGTCCTGAACATGGTGGCTGCTGCCGACCCGATGACCACGATCGGCCAGGACGATGCGGAGATTCCCCGTCCGGTGGCGATCGAGTCCGATGGCACCGGCCAATACCGGCGGATGAGCGTCCGGGAACGGAGCAGGCTCCGGCCGCAGCTCCTGGAGCGGCTTGGCTGGCGGTACATGCCACTATGGACCATAGAGGTCTTCACCGACCCCTCGGCCTGCGCCGACCGGATTGGCGGCTACCTCGGGTTGGAGAAGCCCGCCGGGGCCAGCCGGTTGCGGACATCGCACGGGTTCTTCGACGACGGCATCGAGCACCTGGCAATCGACGAGACGCGGGCCGCCGAATACCACGTGGCCGCCGAACCCGCGGGACAGGTATTCCGCGGCCACGAAACTGCCGGCCAGGGATTCCGCCGGCAGGCACCAGCAACAGGACTGACAGGCAATACAGGCAGTAAGGAGGCCGGCGGCATGAGCGCGGACGGCGACATCCAAGGCAACACAGACACCACAGGCCCCAACGGGGATTACGCGGCCGGCGCAGCTGAGCCGAAGGCCGCCGGGCCGAAGCCCGATGAATCGACCGGCGACGGCCCGGACCAGGACGCGGCGGAGGAGACGTCCCGCCGTTCGGAGGCACAGGCCGCCGTGCCCGAAGGTGTGCTGCCGAACAAGGCGGCGGAAGACGACCCCCGGCGCTGGGGTGACCAGCCTGATAATTACGATCACGACGCCTGGCTCCAGGAGCAGAAGCCGCCGCACTGGGGCTGAAGTTGCGGACGCCACCGCAGAGCCTGCGGCGCTGCCGGTGTCAACCGGAGCAGACTGTCCGGGCCCCTGGCCCGGCGGTGACGCTACAGCCCGGCGGTGACGCTCCTGGTGCGGCGGGGACGCTACACAGCCCGGTGGTGACGCTCCTAGCCCGGCGGCGCGGCCACCAGCACGAAAAACAGCTTGCCTTGGGTAGACGCGCCCGCGAGTCTTCGTGCCTGGTCGGCGGCCGCTGCCACCACCACCAGCCCGTCAGTCTCCGCGGTGGCGGGCCAGGGGCCGGCCTTGCCGCCGTGCGCGGACGTCCAGAGCACCGGCACGGCTTCGGCCAGGATTTGGCCTTCGCCGGGTTGTTCATTACCGTTGCCGCCGGTGAGCACCACGTTGACGAGCTGCCCGGGGGAGATGAGCTGGATGGAGGCCGGATCCGCCATCCTCAGCGGCACGGCTGCCGAGCCGGGCGGGCTTCCTGCGAGCAGGCCCGGGCCAAGGATCTGGGCGTCGGTGAGGAGCTGGCCCTGGCGCAGCGGTGCGGCGAGCTGCTTTCCCTGGAACGCGGTCTCGCTGCCGGGGCTGCCGGCAGGCACGAGGCCGGGCGGCACGCTGATCCTGCTGACATCACCGGGTTCCAGGGTCTTTCCGGCGGGTAGATCGGCCGCTGCGGCGAAGGCAGCGACCGTGTCGGCGGGCGCGGGAGTCAGCTGCTGAACCGTCAGGCCGGCGGGGATGCAGAACAAGAGGGCCGCGATAAGCCGCCGGTTCCGGTTCAACCAGCCGCGCAGGCGGCGCCGCGATGGCCGGCCACGGGGCGGCCGCCGGCGGGGCTTCGCGGAATCGATCGGGCTCCGGAACGGACGGCCGGCCGGAAACGTGCCGGGAGGAAGGCCGGCGGGGCGGATCCTGGTTCGGGCCCAGCGGCCGGAGCCCGCTACCGGCATTGCGCGGAACGGCATGGACGAAGGCGTGGAAGACCATCTGGACGCGGCCGTGGCAGCCGTCCGGAACGAAGGCGGGGAAACCGCGCTGAGAGTAGGTGCCATGCCGCCACGCTACGGATCAGCGCATAGCGGCGGGAGCCGTGGAACGTCCTATGTGGACAACGGTCGGCGGAACTAACGAACTAAGCAGCCTCAGCGGGGCGTGGCCCAACTGGCTGTCGGCGCCAACCCGGCAGATGCCCTAGCTGGCCGCAGCGGCGGGTGCGGGGGTGGCCGCGGGAGCTGCCGGAGCCGGGGAAACCGTGCTGCCCTTGGCGTCGCGCGAATCGGTCCGGTAGAAGCCCGAGCCCTTGAACACTACGCCGACGCTGTTGAACTTCTTGCGCAGCGTGCCCTGGCACTCGGGGCAGGACGTCAAGGAGTTGTCGCTGAACGACTGCACGATCTCGAAGGCGTGGCTGCAGTCCTTGCAGGCGTATGCATACGTGGGCACTGGAAATCCTCCTCAGGGACAAACGAGCAGGTCCCGTGCTGTCGAGTCGGGATCACCGCCGATATATCTATCGACAGGTTCCGCTTAGCAGTCGCAGGGCCTGAGTGCCAATTCTATCACCTTGGCAGGAACCCGGATCAGCCGAGCAGGGATCGGCCGAGCCGGATGATCCCGCCCGGGGTCAGCGCCGTGTCGACTTTCCGGTCGAACGACTCCGCGGGAATGCTGCCTGCGGGTAGCACCTCGCTGGAATAGACGACGGCGGCCGTCGGCAGCGCCGCGGCGTCGGACGCTTCGCTGGACGCGGACGACATGGCAGCCAGGGAGGCCAGGAACTTGTCGTAGTAGCCGCCGCCTTGTCCGATGCGGTTGCCCGAGAGATCCACGGCGGTGGCCGGCAGGAAGATTGCGGTGGCGTCCCGCATGACTTCGGTGCTGTGGCGCTCTCCGACAGGCTCCTGGATGGGCGCGTACCGGCTGCGGACAAACCCGGACTGCGGAGTCCAATACACCCAGCTGAGCTCGATATCGGGTTCGCAAACCGGCAGCAGCACCCGGTGTCCGGCATCGACCAGGGCCGTCAGCAGCGGCTGCGTGGGCGGTTCGGCGCCCACGCCGAGGTACGCCGCGAAGGTGCCCTGGCCGCCGCGGGCCAGCCCGGAGGCCCACTGGAGCCCATGGCGGGCGATGCCCGCCGCGGCGGCATCCTGCGCGGCCAGCGGGAGCGCGGAACGCGCCGCCCTGTGGCCAGAGCGTATTTCCTCTTTTGACGCCATATTGGCCCGTCCTCTGCCTCTATCGGCCGCGACGCACCGGGGAGGGCCCGGCGGGCGGTTCGAATAATGATTACGCAATGATTGGTCCCTCCGTTAGATTAGTCGTGTGAATACACCCAACGCTTCCGTCCGCAAGGCCGTTATCCCCGCCGCGGGCCTTGGTACCAGGTTTCTTCCGGCCACGAAGGCCATGCCCAAGGAAATGCTGCCTGTCGTTGACAAGCCGGCCATCCAGTACGTCGTCGAGGAGGCCGTGAATGTCGGCCTGAACGACATCCTGATGATCACGGGCCGCAACAAGCGGGCGTTGGAGGACCACTTCGACCGCGTTCCCGCGCTGGAGTCCACGCTGAAGGCGAAGGGCGACACGGCGAAGCTCGAGTCCATTCAGGCCGCCAGCAACCTCGGCGACATCCACTACGTCCGCCAGGGCGATCCCATGGGCCTCGGCCACGCCGTCCTCCGGGCCAAGCAGCACGTCGGGCAGGAGCCGTTCGCCGTCCTCCTGGGCGATGACCTCATCGACGCCCGCGATGAGCTCCTCAGCACCATGATCGACGTCCAGGCCAAGACCGGCGGGTCGGTGGTCGCTCTGATCGAGGTGGACCCGTCCCAGATCAGTGCCTACGGCTGCGCCGACGTCGAGGCAATCGGCGGTGAGGACTACGTCCGCGTCAACCAGCTCGTGGAGAAGCCCGACGCCGAGGACGCCCCGTCCAACCTGGCCGTGATCGGCCGCTATGTTTTGCACCCGGCCGTCTTTGAAGTGCTGGAGCGCACCGCGCCCGGCCGCGGCGGGGAAATCCAGCTCACGGACGCCCTGCAGGAACTCTCGGCCGGCACCGGCGAGGGCTACGGCGTGTATGGCGTCATCTTCCGCGGCCGCCGCTACGACACCGGCGACAAGCTCAGCTACCTCAAGGCCTGCGTCCAGCTCGCCTGCGACAGTGAGGACCTGGGCCCCGGCCTGCGCGAATGGCTACCCGGCTTCGCGGCCAGCCTGGCGCCCAGCCTCGCCAAATAACTCCCGTGGGGGGCAGCTTCACCTGGCCGGTGACCCTGGAGAGTGGCGACATCGTGTTGCGCCCGATCCGGTACCGGGACCGCAAGGAGTGGACAGCGCTCAGGTCCCGTAACTGCGAGTGGCTGGCCCCCTGGGAGGCGTCGAACCCGGTCCCCGGCGGCGGACTGCCGGACTACCGGCAGATGGTTCGCTCGCTCAAGGCCCAGGCCGCGCAGGCCACGGCCCTGCCTTTCGTGATCGCGGAATGGACGCCCGGGCATCAGGCGCCGGTGATCGTGGGGCAGTTGACGGTGTCCTCGATCGTGTGGGGATCGGCCATGATGGCGACCCTTGGCTATTGGGTCGACAAGGAGCGGGCCGGCCGGGGGATCGCCCCGACCRCCGTGGCCATGGCGACGGACTATTGCTTCGGCACCCTTGGCCTGCACCGCATGGAGATCAACATCAGGCCGGAGAACGCGCCGAGCCTGCGCGTGGTGGAGAAACTCGGGTTTCGCGATGAGGGATTCCGGCCCAGGTTCCTGCACATCAACGGTGAATGGGCGGACCACCGGACCTTCGCGCTCACGGCCGAGGAAGTGCCGGAAGGCCTCCTCGCACGGTGGCTGAGAACCCGCCAGTCCTGAAGCCCGTGACAGCCGCCTGACCAGCCACGACGCCCCGACGCCGGCCAGCGGCCGCGGCGCTCGCGACACACCCCTGACAATGCGGGGCAGCACCCCATATACCTCATACGGTTTTGAGTGTGGACTTCCCTCTTAGCAGCTCTGTGATACTTGTCATTGCTGTTGCGCTCTGGATCGTGTGGGTGGCGCCTTACGTTCTCCGGAACGGGCGCCACCAGCTGCAGCCTGCAGGCGAATTCCTGGCGGACGTCATTGACATGGAACCAGCAGATCCACATGCGGGGAAGGTTATGAAAATGGCGGCGCAGCAGGAGAATCCCATGATCAGCACTCAGCGCGCGGAACCGGCCGGTGGCACACCAAGGCCTGGGGCGAGCAAGGCGGCGACGCCTCGAGCGAGCCCGGTTGCTGCGGCGAGCTCCCCGGCGTTCCGGATTCGTTGGGGACGGCTGGTGCTGGCGGTCGCCGGGCTCCTATCCCTCGTCACGGCAGTGGTGTCCGGGGCTCTTCGACTTTTCGGCATCGGTTCAGGCTGGCTGCCGGTGACGGCCCTGCTGGGCGCCGTCGCCGCAGTGGTGCTGCTTCGCCGACTCGCCGTCCGCGACCGCCGGCGGAAGATGAACGCCGCATTCCGTGCAGCAATGGGCAGCCCGGAACGCACCGCTGCGCGGCCGTCCGCGCCCGAACAGACCCCCTCCCTTCCCGCCGGCCGTCCCGGCGCCCGGCCGGAAAGCCCGCTCTTCGACGCCGAAGCGGGCCGCGACACGCCCGAACCAACACCGAAGCCGCTGACCGCACTGGAACTCCGCCAGGCCGCCCTCGCCGAAGCCGTAGCCTCGGGGGATGCCTCGGCGGTTGTGGCAGCCGGCACGGCGGCAGTAGTGGAGGGCACGAGCTGGGAGCCCGTCGAGGTTCCCAAGCCCACCTACGTCGAAGCCGCGAAGGCCGAACGTGCAGCCCCTAAGCCCCTCGACCTCCCTGAGGCGCCGAAGGCCGTCGGGAAACCGTCCCTCAAGCAGGCCTCGGCCCGGCCGGTAGCATCCGATCCGCAGACCGCCGACGATTCCGAGACTAAGCAGCTCAGCAAGGCCCAGAGCGCCTTGAGCAACCTGGATGATGTCCTCCAGCGTCGCCGCGCCTGATCCGGTCCGTCCTTCCGGAGATTTCGCCCCGGGCAGCCAGCGATGGCTGCCCGGGGTTTTTCATTTCCCCGAAACGTCGCCGACCGGCTTCGCTGCGGCAGCCTCGGGCCATCACAAGGATCTGCATCGCCGGAGGAACAGAACAAGTGGGCCGCGAAGTGGTGCGCCTGCCGCTGCCCGGAGCCATGAGCCGCTATCTGCGCGAGGGGCTGAACCTGGTGCCGGACGCGCGACACGGCACCGAGACTTTCCGGGGCTGGCTGGAAAACAGCGCAGATAGTTTGTAGCCTAGGGACACCGGCAACGCCGTTCCGTCAGGACCGGCGTTGCTTCGGGGCTATAGCTCAGTTGGTAGAGCGCTTCGTTCGCATCGAAGAGGTCAGGAGTTCGAATCTCCTTAGCTCCACAGATTTCAGAGGTTTTTGAACCTTTGAGTGCGGGGAAAACATTGCTGGCCGCGGGGTCGTCCCCGCCTGTCCCAAGGCGATGCAATGGTGCGTGGTCATGCCCGCCAACGAGGAGCAACATGATAGCCACAGCGGTGGGGACCCGGCCGGCGTCGAACGTCCGCCTGCACGTGGGTACGCCTGGGCCCGCCGTGGCCGGCGAAACGGCAGCGCTCCTCAACGAATCCCTCGGATCCGGTTTCGTCCGGCCATCGGCTCTGACGGAACTCACCGTCGAGGGCGGGGGAGTCGTCATCCGCGCCCGCAGCCGGAGCCGCGAACTCCTGGGCGCGGCGACCGCCCGTGTCCTGGACCAGGCGTCGCACACCGCGCTGCAGGAGCGCCTGCGCCTCGCCGGGATCGACGCCGGTCTGGCCGGGTGCCGGTCCGGGGAGCTGAAGTCCATCGTCGTCGCGCCCGCAGCCCGGGGGCTGGGCGTCGGTTCAATCATGCTCGCGGCCAGCCTGGACTTTCTGAAGGCCCGCGGCTGCCGCAACGTCGTGTCCGCTTCCTGGGTCTCGGCCAATCCACAGCACTCTTCCCTGCGGATGCTGGAGCGGGCCGGGTTTGGGCAGGTGGCCACTGTCCCCGCCTTCTGGGCGGACGACCAGAAAGCGGCCGGCTACCTCTGCCCCCTGTGCGGCGCGGAGTGCATCTGCGCGGCCGTCATTCTTGTGCTCCCATTCGAGGACAGGCCGCCAGGCCGGTGACAGCAGCCTGGGTACGGCTAGAGCGCTTCGTTCGCGAGGGCCGTGGTGCCGGGAGGTGTCGTGCGGCCTAGGCGCTCGTCGAGTCTGACGCGCAGTCTGGCGGCGGTGACCTGAACCCGGTGCTGCGAGACGGTTGCAGAGTTGGAAACTCTTGCGGAGACGTGCTGCCCGCTGCCTGCATATTCCTCAGCCCCGTTCACGGACTTCCACGCGATGTCCAGGAGTTCGAGCTCCTCGTTCCGGGCCAACTCGCTGCGGGCGAGCACATCCAGTGCTGCCAGCCCCAGGGCTTTGCCGTCCTCGTCCTCATCCAGGGCACGGTCCAGCGCCCATTGGGTCCGTTTCCACCACTCGGCCCGGTCGTCGGCCACGGCCTTCTGGCGCAGTGTCCGCCAGGCCATGAACGCTCCAACGGCTGCCGCTACGAGGACCGCAACAGGGGCAAGCGCGGCAACGATCTGCCACCACTCGGCCGGACCTGAATGGAGGAGGACTTCAATCGGAACCGGAACCGGAGTCGGGGCTGGCGTTGGCGGCATGCGACCAGCCTAAGCCGAGGCCCGGACAGTGGCAGGCGGCGCGGCGGGTGCGGCGTGCTCCGGCGCTCCCGGGCGATCACCGCGGGAGTCGGTAAACGGGCTGCAAAGGTTCGGCCAACAGGCGACCAACCCCGCATGAAACAGGCGGATTCGGCCTGGCGGCTTGTCTACGGTGGACGGATGAAAGCCTCCCTAATGCACCGCAGCGCCCTGTCCGGCGGACTTGTTCTCGCCGTCTGTTCAGCGCTCCTCACTCCCGCCGGCCCCACTCATGCGGACGGCAGCCAGAAAGGTGACACCGGAGCGAGCCAAGGCGCCCACCTCGACCTTGGCCCCACCGACCTGCCCGAAATCCGGACGGTGACCACGCTCGCCCCGGGCGTCACCCGGACAAAGATCAGCCGCGGCGGAGCAGACCCATCACTGTTCTGGACAGCCGAAGTGGCCATACCGTCGGATTCGCCGGATCCTGACGCACCAGCCTCGGCGCTCTCCAGCCAGGCCACCGCGCAGCACATCGCCGACAAGCTCAAAGCGGCCGGAATCGATGCCCGAGTCGAGCATGTCCAGTCCCCGCAGTTGGCCGACGCCGGCGGCGATCTGGGGTATCGGGTCCGCGCCGGTCACCTCGCCGCCAAAGCCGACGGCAACCCGGTTGTCGCGCAGATCAAGGCGGCCGGGTTTGCCTCCTCGGTGATCTATACCGGTTGGGACGGCGACGCCGGCACCAGCACGAAGACCCGCGGGCCGTGGAACCTTGAGGTCATCACCATCGATCCCGGGAACTTCAAGGGTCAGCTCACCGGCTCATTCGGTCCGGACCTGGAAAAACGGGAGACCACCAGCCAGCTGGCTACCGACGCACGCGCCATCGCCGCCGTCAACGCAGGCTACTTCGTCTTCGACCCGGCGGCCGGCGCCGAAGGTGACCCCGCCGGGGCCGGTGTCTACGGCGGCAAGACCCTCAGCGAACCAGTCGCGGACCGCCCGGCCCTGGTCATCGACGGCAAAAAGAACAGCACCGGCATTCAGCGGCTGACCTGGGCCGGCACCGTCTCCTCCGCGTCTGGTGACGCGGATCTGGACGGCATTGACCGGGTTCCTGGCCTGATCCGCAACTGCGGCGGAGCCAACGGCCTGCCCACCCCGCTCGCACTCCATGACGTCACCTGCACGAACGCCAACGAACTCGTGGCCTTCACGCCCGAATTCGGGCCATCCACCCCGGCCGGTCCGGGCCTCGAAGTGGTGGTGGACAATCACGACACCGTCACTTCAGTCGTCGAGACCCGTGGCTCGGCCGTTCCTGCCGGCGGACGGACTATCCAGGCGACCGGGACCGACGTCGCACGGCTCCGGGCAATGGCCACGGTGGGCGGGAAGCTGAAAATTGGTACCGGTCTGCTCGGCCAGGACGGAAAGACCTTCTCCACGGACAAGGACACCACGGTCGTCAACGGCGGTCCGCTGCTGGTCAAGGACGGCAAGGAGGAGGTCACCGCCAAGCGTGACGGCATGGTCCACCCCAATGACGGGAACAGCTTCTACTACGGCTGGGTCCACAAGCGGAACCCGCGGACGTTCGCCGGCACCGATGCCCAGGGGAAAACCATGCTGGTGACCGCCGACGGACGCTCGACCGCCTCACTGGGCCTGAGCCTGAAGGAAGAGGCCGGCGTCGCCGCGTCACTCGGCATGGTCCAGGCGATCAACCTGGACGGTGGCGGTTCAACAACAGCTGTTGCAGGAGGAACCGTCCTGAATATCCCTTCGGGCGGCGCGGAACGTCCCGTCGGTGACGCCCTTCTCGTGCTGCCTACCCGCAAGGATGAGACGGACAAGTAGCGGCCGCACCCGGGGGTCACAGCGAAGCATACAGCCTGCCGAGGGATGTCAGCGGGCCGTTCGTTTGGTAGAGGGCTGACGGGCCCATGGCAGGGTCGCTGGGTTCCCTGGCTTTCCACGCAAACCGTTCGACGAAGGGCATCGCACGCATGCCGGCGACCGCAACCTGCATGAAGTAGGCGATCTCGCGTGTCGTGTACCGGGAGGGGCGTGCCGGCGTTGCCGACCAGTCCGCAACCGCAAATTCGGTAACCCAGACCGGCCTTCCATACCTGTGATGCAAGTACAAAACTTTCGCGAGGAAGCTCTCTGGGTTGGGCGAGCCGTAGGAATGCATCGTCATGAAGTCGACGCGGAGGTTCGCCCGCCGCGCCTTGGCCATGAACTGGTCCAGCCACGGGCTCCTGACACCGACGGTGACCGGAGATCCCAACCGCAGCCCGGTGGACTGAAGATGGGGCCACAACCGGATGGCCTCATCGACAGACATGTTGGCCTGGCCAGGGTGGTCCGGCTCGTTGAAAGCCAGGAGGTGTTTGGTCCTCGTCTGGGGAAGTTGTCTTGCCACGTCGCCAAGGGCGTCCTTTCGGAGCAAGGTATTCGCGCTCCACACCATCGGGACAAAGGCCGGGTTGGTCGTGACGGTGTACGCGGATCCCCAGGAGTAGTACCAGCTGGCGTTGAGACTCCGGATTTGTCTCAGCGCCAGTGCATCATCCCCGCCGTGGGCTGCGCCTTTGAGGGCACGCCGTGTGGAGTTGGCCCGACGGGCAAGGGATGGCGCGGAGGGGGCCGGAACCGGCTCTGGCGGTGTGGCGGCGAAACTCGCCCCGGCCGCAGCCGGGGCAGACAGCATTGCAGTGAGAAATGTCCGGCGATCCATGGATTTCTTCTTTCGAAGCGAAGCGGGCCGATACCAATCCTCAACCGGATGTGACGAAGGTCACGCTACGCCACTCTCTCGGCATTTGGAACAGCCGCAGCGCGCAGCAATACCGGCGACCTCGGGTGCGGGGCAAGACAGCATTCATGAGATGGTGTCAACATGCGTGATCGGCGCCGTGGCCGCGCCGGCGCACCCATCTGCGCGGCAAAAACCAGCACGGCAAACAAGCCGAAATCCAGCGCAGAAATCCATTACAGACAAGGCCACTAACGTTGAAGAACACCCCCGCGATCGTATTTGCCCTGCTGTCTCTTCTGCTGACCGCGGCCTGCTCCGCCTCCCCGAGTCCCGAGCCGTCCGCCGGGAGTCCGTCCGCGGGCCTGCCGGCGTCGCTTCCCAAGCCGGACGCGGCCCAGCAGGAAGCGCTCTTGGCCTCGCTCGCCAAGATCAACCCCCGCCTGCCAGGCGACCAGGCAGTGGACAAGGCCCGCCGCCTGTGTGCCCGCCTGCTGGGGCAATCGACGGCGGACCAGCTCGTCGTTGCCGCAAAGACAGAGTTCAGCGGCGACGTCCCGGCCCTCTCCGACGGGGAGGCCCAGCGGATCCTCTCGGCGATCGGGGCCAACGGGTTCTGCCGCTAGCCTTGTTAACAACACGAGGAGAACTATGACCACCCTGAAAGAACGCCTGCACGCCGACGTCGTGAGCCACATGAAGGACCGCAACAAGGTTGCCCTGACCACCGTGCGAAACGTCCTGGGCGAGATCGAAACCCGGGAGAAATCGGGCAAGACGCCAATCGTGCTGGACGACGCACAGGTGACCGCACTCCTGCAGAAGGAAGCCGCCAAGCGCCGCGACACAGCCCGCATCTACACCGAAGCCGGGGAGGCCGAGCGTGCCGCCGCCGAGATCGCCGAGGCCGAGGTGATCGAGGCCTACCTGCCCAAGCCACTCACGGCGGCGGAAGTCGAGACGATCGTGGACCAGGCCATCGCAGCGCTCAAGGCCGACGGCGTCGAGCTGTCCATGCGTCAGCTGGGGGCAGTGATGAAGCCCGTCACCGCTACGGTGGCCGGACGTTTTGACGGCAAGGCCGTCAGCGAAATCGTCCGCAACCGTCTCGCGCAGCAGTGAGCCTGATCCGGCTGCACGACGTCAGCGTCCGCTTCGACAACACACAGATCCTCCGCGAGGCGTTTTTCCGGCTCGAACCCGGGGACCGGGTCGGCCTGATTGGCAAGAACGGCTCCGGGAAGACGTCCATCCTCAAACTCATCCTGGACCAGTTCTCCCCGGACGCCGGAACGGTCACCGTGGAGCAGGGAACCCGGGTGGGGTACTTCTCCCAGTTTTCCGAGCTCGACGGCGAGGCAACCATCCTTGAGGTCCTTGACGGACTGTTCGTCGAGATCAAGGCTGCCGAGGCCGAGCTGGCAGGCATCGACGCCGCTATTGCCGCGGACCCGGCCGGCGCGGAGCTGGACCGGCTGATCCGTCGCCAGGCCGAGCTGTTCGAGGACATGGACCGTCTCGACGGCTGGGATTACCAGCGGCGCATCGACACCGTCCTGACCACGCTGGGGTTCAGCGACGCTCACCGCAGCTGCGCGATAGACGAACTCTCCGGCGGGTGGCGCAACCGCGCCGCCCTGGCCAAGATCCTGTTGGAGGGCCCGGACGTGTTGCTGCTGGATGAACCCACCAACTACCTCGACGTGGCCGGCGTCGAATGGCTGGAAAACTGGTTCCGCGACTTCCGTGGCGCCGCGATCATCGTCTCCCACGACAGGAAGTTCCTTGATGCGGTGGTCACCCGGATCATCGAGGTCGAAAACTTCCATCTGCACGAATACCCCGGAAATTTCGCCGAGTACGTTGTCCAGAAGCAGTTCCGGCTCAAAACACTCGAGGCGCAGTTCGTCCATGAATCCGAGCTCCTGGCTTTTGAAGCGGAGGGCATCGCCGACCGCCGCGAGGCCGCCAAGGCCGCCAGCCGCGGGTTGGGGAACCAGCTGGCCAAGATCAAGAAGGCGCGCACGCCCCGGCCCGTAGACCAGATCGTCACCGAGATCTACGGCGGGCTGCACGTGAAGGATGTCCTCTGCCGGGTCGAAGGGCTGGGCAAGTCCTATGGCGACAAGGTGTTGTTCGAGGACCTGAGCTTTGAGATCCGCCGCGGCAACAGGATTGTGGTCCTGGGCTCCAACGGCAGTGGCAAGTCCACGCTGCTGAAAGTCCTGACCGGGGAGGAACCGACGGATTCCGGTGAAGTGGTCTGGGCCAAGGGCCCCGGTTTTGTTTCGTACAACAAAATGCTCGAAGAGCTCGACGACGCCGACACCGTTTCGCACGCCGTCAACGCGCTGCCGGGCAGCCTGGCCTTCAGCGCCACGAAGAAGTCCGTCAACAGGTTCCTCGCGATGTTCCAGTTCTCCGAGGCCGACCTCAAACAGAAGATCGGGAACCTCTCCGGCGGACAGAAAGCCCGCGTCGCCATGGCCCAGTGCCTGCTCTCCGGTGCCTCGGTGCGGCTCCTGGATGAGCCCACCAACCACCTGGACATGTCCAGCACCCAGGTGATGGAGCGGGCACTGCTCCACTTTCCCGGCGCGGTCGTCGTGGTCAGCCACGACCGCTTCTTCACCGAGAAGATTGCCACCCGTCAGCTGGTCTTCGGCACCGATGGTGCAGAGCCCGGCGAGGTCGACGTACGCGCGGCCTAGGGGCGTGGTGATTGCCCCGACGCTCAGTGTTTGCTCAGCATTGGCGCAGGATGTGGCCTAAGCGGCTGACGGACCGCCACGTGTTCGTTTCCGAGCGGTAGTGTGGCGCTGGCTGCCGACCGGGGGGACGGCAGCGGTCTCTTATCCGCTTTGAAAGGAATCTCCCGTGGCAGGAATCATCGGCTGGCTCAGTGCGCTGGGCACCACAGGCAAGGCAGTAGTAGTGGCCTCCGTCGTCGTCACCGGCGGCGCCGGCGCAGCGGCGGCCACCGCGACCACCAATCTTCCGGCTGACCCGACGTCGTCCACGACGGCGACCGGCACCGCGACCTCTGAGTCGGCCGATCCGGCCGAGTCGGAGACCCCGGTAGTGGGCGGCCAGGAAGCCGCCGACGAGGAAGCCGCAGATCACGAATCGTCCGAATCCTCTGAACCCTCTGAATCGTCTGAATCGTCCGAACCGGGCGATCCGGCTGAGTCGGATGACCAGGAGGCGGACGATCAGGGCACTGACGCGGACTCGGACGATCAGGACGCGGACGACCAGGGCGCGGAAGAGGTCGCGGACGCGCAGGAGCCTGCTGCCCCGGCCCCCGCTGCCCCGGCACCCGCAGCTCCGGCCCCCGCGGCCCCGGCCCCGGCGCCTGCCGAAGACGATGCGCAGGATTCGGCCGACGCGCCGGAAGCCGAGGCGTCCCACGCATCGAACGGCAACAGCGGATGGGCGCACCAGAACGCGGCCGAACACCGCGCCGCCGGCCAGGCCAACGCGGCCGAACATCGCGCCGCCGGCCAGGCCAAGACCGCCGAACACCGTGCCGCGCCGACCAGCCATGGCAGCGATCACGCCGCCAAGACCAACAAGGGCGGCGACTCGGGCGGCCACGGCCACAGCAAGTAGCCATCAGGTCTGCAATGACGGGGTCCGGACCACTGGTCCGGGCCCCGTCGTCGTGACGGCACGAAATGCGACGGCACGAAAATGTTTCAGCGCGAAAATGTCATACGGTTCGGTCTCACAGGTGCGGCGCTCCGGGTCCGCGAGATAATGGAAACATGACCAATCAGAAGCAGGACCGCGACCCGTGGGAGGAGTTCGACCAGCTCAAGCCCGCTGGCCCGGACCGGGTTGCGGGCTACCCCGGCGGGGAACCGCAGGGCTTCGGCTTCCGCACGGGCGTCCGCAGCGCCCGGGTTGCCCTCGGATTTGCCGTGTATTCCCTCGCGCTTGGAAGCATTCTGGTCCTCATCGGGGCCATCGCTTTCATTGGCAGCGGGAAGTGGCTGCTGCTCGGACTCATGGTGCTGGTCGAGGTCGTTTTTATCCTGGCGTTCCGGCGGCTCGTGGTCCAGGTCCGGAACCGCCGCGCTTCCGGCTAGAGCCAGCCCTTCTTCTTGAAGATGGCGTACATCAGCGCCGCCGTGCCGGCCATGAGCGCGATTGCCATCGGGTAGCCCAGCGTCCAGTGCAATTCGGGCATGTTGTCGAAGTTCATGCCGTACAGCCCGGCCACAAATGTTGGTGCGAAGAAGATCGCGGCCCATGACGAGATCTTTTTGACCTGCTCGTTTTGTTTCGCGCTGGCCTCGTTCTGGCGGTTGGCGGTCAGGGTTCCGTCCAGGGTGAGTGCGTTCTGCAGCAGGTCGCGGAAGGAATCGGCGCGGGAAATCAGCCGTTCCACGTGGTCTTCGACGTCGCGCAGGCTGTGCTGCAGTTCCGTGTCCACCCGGTACTTCTCGAAGCCACGCCGGAGCTGTTGCATCATTGCCGGGAGCGGGTGGATGGCGCGCTGGAAATGGATGACTTCCCGGGCGAGCTCGTAGATCCGCCGGGACACCAGGGGGTCGCCGCTGAAGAGCTGGTCCTCGATCTCGTCGATGTCGTTTTCCAGCCCGGCCACCACAGGTCCGTAGTCATCCACCACTTGGTCCATGAGTGCGTACAGGACGGCCTCGGGGCCGTGGCGAAGCAGATCGGGTCGGCCCTCCAGCCGGCGCCGGACCTGGCCCACGACCTTCGTCTCGGCGTGCCGTACGGTGACCACGAAGTTCCGCCCCGTGAACACGTGCAGTTCGCCGAACTCCACCGTCTCGGTCTCGTCCAGGTACCGGGCGGGCCGGAGCACAGTGAATAGGTTGTCGTCGTAGCGTTCCAGCTTGGGGCGCTGATGGGCAGAAATTGCGTCTTCCACCGCCAGCCCGTGCAGGTTGAATTCTGCCGCGACGGCAGCCATTTCTTCGGTCGTGGGCCGGTACAGGCCAATCCAGGCCATGCCCCCGTGCTCGGTGAGGGTCTCGAAGGTCTGCTCGAGGTTCCGAGGCTCGGCGCTGCGGATGCCGTCAACGTAAACGGCGTTGTCGATGATAGTCACCGGCACATTATCCTTTGTTCATCTGGGGTTCGGCGGAAGCGGCCCGCCGCGACGCGGACCGGCCGGGAGCCAGCGCGTTGCCCTGGGCGAGCCGGCTGATAAGGGGCTCGGTCCGGTAGGGGATATGGGTATGCAGCGCCAGCACAGTCTCGGTGCGGATGACGCCCTTGATCCGAAGAATCGACCGGAGGGCCGCCTGGAGGTTGTGCGTATCCGTCGCCACCACCCGGCACCAGACGTCGCCGCGGCCGGAGATCTCGTGGACTTCCAGGACCTGGGCGATCAGCCGCAGGGCCCCTACGACGCCGTCGAGCTCCCGGTGGTTGACCTCGATCGTCACGAACGCGACGACGTCGTAGCCCACCGCCTCCAGATCGATTTCGCGGCCGCCGTCGTGCAACACCCCAGAGCGCAACATGCGCCGCACGCGCGACTGGGCGGTGTTCCGGGCGATGCCGAGGGCATCGCTGAGGTCGCCGATCTGGATCCGCGGATCCCGGATCAGCTCCAGCAGGATCTTGAGGTCGGTGGGGTCCAGACTGTTCAAATCATCACTCCGGTTCACTTCAACAGTCCGAGAATGACTGTTTTGCTCAATTTTGACACAGAATTTAGCCATGCAGATCATTGGTATTGCATTCTGTAGGTACCAATCTTTCGACCAGGCCGGGCTTTCCCCCACAACAGGGAAAGCCCGGCCTGCACTTTGCAAGGGCACGGCCATGACAGTCTTCAGTGAACTTCGCATGCGCCCGGCCACAGCTGACCGCTGGGGCTGGGACGCTTCCACCACCGCACGGCTCGTGATGGCCGGCGTCGTGATCTTCACGCTGCTCGTCGGCGCGAATCTGGCGACGCCGCTGTACCCCCTGCTGCAGGCAAAACTCGGGATTACGGCGCTCGACGTCACGGTGGCGTTCTCGGCCTATGTCCTGGCGCTCGTGGCCACCCTGGTTCTCGCCGGCCACTGGTCCGACCACATCGGACGCCGCGCCGCCCTCGTGCTGGCGGTCCTGGTGGGCCTGGTAGGCGGCTTTGTCTTCGCCACCGCGGGCAGCCTCGTGGCGCTCTGCGCCGGGCGGGCGCTGCAGGGCGTCGCCGTGGCGCTTGCCACCGGCGCCAGCTCGGCTGCCCTGCGCGAGCTGCTGCCCAGCCGGCCGGAGTGGGCCTCCCGGTTCACGCTCCTGGCCTCGGCCGGCGGCGTTGCGGCCGGCCCCGCGATCGGCGGGCTGCTTTCTCTCCTGCCGGGTCCGACGTCGACGCCGTATTACCTGCACTCCATCGTCCTCGCCGCCGTGCTGGTGCCCCTCTACCTGCTCAAGGCGCGGCCCGCCATCAGCCTGCACGCCGGTCGCCAGAGCCTGCGTGTCCTGGCACCGCGGCGGCCTTCGGTCTCCAGCGACGCGCGCGGCGCCTTCTGGCTGGCTTCCTCGGTGGGCTTCCTGAGCTTCACGGTCTTTGGCTTCTGCCTCTCGTTGGCACCCGGCTATTTTGCCCAGATTGTCCACGCCGATTCGCGGCCGCTGATCGGCCTGCTGGCAGGGCTGACGCTGGGCTCCTCAGCCCTGAGCCAGCTGCTGGCCATCCGGGGACGGTTTGCCGTGTCCGCCGGCCTGGCCGTCCTGGGCGTCTCCGTCCTGCTGATCGCCGCGGCCGCCGCCTGGAGCAGCCCCTGGCTGCTGATATTGGCCAGCATCACTGCCGGCGTGGGGCAGGGCGTGGCCTTCCGGACCGTGTTCAACGACGTCGCCGGCAAGGTGGAGGCTGCCCGGCACGCCCAGATCATCAGCACCGTCTATGTCATCACGTACCTTGGCAGCGCCTTCCCGGTGATCGGGCTGGGGCTCGCGGCCGGGATGGTCGGGCTGCAGAGCGCCGTCGCCGGTTTCGTCACGGTGTGCGCCGCCGCCGCGCTGACGCTGGCGGCCGTTACGCTGCGGAGCACTCTGCGTCGGGTCTAGTGCGCCGTGGGCCCGTTAGGGCAGCGGGCCGTGGTTGCCCTGGATGTGGTCGAAGACCAGCGTGGTTTCGGTGTGGCCCACCACGGGGTCGGTGGCCAGGTTGTCCAGAACCCAGTCCCGGAGGTCCTCGGTGGTGGCCACGGCGATGTGCAGCAGGTAGTCCACTGACCCGGACGTGTGGAAGGTCGAGAGCACGGCCGGCAGTTTGGGCACCCGGGCGGTGAAGCGGTCGATCTGCTCGCGGTCATGTGCCCGGAGCCGGACCGCAATGAGGGCTTGGACCGAGCGCCCGATCGCGGACAGGCTCAGATTGGCCTCGAAGCCCTCAATGATGCCGCGCTCGGACAGGGCGCGGGTGCGCATCAGTGCGGTCGACGGCGCGATCCCCACCAGCTCTGCCAGCTGCTTGTTCGAGATGCGGGCGTCCGCGACGAGGGCAGCGAGCAGGCGCTCGTCGATCGCGTCCAGCGGCTCGCTGGCTCCCGGCCGAACATTCTTCGCACTGCTGCTCACGGATCCTCCTAGTAGTGTTCTCCGTTCATCATAAACGGCGTTATCCGACAGTTCCATTCACAACCCCTACAAAAGTGCGAATTATTGCCAGATACTTGCGGAATTCAACGGCGAATATTCGTAAGGAGCTAGGGTGCTTTCTCAAGATTCATTGGCGGTCCACGCAGGCCGGAACGGGCTCACGGAACTGGGCGTGCACGCGGTGCCCATCGACCTGTCCACTACGGCGCCCCTGCCGTCCGTGCACGACGGGGGCCTGGCCTACGAGCACATGGCCACCGGCGGGTCGCATGTGGAGGGGCAAAGCACTGTCTACCAGCGGCTGTGGAACCCCACGGTGGCACGCTTCGAAGAGGGCGTCGCCGTCCTCGAAGGCACGCCCGAGTCCGTGGCCTTTGCCACCGGCATGGCGGCGCTGAGCGCCGTGCTCCTCGCGGTGGTGGCGGCGGGCAAGAAGCATGTTGTCGCCGTACGTCCGCTCTACGGCGGCAGCGACTACCTGCTGGCCTCCGGCGTCCTCGGCAACGAGGTCACGTTCACGACGCCGGAGGGCGTCGGCGCCGCCCTGCGGCCGGACACCGGCCTGGTGATCCTGGAGACGCCGGCCAACCCGACCCTCGAGCTGGTGGACATCGCCCGCGTGGCCGCCGCCGCCGACGGCGTGCCGCTCCTGGTGGACAACACCTTCGCGAGCCCGGTGCTGCAGCAGCCTTTCAAACACGGTGCGGCCATGGTGCTGCACAGTGCCACGAAGTTCCTGGGCGGCCACGGGGACGCCATGGGCGGCGTGGTGGCGGCAGGGGCTGAATGGGCGGTGCGCCTGCGCCAGATCCGGGCGGTGACCGGCGGCATCCTGACCCCGTGGCCGGCGTACCTGCTGCACCGCGGGCTGGCAACGCTCCCCGTCCGGGTCCGCGCCCAGCAGGCCAGCGCCGAAAAGGTCGCGGTTGCCCTGGCGGGGCACGGGCTTGTGGGGCGCGTTTACTACCCGGGACTGGCCGAATGCGACCCGCAGGGCCTCGTGGGCACGCAGATGTCCGGACCGGGATCGCTGATGGCCTTCGAGCTCGCCAGCGCCGAGCACGCCGAGCGGATCCCGGCCGCCGTCGGGATGATCACCCACGCCGTCTCCCTCGGTGGGATCGATACGCTCATCCAGCACCCTGCCGGCCTGACCCACCGGCCGGTCGAGGCCGCGGCCAAGCCGCACGCGAGCCTGCTGCGGATCTCGGTGGGGCTGGAGGACCCGGCCGACATCGTCGCCGACCTCGTGCAGGCGATCGAGGCAACGCAGTAGCCCGCGGGCCCGGCGCCTAGCCCGGTGCTGCAGCCCTGCCGCCGGCAGCTGCGGTTCCGGTGGCGGGCGCCGGCGTGGGATGCGCGACGGCGGTGATGGCCGCCGTCGCGCCGGCCAGTCCGATGACCGTCAGGGCAAGGGCCGTCCAGCCGAGCCGCTGGAAGATCAGGCCGCCGGCCCAGCCAAGCACGCTGGAGCCGAGGTAGTAGGCGAGGTTGTACAGCGAGGCGGCCTGCGCCCGGCCCGTCGTGGCGATCAGCCCGGTCCAGCCGGAACCGATGCTGTGGGCCGCGAAGAAGCCGCCCGTGAACAGCAGCAATCCCACCAGGATCGCGAGGAGCTGTTCCGTGAGCGTCAGGGCCAGCCCGCCCGCCATCAGTGCGGTGCCGGCGATCAGGACGGTGCGCCGGCCGAACCGCGACGTCAGGCCAGCGGCCCAGCGCGCCGAGACGGTTCCGGAGAGGTAGGCCAGGAAGATCAGGCTGATCGCCGTGGCGGGCAGGCTGAACGGTTCCCCGGACAGCCGGAATCCGAGGTAGTTGTAGACGGCCACGAAACCGCCCATGAGCAGGAACGCCTGGACGTACAGGGCCAGGAGCCGGGGATTGCGGCCATGGCCGGCCAGCGTGCGCAGGGCGCCGCGGAAGCCGCCCGCGGCCGCGGCGGTGAAGCCCTGGGCCCGCGGCACGAGAACAAGGAACAGCACTGCCGCTCCGGTGGCCAGAATGGAGACGGCCAGGGCCGCGGCCCGCCATCCCCACAGTTCGCCCGCAGGCCCGGCGACCAGCCGCCCGGCCAGGCCGCCCAGGGTGGTCCCGGCGACATAGCTCCCGGCGGCGAGGGCGGCGTGGGCCTTGTTGACCTCCTCGTTGAGGTACGCGATCGCAATGGCCGGGATGCCGCCGAGGGCCATTCCCTCCAGCATCCGCAGGCACAGCAGCACCGGGAAGCTGGGGGCCAGCGGGACCAGCAGGCCCAGGACGGTGGCCGCGGAGATGCCCCACATCATTGCCCGGACGCGGCCGATCCGGTCGGCCAGGAAGGACCACGGGAGCACCGTCAGGGCCAGCCCCACCGTAGCCAGGGAGATGGTCAGCGCGGCCTCGGCGGCAGAGACGTGGAGATCCGCCGCCAGGAGGGGGAGCACCGCCTGGGTGGAGTAGAGCTGGGCGAAGGTCGCGACGCCGGCGAAGGCAAGCCCGGCGAGAATCCGGTGGTAGGCCGTAGAGCCCTTCGGGTGACCCGCCCACGCGGCTGTGGCTGCAAGATGGGCTGCGGGACCGGGAGCGGCGCCGGCGGGCGAGGAATAGCGTGGCATGCCCTCAGGTTAGAACCTGCCTGAGGAATGCTTCCAATGCATGATTTCCATAGAATAGATAGCAAATATGGAACAGTGCCCGGGAGGGGAACATGGACGTCGAACACCGGCAGCTAGTGCAGCTGCTGCCCCTGCTGCCGCTGCTGGCGGAACTTGGGCGGACGGAGCACATCACCGAGACGGCCGAGCTCCTGGGCGTGCCGCAGTCGACGGTGAGCCGTGCCATTGCCCGTGCCAGCGCCATCGTGGGGACGGAGCTGCTGATCCGGGACGGCCGCGGCGTGCGGCTGACGCCCGCGGCCAAGGCGCTCATGCCCCACATCGAGGCCGCCCTGGACGAATTCAAGACGGGGCTGGACAATGTCCGGCACGAATCGGAAGTGGTCCGGGGCCGGATCGCCGTGTCTTTCCAGCACACCTTCGGCGAGGCAATGCTGCCGTTGCTGATCAGTGCGTTCAGGAGCCGGCACCCGCAGACCGCCTTTGACCTCAGCCAGGGTGCGCGGGACGGCTGCCTGGCGGAACTGGCCGCGGGCTCCGCGGACCTGGCGCTCACGGCACCGGTTGCCACACCAAGCAAGAGAATCGGTTCGGCCGCGCTGTACCGGGAACCGCTGCGCCTGGTGGTCCACCACCGGCATCCCCTGGCCGGTCGCCGTCGGGCAAGGGTTGCCGAGATCCGGCAGGAGCCGTTCGTGGCGATGGGGTCCGGCTACGGCATGCGCTCGCTGACGGACGCGTTGTTCCGGGAGGCTGGGTTCCGCCCCCGCATTGCCTTCGAGAGCCAGGACTCGCACACCATCCGCGGACTCGTCTCGGCCGGACTCGGCGTCAGCATCCTGCCGCCCGGCGGCTCCGCACCGGGGCGGCACTACCCGTCGCCGGGCAGCGAAGCCGACGACGGCGGGCCCGGCTGGGTAGAGATTCCCCTGGATTCAGCCTTGGCGTTCCGCGAGATCGGCCTCGCCTGGCGGGAGCCGGCTTCCCGGAATGCCAGGGCCGATGCCGAGCCCGATCTCGTGCGCCTGTTCCGCGAGCTCGTGCTGCGCGACGGGCCGGCGCTCCTGGCGGGCTTCGTGCGCGAACGCTCGGGAGGCTGAGCTGGGCCGACCGGTGCGCCGGGGTCGCCGGTTGGCCCCTAGATCGCCGTAAGAAACCGGCGGTTTCGCACGTTTCCGGCGATCTCGGGGTGCTGCGGGCGTTCTCCAGCGGTCAGCGGCCGGCGAGTAACCCGTGCACGACGCCGGCCACGGGTCCAGCCTGTGCCTGCCGCCAGCCGGTGCCCGCCCACAGATTCAGACGCTCCGTGTCGCCGGCTGCGGCCGCCGCGGCCCGGAGGGGAGCGGTCAGGTGGTGGACGGCCGGGTAGGCCTCCGGCGCCCCGGAGTGGTCGCGGACGAATTCGTTCTCCAAGGCCCGGGCCTGCCGGCCGGTGAAGGCGCGTGTCAGCCGGGTCCGGCTGAAATGTGAATCGGCCAGGGCATCCTTGTGCAGCTGCCGGGCGCCGCTTTGGTCCGTGCGGAGAAACGCGGTGCCGAGCTGGGCTGCGGCAGCCCCGGCGCGCAGCACGGCGTCCAGCCCGGCCGCGTCCATGATGCCGCCCGCAGCCACCAGCGGGAGGTCGACGGCGGACCGCACCTCCGCGAGCAGCTCCGCCGTCGTGCCGCCGGGCTCCGCCGTCGTGCCGCCCGGCTGCGCCCCCGACACCGGAAGGAACGCGCCGCTGTGTCCGCCGGCGCTCGTGTGCTGCACCACCAGGGCGTCCACGCCCTGCTCCGCTGCCTGCACGGCCTCGGCCGCGGTGGTGACAGTGGCGAGCACCGCCGATCCCGCCTGCTGCAGGGCGCGGACGACGTCGGGGCCGGGTAGCCCGAAGGCGAAACTGACCAGCTCCACGGGGTCCGCCAGCAGGGCATCGATCTTTCCCTGCCATTCGTCGTCGTCATCCAGCCGCAACTGCGGGAGCTCCACGCCGTAGCGCCGGGCATCGGTGCGCAGCTGCAGCCGGTAGTCCTCGAGCTCCGCCAGCACCGCCGCGGACGGCGGCAGCTGGGCCGGATCCGGGACGAACACATTCATGCCGAACCGGGCGCCGGACTCCCGGATGGTGCGGATTTCCGCCTGCATGGCCGCCACGCTCTTGTAGCCGGCCGCCAGGAAGCCCAGCCCGCCGGCGCGGTGCACGGCCTCGACGAAGGCCGGCGTTGAGGTGCCTCCGGCCATGGGCGCCGCGATGACGGGTGTGCCGAAAAGATCGTGGGGCATTGCGGGCTCCTTGCAGCGATTCAGTAACCTGTTCCAGTGACTAACACTGATTTGCCGCCGGCGGCGGACTCCGTTCCATCTTCCACCACGCCATCTGCCACGGCGATGACAGGTGCCGTGATCGGCCTGGACATCGGCGGCACCAAAACCCGGGGCGTCCGGTTCGAGGACGGCACGCCCGTGGCCGACGAATCGGTGGGCAGCTCCAATGTCCAAAACGTCAGCCCCGAGGAAGCCGCCTTCAACCTGGCGGAACTCTTCGGCAGGATCGGCGGGGGAGCAGTCGCCCAGGTCTACGTCGGAGCCGGCGGCATCGACACCGACGACGACGCCGCGGCGCTCGCGGCACTGATTGCCCCCCACGTGCCCGGCGCACGGATCACGGTGGTCCACGACACACGGCTGCTGCTCGCCGCAGGCGGCGCCAGCACCGGCGTCGCAGTGATCGCCGGCACTGGCTCGGCTGCGTGGGGCAGGGACGGCCGGGGTGAGGAAGCCCGGGCCGGGGGCTGGGGCTACCTTCTCGGCGACGAGGGCAGCGGCTACTGGCTGGGCCGGGAGGCCGTCCGTCACAGCCTGCGGCGGATGAACCAGGGGCTGGAACCGGACGAGCTCTCTAGCGCCCTGCTGGCATCCTGCGGCGTAGACCACCCGAACAAGCTGATCGCAATGTTCCACTCGCCCGAGACCGGGCGCCGGTTCTGGGCCCAGCAGGCCCGGCTCGTGGTGGAGGCTGCAGACGCCGGCCATGCGCCGAGCCAGGCCCTCATGGACCAGGCCGGGCACGACCTCGCCGACCTCGCCGGGCAGACCGTCAGGCAACTCGGCATCGAGGGCCCCGTCATCCTGGGCGGCGGGCTCGGCATGAACGTGCCGCGGCTGCAGGAGTCGTTCCGCGCGGCACTGGAGGCAGCCGGGATCACCGATGTCCGGGTCCTGGCGCAGGAGCCGGTCTTCGGGGTGCTGCAACTGGTGGCGGAACAGGGCTAGCCGGGGGCAATCCTCCGGCCACTACGCTGGAGGGATGAGCATGCAATTCGACACCCGGCCCGCCGCCTACGCGGTCATCATCCGCGACGCCGAGATCCTCCTGGCGTACTGGAAGCAGGACGGCCGCGAGGGCTGGACGCTGCCCGGCGGCGGCCTGGACCTGGCCGAACACCCGGTGGACGGGTGCCGCCGAGAGATCCACGAGGAAACCGGCTACGACGCCGCGGTCGGCGCCATGCTGGGGATCGACGTCGGGCACTGGCCGTCCGAAGTACGGCTCGACGGCGGCGAACGGGACTTCCAGTCGCTCCGGCTGGTCTACGAGGCGACGATCACGGGCGGGGAACTGCGCCACGAGGTGAACGGCAGCACCACCCACGCGGCCTGGATTCCGCTGGAGGCGGTGGCGGAGCTGAACCGGGTCTCGCTCGTGGATGCCGGACTGCGCCTGTATCGCGAGAGGCCGCTGAACGGAAAACTTTCCGGCTAGATCGCTAGCCAGGCGCGGGCTCCATGGCTATTCTGTAGAAACCGCCGGGCAGTCCGCAGACGGGATCAGCCGACTCGGCAATCAGGGTCGGCAAGCAGGGCAGGCCGCAGCAGGCCGGCAATCGACGGGGAGGTGGAAGCAATGAATGCGATATTTCTGAGCGCGCAGCGCACCGATACAAGCCATGTCATTATTCCTGCCCCGTCCCGCGGCGCAGCCTAGCCATCCAGCGCTAGTCTCCGCACACGGCATCCCAAACCGCCGCAGCGCGCACGCGCCGCACCACGGGGCCCCACCAAAGGGTTTTCGTTGACCATTCATGCTGCATCCCGGGGCGCCCGTGGCGCCCTCTTCGCCCATTCATCCGTACCTAATTCATCCGCACTAAATTCATCCGGGCCCTCCGATGAGGCTGGTCCCGTGGGTCCAGTCCACTACGGTTACACGGCCGGCGTCGCCGAGCGGTTCGCGGCCCATCCCGTGCCGGGAGGCGACCGCCCGGGCCGCGTCATCCGGGTGGACCGCAACCTCGTCCTGGTGGCCGACGGCGTCGGAACCGCCCACCTGCCCTACCCCCGCGGCGGGGAGCTTCCCGCCACGGGGGACTGGGTCTGGCTGGGTTCGAACGCGGCGGGGGAGCCCGCCATCGTGGGCATACTGCCGCGCCACTCGGAGCTGAGCCGCAAGCGTGCCTTCGAGGCTTCGTCCGAGGCGCAGGTCCTTGGCGCAAACATGGACGTCGTCGGGATCGTCGTTCCGGTGGATCGTCCGCTCACGCACAACCGGCTCGAACGAACGCTGGTCGCAGCGTGGGATTCAGGTGCCACGCCGCTCGTGATCATCACTAAGGCGGACATCGCGGATCTCGCGGACGACGTCGTGGGGACGGTCATGCGCCAGGCAGCCGGCGTCGACGTCGTCACCACCTCTGCCGAGAACGGTGACGGCCTCGACGAACTGCTGGGCCATCTGCCGCCCGGCGGCACGCTGGTGCTGCTGGGGCCTTCCGGTGCCGGAAAATCCACGCTCATCAATGCCCTCGCCGGGGTCGCGGCCCAGGAAACAGGGGCAGTCCGTGCGGGCGACGGCAAAGGCAGGCACACCACCACGTCCCGCGCGCTCGTCCCCCTGCCCGGCGGCGCCGTCCTAATGGACACGCCGGGGGTCCGCGGCTTCGGGGTTTTCGACGCCGAGGGAGGAATGGAGGAGATGTTCGGCGACCTCGAGGAGCTCTTCGAGCGCTGCCGCTTCTCGGACTGCGCGCACGGCCGGGAGCCCGGCTGTGCCGTGCAGGCCGCGCTCGCCGACGGCGTCCTGGAGGACCGCCGGTGGGCCAGCTACCTGAAGCTGCAGCGCGAACTCGCCGCCCTGGCCCGCCGCCACGACGCCGCCGCGCGGCGCGCCTACCAGCGCGAATGGCACCAAAAGATCGCCGTGGCGGGCAAGAGCCAGCGGTCGGCCGAACGGGACAACCACGAGAACGCTCGCGACGGCGGCGGGAAGGGCGGTCACGGCGGCAAGGGTGGCAGGCGGCGGCCCCGCTGAAGCACACCGCGCTGACGCAAAGGGTCCCGGTGGCGGGG
>NZ_JBFUAF010000016.1:0-118268 GCF_056406415.1 Arthrobacter sp. P1_C12_2 | reverse complement strand
CCCATGATCAAACTCAACGTGGACCTGCAACGTTGCGATGCCAACGGCACCTGCGCTGCATTGATGCCCGACGTGTTCCGGATCGACCAGGACGGCACGCTCGAACAGCTGCGTTCCGAGGTCGAGGATGAGCGCGAGGACGACCTCGAAGAAGTCATCCTCTGCTGCCCGATGGGAGCGATCTCGCGATCATGACGAATACCGTGCCCACATTCGAACTCTTCGCCCCAAACGCGACCGATCACCCCGGTGGCGCGCTTCCAGACGGAGGTATCGCCTCCGGTCCCGAAGGTTACGCGGTCCTGTCCTACCAACTGGCCACCGATGTACTGCGCAATCCACGGTTCGCGAACTCTGCGCTGCGACTGATGGAAGAGTTCGGCATCAACGATGGTGCCGTACATGGTTTTCGAGCTCGCAGCATCATCATGCAGGACGGAGCGCAACAGCTGCGCCTGCGCACCCCGCTTGCCCGATTCATGGGCCCCGCGACAGTGCAGAACACCCGTGAAATGCTCACTGATATTGTGACCCGCATCGTAGGGGAACTCGACGACACGAAGCCAGTGGACTTCCACGCAGGCGTAGATCGCCGCATCCCGTCGCTGGTCTACTGCCATCTCGCCGGTGCTCCGCGAACCGACGCCCCCAAAGTGCAGGAACTTTCCGAGCGAACCCTGGCCCTGCTGGCCAGGGATCGCAGCCTGAAGCCCGACATCCTCGCCGCCTACGACGAACTGTTCGAATATCTGGGGGATCTGATGGAACGCAAGCGCGCCCACGGTCTCGGCGACGATATGCTCTCCCACCTGATGACGCTCGCCGACAACGGCAAGCTCACCGAGCAGGAACTCTTCGACGAAGCAACCTCGATGCTCGAAGCGAGTTCGGTAAATACGGGTCACCAGATCGGCCTGGTGGTGTGGAATTTGCTGCGCAACAGAGAAGTCTGGGAGCAGATCGTCGCCGACCCCACCTGGATCCCGACCGCAGTCATCGAAGCGCTTCGCCTTTATCCGCGAACCGGTGTTGTGAGCAAGATTGCCATGGAAGACATCGAGGTCGGAGGCATCACCATCCCCGCCGGAACTGACATGCATGTAGCCGTATGGTCCGCCAACCGCGACCCGGAGAGGTTCGAGAACCCCGGTGAATTCGTCCTGGGCCGCGAGCGGAACCAGCCACTCACGTTTAGCACGGGCCCACACAACTGCCTTGGACAAGGACTCGCCAAGGTGGAGATCGAAGAAGTAGTCGGGCACCTCGTCCGCCACTACCCTCAGGCCCGCGTCGTCGACTCCGAATCCGCCATAAGCCAGACCGCCGGGCGGTGGACGATCAATCAGCTCACCGTCGACCTGGGCCCCCGAGGCTGAGGTACTCCATGTCACTCACATCTGAACGGCAGCAGTCCCTCACCGAACGGCTCGCCGAATACTGGTCCAAGACCAGCTACGAGGACCTCCCACCCGATGTGGTCTCCGGGATCAAAGACCACATCCTCGACACACTCGCCGTCGCCATGGCCGGCATCCCCTCAGAGGAGTCACGCCGCGTCCGTAAAGCCGTCACCGGCATCTCGAACGGCGGCCCAAGCCTCGTCTGGGGAACCTCCGAACGCCTGAACCCCGCACACGCAGCACTCGCCAACGGAACCTCGGCCCACGCCCGGGACTTCGACGACGGTGGCGGCCCGGGACATGCAGGCTCGGCCACCCTGCCGGCCGCGATCGCTGCCGCAGAACTCAGTGGCTCCAGCGGCAAGGAACTGATCGTTGCCGCCTGCGCCGGATACGACATCAGCTATCGGCTCTTGCAGGGCATCGGCGGTTTCGCTGCCCACACCGACCGCGGTTGGCATTCCACCGGTACCTTCGGCACCTTCGCCGCGGCGGCCGCCTGCGCCAAGATCTTCCAGCTTGACACGACCACCTTTGCCGATGCCCTTGGCATCGCCGGATCGTTCACAGGAGGGGTCTGGGCCTTCATCGAGGACGGCGCCTGGACCAAGCGTGTGCACCCGGGCAAAGCGGGAGAATCAGGTATTGACGCTGCCCTTCTCGCCAGGGCGGGTGTCACCGGACCCCATCGGATCTTCGAGGCACCATGGGGTGGAATCTATGCCACCTACGGGGACGGCCACGGTTTCCCCGAACGAGTCCTTGGCCGTCTTGGCGAGACCTTCAATGTCTCCACGTCCTATTTGAAGCCCTACGCATGTTGCCGAGGCAGCCACTCAGCGGTTGATGCAGTGATGAAACTGATCGCTGAACGTGATCTGCGGCCCGCCAACATCCGCTCCATCACAGTGACCGCCGGGGAGACAGCGATCAACATGCTCAACGTCGATCCCATCGAGACAGTGTTCGATGCCCAGTTCAGCCTGCCCTACGCCATCAGCGTGGCGCTGGAGAACCGTTCTGTCGGGCTGGAGCAATTCGACCCGCCCCGCATCGCAGAGCCCCGGATCCAGGAGATCTTCGCCAAGATCTCGATGGTGCTCGACGAATCGATCCAGCTCGAGGACGGCCCTCGCCTTGATTTCGAGCTGATCGACGGCGAAAAGATCACTCTCCCGGCCGGGAATCCGACGGACGCCAAGGGCTCCGAAAAGAACCCCATGACGCACGCCGAGGTTGTCGCCAAGGCACGTGCTCTCCTTCGCCCCTACGGCGAAGAGACGACCGCGAAGCTCATCGACGCAGTGGAAAATCTTGATTCTTCACCCACCATCGACAACCTCATCGCGGCACTCAGCGCTACCACCTACGCGACCAAGATAGAGACCCAAAAATGACACCAAATACCTTGACCGACGACCGCATCGAACGCTCGGAGTACGTCGCTGCGGAACCGGTGGAATCCCTCGCTGCAGCCATAAACATCGACATACCCTTCGATGTCGGCGCTACCGTCCCTCCGCTCTGGCATTGGCTCTACCTTTTGGAGCGCAGCCGTGAGAGTGAGCTCGGGCCGGACGGGCACCCCACAGTCGGTATTCCGGCACCTCCAGGACCTGACCGGCGCAGAATGTTCGCCGGTGGTCGGGTTTCGACCTTCGGGCAGCTCAAGATTGGTGCGCCGGCGAGAAAAGTCATTTCCGTGGCTAAGTCAGTCGAGAAGGTCGGCCGGACCGGACCGCTGACGTTCACTACCGTTCGCCATGACATCTTCCAAGCCCACGAGCTCCTGATCCGTGAAGAACAGGACATCGTCTACCGCGCTTCAGGAACCGGCTCCCTGCCCCAACCCCCGACCCCGCCGGCCCCGCCCGCGGGCCGAGTGTTGAGGCAAGCAGTCGATGAACGACTTTTGTTCCGGTTCTCCGCGTTGACGTACAACGCACACAGGATCCACTACGACCGCGACTGGTGCCTGAACGAGGGCTACGATGGCCTCGTCATCCACGGGCCCCTCCTGGCTCTGATGATGGGTGAACACATGCGCCGCGAAGGGATCGACCTGGTCGGGAAGACCTTCGGTTACCGGCTTGCCTCCCCGATGACCAAGCCTCAGACATTCTCCATCGTCCCGGGGCCGAATGGTCTGGAAAACGGTGCCGAGGCGCGCAGCGCCGAAGGTGCAGTCTGCGCGGTGAGCACCCTGTCAGATGTATAGCGCGCCTTTCATTCCTTCGACCAGGCACAGTCGGCTAGGCACTAACTTATGCGCGGCTCGTCACCGGGAAGGCAAAGACAGTGGATGAAACAACGAGTGAATCCAGAAAAGAAGAACCTCTGGAGGACTCCCCCGACTATGAGCTGATCGCGTCACCCTGGATCGGACTCCACTATAAGTGTGAAACAGTCAGTGGCTGGGTGAGTGGGGCCACCCCAATCTGACGTCCTCGGCCGGTCCTTGAATTCCTTGCAGCACGAGACCCAGGACTCGACCTCATATGCAGTCGGGTGGAAGCTTCCGCTTTTCCAGACGAGAGGACTGCAATCAGGGGGTGCTCCGGCAGGAAACCACATCAACGGCAATTACGACCGTACTCGCCGGTCGACCTAGTAAAGGAGGACATGTGTCCTACAAGTTGCATGAGCGGGAAGCCAGCGCTGCCTTCTCGCTAACGGGCAGCGGCCTGTTCCGAAGCCCGGCGCTTCCTGTTTCCCTTGAAGTCATCACTTTGGAGGAGCCCCAAAGCAGAGACGAGAAGCTTAACGGTGCCATCAGCAGGCTCATTCCCACCGCTCTTGAACGCAGGCAGGGAATCCTGGTCATACAACGCGATTACGGCAAGTACACCGTTCGAGTCGACCATGAAGTGCCATGCGGCACAACTCGGGAGTTCCGCGATTAGATCGTGCGAAGGTGAACGAGAGGACACGACACCTTGGTCGCGCGCCGTCCATAAAGCCTGGTGGACAAATATCCGCCCTGAATGCCCGCTGCTCTCTAAACAGATTCTCTAAAACCGTCCACCAAACGCAGGTCACGGTCTACGTCGCACGCGGACTCCGCCGAGCACCGAAACAGGAAGAACCTCAAACTGTCCAGACGCCATCTGGACAGTTTGAGACTCCCTTACGGGATGGAAGCTCGCCCTGCAACAGCTGTGCCGGCCCTCATAGCACCAGCAATCGTGCAACAAGCTGTTGCACTAATCAGCACTCCGCCTCCCCCTAGGAGACTTGAACCGTCCGCACGCTCCAAAGAAGAGAGCAGTGGCATTAAGTCTCGTTGCTCCCTATCCTGTCCATCACTAATCAACTGCTCACACCTCTGGCATCCAAGGCCATCAGCGTGAGTGTTGCCCACGTCGGGTCATGTCGATAGCCGGCCCAGCACAGATGAACACACGTGACTGTCAAGAAATGCGAAGAGTGCACCGAAGGCTTCGAGTCGTCCCGCAGGACACAGCGCTTCTGTTCGACGCGCTGTGGCAACAGGCAGCGGGATCGTCGACGTCGGACTCGCCACCGCCCTGCCCTAACACCCAAAGCGGACTCGCTGGCCACTGACCTGAAAGCCCAACTGGAAGCAACCAAGCGACAGCTGGAGTCGAAAACGAGATCATGCCAGCGGCACCGCGAAGTACTCCAGTCCAAGCTCCGTTCTCAAGCCTGCGAGATCGATCGTCTCGAAGCGGAGAACTCGGAACAAAGAATGAGTAACAACCTCCTCCAGTCAGAGGTCTCTCGCCTCAAACGCGCGCAAAGGACCAACGTTCGGGATCTGGCGCACGTCTCTGCCTGGCTGGTCTCCATTGCCCAGGCAAAGGGCGTGGCGCTCGATCAAGCAACCCTGGAAATTTTCCGTCGTCGTGGGTGGCATCCATCGAAGCGCCAAACTGGAGCACCGCGGCTATGACAATGTCCATCGCACGGCTCTCGGCACAATCCGGCCTGCGCTACCTGTTCAAGACGACGATGATGAACGACCTCGCCTCCTCTCCCCCGGACGCCACCACCTACTACATGAAAGCCGGCACACCGGAAGGCCGCTGGATCGGCAGTGGACTCAGCGGAATCAACAGAACCGCCGCTGAACCCGTCTCCGAAACTGACGCGAAAGCAGTCTTCGACTTAGCAGTTCACCCCGACACGGGCGGGCCGCTGGGTCGCCCGCACAGCCAACCCACCGCCGTCGACAACAAGACCGGCCCATCGACCGTGAGGCACGCCGTCGTCGGCTTCGACCTGACCTTCAGTGTGCCAAAATCGGTGTCCATCCTGTGGGCACTCAGCCCCCGAAGCACCCAAGACCGAATCCTGCGAACCCATCACGACGTCGTCGCAGAGACCCTTACATGGCTCGAAGAGAACGTCGTCCACACGCGCGCCGGACGGAACGGCGTCGCCCACCTAGGCGCGATGGGTGCAATCGCCGCCGCCTTCGACCACTGGGAATCACGTCTTGGCGACCCCCAGCTGCACACGCATGTGGTTATCGCCAACCGCATCCAGCGCATCACCGACGGGGCTTGGGTCACGCTCGACTCCCGCACCCTATACAAGGCCGCCGTCGCCGCCAGCGAGCATTACAACGGACTCCTCTTCGACGCCCTCCACCGACAACTCGGAAGCGACACCAATATCCGAATCCCCGTCACCAGCACCCGCAATCCGAGCCAGCAACTCACCGGCATAGACGAAGAACTGATCCGTGAGTTTTCTAACCGGTCCCGTCTCATCAACGTGGAAACAGACCGCCTCGTGGCGGAATGGAAGACGGAACACGGTCACCCTCCGCCCGCAGCAACGACCATCAAGCTTCGTCAGCACGCGACTTTGGCTACCCGTGTTCCAAAGGCCGAACTCCCCGCGCCTCTGCGTGAACTCTCAGACCAATGGCGGGCACGAGCGATCGCCAGAGGTTACCACCCAACTGACGTCCTCGCCGCCACGATCAACCGCTCCCGGATTTCCGCCTTTTCGGTCGTGGACCTCACGCCCGATTGGATTGGCGCCGTCGCAACCCTTGCCCGTGAACGGGTCGCCGCCAAGCGCTCAACCTGGAACCGCTGGAACCTCCTCGCCGAAGCGGAAAGGGTCTGCGCCCAGATCCGTTGCCGCTCCGCTTCCGACCGGAATGCACTAATGGATGCCGTCGCCACGGCCGCCGAACATCAGTCCGTGGCGCTCAACGAGTACCGCTACACCGCCCCACCAGACGCCGCGCCGGACGTCCGCATCAGGCAAAGCAGCGTCTTCGACTTCCACGGATCCCGCCTCTACACCGATACGTCAACGCTCGCCTGCGAGGATGCCATCATGGCGGCAAGAAACGACGACGGCGGCCCAGTCGTGCGCGCGGATGTCATCATGGATTCGCTTGACCGAATCCGACAGCCGGAGAAGCCGGAACTGCACTCCGATCAGCGTGCCGCCGTCGCCAGCGTCCTCCTCAGCGGCAACGGCCTCGACGCGATCGTGGGCCCAGCCGGCGCGGGAAAGACAACGACCCTCGGCGCCGTCAAGGCGATATGGGAAGCGGAACACGGTGCCGGTAGCGTGCTCGGGCTTGCCCCGGCGGCGGCAAGCGCGGACGTGTTGGGCCGCGGACTCTCCATGGCCACAGAGAACGTCGCAAAGTGGCTGCACGAGTCGGTGGGCCCAGGGGCAAGTTCACGGGCTGGGCGCTTCTTCGACGTTCAGACTCGTCTGGCGAAGGCTCATACCGACGACCGCCGGAGCATCGCACTCGCGCAGGAAGCTGCCCGGCTCGCCGCCGTTCAACAGCGATGGTGCTTTCACCCGGATCAGCTCGTAATTATCGACGAAGCTTCCATGGTTTCCACGTTCCAACTCGCCGCCCTGGTCCAGCAGGCCCGCGAGGCCCATGCGAAGATCCTCTTGGTGGGTGACCCAGGCCAGCTGGACGCAATCGACGCCGGCGGTTTTCTCGGCTGGCTGGACCGGCAAGAAATGACCACCCGACTCAGCAGCATCTGGAGATTTCACGAGAAGTGGGAGGGCGCATCATCCCTCAAGCTACGGAGGGGAGACTACTCAGCGATTCTGGACTATGAGAAGCATCGACGGATCAGCCACGGCACCTACTTGGACATGGTCCACCGGGCGTACCTAGCGTGGCAGGCCGATACGCTCGCGGGCAAGTCATCCATCCTTATCGCGGCCGACAATGACACCGTCGGCATGCTCAACGAACGCGCCCAAGCCGACCTCGTGGCCAAGGGCGAGGTGGATCCCGAACTGAGCGTTCTGCTCAACGATGGCCTATACGCCGGTTCCGGCGACACCATCATCGCCCGCGGAAACGACCGCAGGCTCGTCGACAGCAACGGTGACTTCGTCCGGAATGGAACACTGTTCGAGGTCGAAAGTGTCAGCAAGCGGGACGCCTCACTTCAAGCGGTTCGGCGGCAAACAGGAGCGAGGATCATACTCCCCCGGACGTACCTCGAGTCGCACGTTGAGCTGGGCTATGCAACCACCGCACATCGCTCCCAGGGCGTCACCGTCGACACCGGTCACACTGTGGTTACCCAGGGCCGGCTCACCCGCGAGCTCTTCTATGTCAGCATGACCCGGGGCCGGTCCGGCAACTTTGCCTACGTCAGCGAAGGTGATGACTCTGAGCACCCTGCCCTTGACCCCTCGCTGCAGCCGTCGTGGCGGAGCATCTTAGGCGAAGTACTCGCTGCGGAAGGTGCTGAGCGGACCGCCCATGAAGTACGCGACGCGGAGCGCAAAAAGTCAGACACCCTCGAACGCCTCTACGCGGAGTATGACTATTTGGCGCAAATAGCCGCTGCTCAAAGTCTCACGGAATACTTGAGCAAGCACGACGGCGGCTCGTCACTCGAACTCGAAAAGTCACCTGCGTGGGGCGCGGCCGTCGCGGCGTGGCGGAAGGCCACGGCCGTCAGCCTTCAGGGGGCTGAACGCGTCTTAGAGGAGACTCTCCGAGACAAAACTGGTGCGAACGACCACGCGTCTATCCTCAGCATGCGGTTGCGTCGGTTCGTGAATGGGATGCCGACAATGTCGATCGACCCCTTGCTTGAGGGTCTTGCTACTCCTCGTCCTGACTTAGCGGAGATGGTCGATCAGGTCCGCCAACGCATCCGGCAGAGGACCGACACCGTAGCCATGACTGCCCTGACAGAGGACCCTGAGTGGAAACGCGTCTTGGCGGTTTCCCTTGGCAGCGGTGCGTCAGGCCAACTGATTCGTGACGTCGCCCTATTCAGGGACAGGTGGGGGATCTCGGACTCACCCCTGCCACTGGGAGCGACTCCCGCTGACTACGAGTGGGAACAGCGGGATCAGAGGGAAAAACTCCAAGTAATGATTGATGGCGCTCGCAATTGTCCAATAGCACCTCAGCGAGAAACCAGTTCATTGAATATGCCCCTTTCCCAGCAGGTCGTCCTTACCAGGGCTGGCTGGCAGCTCTAAGCTGATGGAAGAGGCGAGACTATGGTCCTAAACCCCACGGTGAAACCGAAAGTTGCTACAGCTGGGCTGGTATCGACCAGCACCGTTGTACTGATAGCCGTTGTCCTCTTTCTGGTGTCTTTCGATGCGGCCGAAGTCCCTTCCGTATTCAAGGTTATTGTTGGCGGCCTCTTGGTGGCAGCTGCGCTGCTGTTAGGTGGGTTTTGGTGGACACGGGTCAACCACCGCCGTACATGGCTGGCCGACGCAACGGAAAGATGGAGGTCTTTCGACAATGCCAAGCTGGCAAGCGGGACTACGACCGAATTGACGCTCCTGAGCGTTAACGCAATACAACCCACCGGTTCATGGGTCACCATCATGTGGAACCGCTTCAACCATGTTCAGCCGGCTTGGATGGAGGCGCTGTCAGAACCGATTTGGCCCGGCGCCGTTCTGCTCATCGCCCCGGACCCAGCCCAGGTGACGCCCAGCGCGCCCTGGCCGGACACATACTTCATCCGAGCCGGAGATTGCTTGGCATGGGCACCGGTTGACGGGCGGCCAACTGAGGCGTCTGCTGTCAGCCCAAGTGTAGATCGGTTTGCCAAGGGATCCGGATGAACGGATCCTAAGTTTGACGACGGTCCTCAGCGAGGGCCTGGGGCGGATGTGGATGTTCAAGTTGTCGCTCGCGTTCCGCACGGACGCCCGAGGCAACGAAGTTCACCAAGGCGTCCGGGTCCCCAACCAAGGCGTTGAGGATTTCGATCGGCGCATCGGGGTTGAGTGCGACGATGAGGGCGAGGTCCATGCGGCTGCCCGCGAGCTTGATGAGCACCTCGGGCGGGGTCGCGCTGTTGAAAGCGACCGCCTGACGCACTTCGTCGTCGTTGTCTTCGGCGAGCGAGGCCAGGGCGGCCGATGGCGTGTTCGGGTTCGCCGCGACGGCTCGCCGCACCCGGGAGCTGCGCCGCTCCCCGCCAAGGAGAACAAGGATGTCCGGCGGCGTGCGCGGGTCGAAAGCGACCTGCAGGCGCACCTCCGCTCTCCGACTGGCGACCATCGCTTCGAGGTCATTCCGACTCGGCGCTGCCTCTCTCCACGCTCGATCCCATTCGGCAGCCACCTTCTCCTTGTCCTCAGGTCTTGTGGCCGGGTTCCTGTACGCGGCCAACCCCACGGACTTGTCGTCGTCGAAGAGCAGTCCACCGAGCAGCGCAGGATGGAGGCGCGCACTTCTCGCAGCGCTTGCCCGTACTTCGGGATCGTCGTCGCGCGCAAGCGCCCGGAGGAGGCCGGCGTCCAACGCCTCGTTGCAAGCTGCCGCGGCTCGGATCGAGGAATCCGGATCCTCCGAAAGGGCTTTCAAGGTTTCGGAAGGGACGCGGGTGTTCTCGGCGACGGCACGCCGGACGACAAGCATGCGTCGTGGGGTGTGCTTGTTGTCGGCAAGGATCTGGTGCTTGCGGCGTCGCGTCACGGTTTCGCGCACAGCCAGCTGCCGCCTGCCCGCGACTCCCGGGAAACCCTCACGCAGCTTCGGCAGCAACTTGTCCGGGTCCCCGCCGAGGAGACGGTCAAGGCTCCAGACTTTCGTCAGGCACTGGCGCGGAAGCCAGAGCCCGACGCTGCGGATGCCGAGGGCGTCGTCGAGGTCGAGCATGACGTAACCCAGCAGTTGGCGGAGGAAGTCTCTCAGTGTCGGGACGGTGAGCTTCCCATAGGCCTTGCTGTCGATGAGCGTGTCCCCCACCAGCCAGTCGGCATCAGCGCCGCCAACAAGATTGGAGCCGGCAAAGACTGGGTTCGGTTCGTAGCGCTCACCCGCCGCGCTTCTCCCCTGCCAATCGTCGAGCTGACCGGCGTTGGCCTCCATCAGCGCTCGAAGATCGGTGAGCGAAGGCTCGTCGATGGCCATGGCAAACGAGAGGCCATTGTCAGCAAGATCCAAGGCCTCACCGAGAGATCTCTTCAGAGCCGCGGCACCACGGCGGTAGACCTGCTCGCAGTGCGCAAGCACGAGCGCGGCACGGTCGAGTTCAGCCGCGTCCGAGGGGCTCTCGACGATCCGAACGGCTACATCGAATGCCTCAGCGAGGACCTGCGCGCGGTGGGAGCCATTCTCAATCTCGTCCTCATGGAGGGGCAGCACGGCGACGCCGAAGGCCGCGGCAGAGTCATGGGGGTCAAAGCCCCCGAGCGCGATTCGCGCACGGAAGTCGATCGCCGTGCCTGAGCGGGCGGCGTCGACACCGAGTGGCGGAGGCACAACCGTCCTGCTTCGGACCAGACCCTCGAGCCCAAGTGCCCGGGCCATTGATTGGCCCCGACTAGACCTGCCCTGCATGCCTGCAAGGATCGGCGAGACGCCGTCGAGATACGCGCGGACGGGAGATCCGAAGTTCCTCAAATGATCCGTAAGGCTCATRCATCCTTCCCCCAGCGCGATTGTCTTTCGGTCGTGCCAACCCGGCCGCTCCTAGCGCGACCGCCTCCCTGTGTCCTCGAATCCAGAATGTCTCTAAAGTACCGTCCGCACCAAGGATCGAAGAACCGAGGCGTCCCCCTTTTCCGGAACGGTTGGCCCGTAACTCGGGTCCAGTTGCTGCTGAGTGATTGGCTGGACTCACACAGTCGAGGAGCCGCGGAGACCCGGAATCGACGCGAGCTAGCTGAAGCGGCGTGAAGTACTGGCCACGCTCGGCTTGCCCCTTGGGATGCAGTCTGGCAGCAGATCGGCCTCGTTTGGGCCGTGCTGGAGCGACGAGCAGCACGTGCGAGCAGATGGAATTCCAAGCCGCATTCGAACATATGTTCTATACTTGTCTTCGTGATCAAGTCTGGCTCCCCTGAAGATGTCGAGCGCATGATGGCTCGCATGGACGCCGAGGCAAACCGCCCAATAGATGACCGCGCACCTATCCGAGACTTTCCGAAGTTTGGTCGGCCGCTCGTGTACGTCGGCGGCATCTATGGCAAGGCTGTCGGGTGGACGCACAAGTACGGTCTCGTTGAGTGGCTGGATTCTTCCGGGAAGTACCACATGGGGTGGGCGCACTCCTCGAGCATCAAACGTGTGCAGCCAGATGACTGGAAGGGCAGTAGCAGGCTGTAGCCGAACGTGGATGGTCCGGGGCAAAAGCGGCAGCGATCTATGTCAGCGAAAGCGAGTGCGCTGACAGCGCGATCCAGACGTACAGCTCCTAGAAGGCATGACGTAATGGCCTGGTCCCAAAAGAGGACCAGGCCATAGCGCGTTTTTAGTTTTCAAGGCACTGGAACCACGGACGCCTTGCTTCAGAGGCTAATCTCGTTCCGCGCCGGCCCGCCTAAAGGGGCCCACTCAACCGGTCCCTTCGTAGCAATGCTGTAGGCAGGTAGGGCCGCTTCAGGAGCCGCCTGCAGACCCGCACCCGCTTCAGCTTCGGGAGCAGTCGCCGCTCGTGGAGAACGCTGGTACGCGGCGGTGCCGAAGCGGAGGTCAGGACCGATGGTTTCAGCCACGATGCGGCGTGCTTCCCGCTTCTCCCCGTCCTTTTCGAAGGCACGGAACTCGAGTTCACCCGAAACGGTGACGGGGTCGCCCTTCCTAAGGGAGGTCGAGGAATTCTCGGCGAGCGCCCGGAATGCCGAGACGTTGTGGAATACAGGCTCTCCGTCCTGCCAGATTCCGTCTGCTCCTTGGATCCGCTGGTTTACAGCCACCCGCAGTCTGGCGTGCGCCACACCCGACTCCCCATACGTGAGCTCGGGATCGGCGACGAGATTGCCGACGATGTTGACCGGAATCTTGGTGCTCATATCTTCTGTCCTTTCCTTCGCAGACGGGGCGGTCCCGTCCGACGCTTTGGGGGTCGGTTATGGGCCCGAGATCTCCAAGCCACGCGACGGCTCACCAGGCTGCTTCAGGCCTGCATAGGTGTCCGGACTACTAACCGTCGGAGAGATCTCAGCCGCAGTGACCTTCCCACCGAGTCCCGGAGGATCAGTGACTTCAAGGATTTGCTTGGCGGCCGCCGTGACGCGGCCCAGGACGGACTTCGCGATGTCCACGCGAGAAGCAGGCTGATTCCGGGAGGAGCCGTGGCCCTTCGCTGAATGCTCCGCCGCGATCACGGCGTCAGCCCAGCCGGACAAGTAGCTTGCTGACTGGGGGCCCCGATCAATCCCGTGCGCCTTCAACACCGTGTAGGCAACCGACTCGGCCTCGATTTCAGCCAGCCCGCGGTGGTCCACGCTGCTGCCATAGAGCTTGCCCACATTGTCGTCCGGACCATGCAGTAAGACATGCCCAAGCTCATGCGCCAGCACGGCAATCCGTTCCTCAGGGTTCAGCCACCCGCCCACCTGCACCTGGCGCTGACCGAAGTCGGTGAAGCCGCTTGTTAGTCCGTATTGCGCATCCGTGACGTTAATCGAGAAACCATGCGAGCGGGCAACTCCAGCCAATGATGCCCACAGCTGAGGCGCCTCCACCGATGAGTTGCCGGGTCTAGGAACCAGCAGCGGAGCGCCCTGGGTCTGGGAAACGTCAAAGACCGCCTGGCCGCGCCAGCCGGTTATGAGCGTCTTTTTCCCCTCATCGACAGCACCGCTGGGCAGCTTATCGCCCACAGGAATGCGCTGACGGGTGCCGTCGGGCAACAGCATCTGTTGGACACGGGCAATCCTGGGTGCAATGACCCATAGGGCATGCTCGCCGCGAAGGACAGTGCGGCCGTGTCGTTCCCATTCCTTGTACCCCGCGACGAGCGTCGGCTCGTCCGTTCCCCGCTGCGCCATCTGCATCATCAGCAAGGCAACGTTCCCGCCCGAGTAGCGCCACAAGTTGGCGGAAGCATCGAGCAAGACCTGCCAATGTGAGGGTGACTCAACTGCGTTCTCCAGGATTGAGTGCAAACCATCCATGAGGGCGGCAACGCGCTCCTCAGGGGCCATACGGCGAGCGCCCGGTCCCGCCAGAGCGGAACTCTGGTCAGAGGCGATGGAGGACGGAACTTCGGATGTAGCGGCCACGACAGCCACCCTTCATGCTTCTTGGATCGCAGTATTTGCTGCGCAGACACCCGTTCATGGCTCGGACTGCCACGAGCGACATGACTCAGAATTCAGAAACCAGCTGATGAGCATCCTTGCGCCACTCGGTGAACGCGGGGTCGTCATTAGCCAGGACGCGGGGTGAAGGCTCCTTGTGCACCTGAAGACCAACGCATCCGGCGGTCCTGGTGTGCGTCCTCAAGCGTTCGACGGCGTGTGGGAGCCTTTCGTGGAAGGCGAGCGGACCGAATCCAGGGTCGTCCTCCGTGTAGGAGGCAAGCTCCGCGCGCTGCAGAGCGTAAAGCTCAGCCACGATCTCTGAGTGCCGCCACCAGCAATCCGGAACCACCGAGGTCGTCAATTGATAGGTGGCGACGAGCCATGTCACCCATGTGAAGAGGGACCCCCAGACGTCCTGCGACTGCTCCGGCGTCATCTCCCTCCAGCGTCGGGTCACATTCTTGGGGCCAGCGGGGATGGGGAACGCAGACCTAAACAACTGTGCGGTGAGCTCGTCGTCCCCAAAGGAAGCCGAGGACGGGACATCAAACTGGTCCGTGTCGTCATGGCTGTGCATCCGGCGCCTCTTCCTTCTTCTGTTGGCGTTGCCGGTGCCCGTCCGCCAATTCGCGCTCCATCTCGGCTTTCAGGCGGCGCAACTCCCCTGCGTCCTTCCGCTTGTGCCACTCAAGGAGGTCCAACAGGATGGGTCGGGTGCGCCGGCCGAGCATGAGGGCTGTTCCAACAGGCAGGCGTCGAATCTCGTCCAGAGCAATGACCGGACTCTCGCGTATTTGCTCACCGTCCTGCCGGCCCTGCGAGGACCACGACCGTGTGGTCAGCGTAAGACTCCGCTCCCCCAGCAATCCGGCCAGCGAGCGGAGGTCCCTTTCGTCGGATCCGCCCCCAAAGATCACCTTGATGATGGCCGAGTCCCAGATCGTGGCCGCCTCATCAATGGACCAGCCGGAACGAGCCTGGGATAGGGATTGCAAAACCACGAGTGTCGAGATGCCAATGCCGCCGCCGTCAGAGAGTGCCACAGGCAGTCCGGGCCATGGAGCCAGGTTCGCGATCTCATCGAGGATCAACGAAAGGGGCGGCTCCAACCGGCCTCCCGGTGATACGAACGCCATCTCCCTCGCTGCATTGTCGATGTCATCGATCAGTGCGGACAGGTACGGCCCTGCAGCGGCCGCCCCAGCGCGGGTGCCGATGAGATAAAGAGTTCCCCGGTCCCGTATGAAGGCTTTCGGATCGAACTCTTCGGACTCGTCCTGTGGGTTTAGGGCGGCCAGCACTTTCGGTGACGACAGTGGTGCCACCGCCGCCGATACCCCAATCCACGAGTTGGACGTGTTCCGCGGGTCGTCTTCCAGTATCCCCATCAAGTCCGCTTGCCATCCCAGCGCGGCCCCGGGCCGGCCCAGCACCTCGAGTGCTTCCCTTGCGAGTACCGGGCTGGAAGACCAGCGTCGAAATGCCGTCACTCCCTCGCCGCACAGCGCGGCAGCATGGAGCAGGCACTGAAGGACTATCAGCGAGCGCTTCTGCCATGCTGCGTTCTCGCCCTTCATCTCAGTGTCCGCTGTGATAACTAGCCCACGACGGGTAGCCATGTCCGGGTCCTCGCACCCGCGCACGGGCGACCAGCGAAGTGACGATGGAATTCCGGACATACCTTGCGGATCAAAGACTGTCACGGGTCGTCCGCCGGACGCCCGGGCCTTCAACGTCACAACCAGGTTGTCCGCGCGCGTGGAAGTCGTGACGACGGCGCCGGGCGCATCAAGTATGGCGTTGATGACAACGTACAGACCCTTACCGGATCTCGGTGCGCCTTGAATCACCAATGACTCTTCCGTGGAGACGTGGACCGTGACCCCGCGGGAGCGGCCCAGCGTCCACGACAGGTCCTGCACGGAGGGGTTCACGACTCCTGGGCGTGTGAACTTCCCTCTCTTGCGCACAGCCCTCGCCCCGAAGTCGTGAAGAACCTCGGCGCGGCGGGCTACGCCGTCGCGGTTGAGGATGTCCTGGCGCAGCCACCCGCCTGATTGCTTCCATCGCCGCCACGCGACCAGTCCCCCGACCGCGAGCGCGCCGACCACGAGTAGCGCCGGGGCCAGCACCCACCAGACACTGTCTGCGCCGACTTCACAGTCAGATGGGCGCACAAGTATCCATTCCATCCTGTTGGTGAGAAGTCCGACGGCGGCCGCCGGGTTAAAGGGCGACGGCGGCATACTGCCGCAACGCATAGTGCCGGCTACGTGAGCTGCAGCTTGAACCACTGCACAGACACAGACGTAGGCTGCCGCCGCAACAAGACCCGCGGTGACCAGCGGATTGTCACTCGCAGCCCGCGAGCTGCCGCGGGCTCTCACAGCATCCTGTCGTCGGTTGAGAAAACAGCCAGCTCGTCAGTTGTCACCCGGTTGGCAACGATGAAAGAGCGGTTTCCCACCTTCCAGAGCCCGACCCCTTTGGGAAGGTTCTCCACGTGCTCGCATTCAGCTTCGGTGAGGCCGAGCGCTTCCTTGGTCAGGCGCATCGCGTCATGCTTCTGCCTGTAAATGATCCTGGTGTCTGCCTCGGTCAGCAGGCCAAGGGCTTTCTGGCGATGCCCACTGGTACTGTCCCCGATCTCGTTGAGGTCCGCCACCTTGTGCATGATCAACAGGTTCGCGATCCCATAGGTTCTGGCCAGCCGCCACTGCTCGCTCATCTTGGCCAACATGTACGGATCGGCGAGCATTCGCCACCCCTCGTCGTACACCACAAGCCGTTTGCCGCCGTCGGGATTTGTAATGGCAGCTTCCAACCAGGTGGCGCCACAGGCGGCCGCCAGCGAAAGGGCCTGCTCCGATGCCCCGATCAGCGCCGACGTATCCATCACCATCATCGGTGCGTCCGCGTCGAAGGCCACAGTGGACGGGGCATCGAACATACCTTCGAGATCTCCGGATACCGTGCGTCGCAACGAGTGGCTGACGGCGGTTCCTCCCTCGACGCCGACCAGGGCCGTCATCTCTTTCGAGGGTTTGAGCAAGTGGTCCAGCACCATAGGCAAGGTGGGGTTTGAGTTCTCGGCCATGGTTTCCATGAGGGCGATGTCCAAGGCCGTGTGCTCTACGGGGCGGAGCGGTGTGCCCTGCCGCATGAGGGAGACCAAGGCCACCAGCAGATAGCGGCGCCGTTGCCTCACCACCGCCTGCCATTGAGCCTCGGTGAGGGCGCTCGGGCGGGGCCCGGCGTCGAGGGGATTCACCCTCGCAGGTCGGCCGGGACCAACGGAGATCACCTTGCCGCCCACGGTCTTGGCGACGCCGACCCACTCGCCTTTGGGATCAGACGCGACGGCGGCCTTCCGCCCCAAGGTGATGGACCGCGTCACCAACGACTTGCCGCACATGGACTTGCCGGTGCCGACGGTTCCGATCACCACGATGGACGGGCCGCTGATGATCCCCTTGTCATACAGAATCCACGGATCGTAGGAGAAGGCCCCGGACCCGAACACGTCGGTGCCAATGTAAGTCCCTTCGTGCCCCAGGCCCGACTCCGTAAGGAACGGATATGCGGCGGCAAATGTCATCGTCGAAGCACGGTGCGGCGCAGGACGCAGTCGGTGCGGACCACGCAGCGAGTTTTGCTCCTTGCTCCCCCAGTCACCTGTGAAGCGAAACGCCTGGAAATCCTTCTGCTTGTCCTCTGCGGCTGCGCTCGCCCATGCTGCCCCGGGAGGTGAGATCCGCCGTCGTGCCTTCCGTTCGCTTCGGTTCTTCCCCGACGGGACGTACTCAAGGCTCTTCGTTTCCTGCTTCAACGCAATCCCCTCCCAAGCGGCAGCCCGCCGGCGACAAACGCAGCCCACTGCTGTCCGTATAGGAGCCGCAGCTCGACGAATGCGCCGGCAGCGGCGGATTCGAGTTCCTGGCGGTGCCGCGCCAAGTCCTCGAGCGAGGTCGCCGTGACGGTCATGTAGGCCGCCGGGCGCACATCACCATGGCCGGCGACGATCTCTTCCTCCCTCTGGATCACTTCTTCCTCCTCGGCTTTTTGCTCACGGGTGAGTGGCCTGTCGAAGCGGGCGTTGATGCGGCGGCGGGTTTCACGTGCCTCCTGCGCGGACCGGATGTCACGCAGGGCTTCAGCCGTGGGTACAGCCCGGATGACTTCCGTGAAGGTGTGGCGGAACTCGCCGACATAAATCAGGGGATGCAGGAACCCCGGGAAGACCTTTTGTCGCGGCCATTCAGCGATCCAAAAAGTCTGGTGGAACCCTGTGTCGGTCCGTAGGTACGTCCAGTGTTCCTCCACGGCCATCGGACGATGCCGGTCGAGGTTAGCAGTCGCCTTACCTGCCGGTTCGTCCAGCGGCGGGGTTGTCGCCACCGGCACTCTCGCCGACGGCAAGGTCGCAGGATCGAATGCACCACGAATGATGCCCAGCAACCCCGCTTCGCCGACCCATTCCTCTACCATGACATTGTGAGTCCCCAGCGACGTTTGTATGGCCTCGACTTCAAGCCGCAACACGGTTTCGAGGCCTGTGAGTCCCCCGCCTGACTCCTTGATCCGCCGTCGAGCCTTGCTGGTGTCCAAAACCACCACCACGAGAAGCTCATGGCTCATAGTTGACCCGGCAGCACCCAGCAAGTCCTCGTATGCACGTTGCCCCCACGTGAGCTTCCCGCCGCCAGCTCCGGCCTGCTCGGCGTTGCCTCTGTAGTAATCCCAGAGGGCCGACGATGGGTAGGGCACGGTGTAATCCTGGATGGCGATCCGGGCCACGCCCTGACGTTGGGCCATGCCGGCCTGGACACGTGACCAGGCCTGGACGGCCCATGCCTTGTCATCCGCGTCCAGGAGCGCAAACGATCGCGTACTGCATCGCAGCAGAGCGATCGCCTCCTTTCCGTGGCGGTCGACGATAAAGCATTCGGCGCCGGCCGTTGTTCGGATCTCCAAATTGCCTAGACCGCCCGGAAGGGCGAGCCGCCCAGCAAGTTGTGGCGTTGCGGGCTTTGCGAGGAAACGGGTCTGGCCTGTCGCCGCACGGTAAAAGTACAAAGCGATCTGTTTCGCCCACACGGGGTAAGGGATGCGGGAGTACTGGAGAAGTCCGAGCAGCATGAGCCCGAGCCACATAGGTCCGGAGAGGAATAGGCCTGCCGGCCCAGCGCTGGCTGATGCCACGATGGCGACTGACGCTCCCCCTGCGATGATCAGCAATTGGTACCACTTGAGCCCGAGGAAGAATCCCCGGCGCTCGTATCTTGGAAACTTGACGGCCTCAAGGACGCGCGAATCCTCAGACATGAGGAGTACCTCCCTTCGGAGGGTCGATTCTTGGGTGCTGGGGTTTCGGAGGTTGGACTCTTGCTGGGGCTGGTGCGCTGGCGTTCGGCTGCGCTCTCCGTTCGGCCTCTTTCAGAGGTGCCTGCCGAGGAGATTCTGAGGCCGTGCCGTTTTGCCTACGGGGATGGCCGCGCATTGAGCCCAGGGACTCCGAGGGGTGCGGGGCGGTCGGAGCGCCAACGGAGGTTCCGCTGCTCAGAGCCAGTCGAGTCCCGTCGCTGCCAGGTGAAGACGCTTTGGAGCGGACAGTGGATGCCAACACTTGTGTGGGGAAAGCGCTACGGCTTGAGCTGATCGGCCGAGTCATTGCGGAGCGACTTACCAGGCTCGCGAGTGTCATGCGGCCACCCGTCTGCCTGCTTATTTGGCGGGCCGCAACATTGCTGCTCCTGGACAGGATGTGGCCGCCTCCTGCGGTTTGGGCGGCGGCCGCGAGCTCCCCGCCGGCGAAGCTCACCAGCCGCAGGGCCATCATTGGTGCACCGCAGGCGAGGACCATGCCGACTGTGCCGGCTGCCAATCCTGCGAAGGACTTGGACTCGGCAAAGAGCTTCACCGCGACTGCCAAGACTGTTCCGGCCAACGGCTTGGCCAGAACCAAGGCAATGACGACCTCGCACCATCGCCGCGCCCAGGATTTTGTCTTGTCCCAGGGAAGCAGCATGAGCGCAACGGGGGCGACGGCGGCCAACACGACGAGCGCGAAGGAGCGGAAGATCATCGAGCACATCAGGATGAAGGCAAGGATCCAGACGACTATGACTGCCATCACCGTCACGACGACGGCACCAGGGGCGCCCCCGGTGTTCCCCGGTGCCAGCGAGATTAGGTTCCATTCTCGCCCTGTTCCTTCTGGTGCCCGCTCGAAGCCAAAGAGTCTCATGAACACCAGGTAGGGATCGGAGCCAATCGATTCGAGGAGCGCGGCCGAGGCTAAGTCGCTCGCCCGCGTCAGTTGCCGGACGAGATACACAGCCGCCCCAACGAGCGGAATGGCAGCAGCTCCGCCGAGCATCGCCCGTCCGATCCGTCTCGGCTGCTGGCTAACCAGGCCGGACAGTACCTGAAGGATCATCACGACGACGAGAGGTGTCAACATGACAACGACCCACCAGTTCGTGAGCCCCCGGATGGAGAGCCATTGGGAGTCGTCGACGTCTGACACGGTGAAGGCGCCGGTGATGAAGGCCCAAAGCCATGACGCCATGTTCTGAAGGATGTTCGCAAAGAGCGACGTGACTGCACCCATGGCGTTGTCGTTGGCCTGTGAGACCAAACCGCAGCCGGGCGGCCACCATCCATTGAGATCGCACTCAGCGGGCATGGGCTAAAACCCGAGCGGGAAGGCGGTCTGCGACCAGAGGATGTAGCCGTTGATGCCGCCGAGGATGGCAGCAACGGGCCCCGTCCACAGGAGGATCACGCCGCCGCCGGAGGCAAGGCGTGAGGACTGGCTTAGTTTGCCGGCCAGAAGCATCGCGGCACCGATGATGGCCACGATGGCAATGATGATAAAAGCGCCGACGAGGATGCCGCCGCCGATCTGTTTGAGCGATTCCAGGAAGGGAAAGCTCGCGTTCGGGGTGATCCCCGGGTCCACCGCTGCGAAAAACATTAGTGCTCCGTCCGTCGTATTCCATGGAGTGAGCAGATGAGCTCACGGGTTCATGGGAGCTACGGAGGGGCAGCGACATGACTCCACCAGCGAACACCCTCTTAAGACGGAAAGAGCACCAGACGTGCAGTGACTCCAGAGATGGGTTGGCCTGCGGGATTGGGTGTGGTGCAGGAGCCGGTCAACGGTGGCCGTGGCTCGGGTTTTGGGCATGAGCTCGTCGAAGCCGGCCGGGTGGGCGGCCAGGAAATTGCGATCAAGGGTTCTCAGGTCCCCGTTGTCCGGACCCGGCGGCGCGCCTCACCGTAACGACTGCCGTCAGCTCTTCTCGCTACCTCCGCGAAGGTGGGCTATGAGGGCGGCGAGTACTAAATCTCCAAGCGATGGCTTTGCCGGCGGCTCTGGAAGCCCAGGCTGATCTGGGGGCTCAGGCGGGTCTGGAGGCTCCGGGTCTTCCGGCTCGCCCGGGTCTACCGGGGCGAGGACGGGAGGAGTGCTTCTCAGGCAGTTAGCCATTTCCAAGGCTGCACCCCAGAAATCCTCCGGGCTTGAGGCTGAGTTCAAGCCGTCATCGGCAGCCGAAATACAATCCGCGTTTGGACTGTTCGGGTCGGGGTCGTTGTCGAGAGCCACAGCCCGCACGAGACCGCTGTAGCCCTCCCGTTGTATGCCCTGAACGAGTTCGCCGATGATCTTCACATACGATTCCATGACCTCTCCCACCATTTTCGTGCGCCTGGCCAGGGCGAGCTACCAACTCTGATGGGCATCAGGGTACGCGCTGGGTGAGGCTCCGGATAGGGGTCGCGTTGGCTCTCTAATGGGTGGTGGCTGGCCTGGTGCCTGGCTGCCAGGATGGCTGCCAGGCACCATGTGTGCGGAAGACAGTCCAGGACTCTTCAGCCGGCGCTGTGGGCGGACAGCTTCCGGCGCGATAACAGTATTGGTCTCGGCGTCGTAGTTAAGATCGTCGCGCGCCACGCGCGCTGTGCGCGATCACAACCTGCACCGTGCTCGCTTCGCATGGCAGATCGATCTGCCCACGGAAGCCGACGTTCCAACCGACCGCTCCACCAAGGGCCATCAGGTGGCCGTCGGGTGGCTTCGAGCCGTCGAAGTTGGTGGACACAAAACGTTGCTCCGTCACGCTCGAAAGGGTTGGGGACCGTTCCCGGCTGCTCGCGGTCGAAGTCTACGCAGACGCGCTCGCCGTGCCCCCGCGTCTTGCGGAAGCCGATCGTCGCCTCCACGCACTGTGCGATGTCTGCTGCGGGCAGCGTATAAAGCATGGACGCGCGGTCGTCGAGATCCACTTCAGGCGCGCCCCCGGGCGCGAAATCGTCGATGAACACCTGTTGCTGATTGCTGCTGAGTACACCAGGGCCCAGCTGCACTTGCATCGCACCTATCTCGCCAGCGCGATATTGCGTCAGGTAGCGGCTGACGCAGATCCGATCCTCGTCGCCGCGCCGCGACGGGCGGCGGAATAGATAGTAACCATTCCAGGGGAAGCCCTTTACAGGGTCGAACGACCAGCGCAAGTTGGTGGCCGATACGTCGGTCGCCGAACCGTCATCCCCGAACTCGACTTTCATCCGTTGGTGCGTTACGCCGCCAACATCATCCGTGGCTATATTGTCGCCGGTGGTTCCATTGTCGATTCGAGTGTTGTCGGCCATCTATGGCGTTCCCAGTTATTTGCCCTCATTATGAGCCAATCCCCTAGTGCTGCCAATAGTTGTCGGAACCACACTCTAGTATTTGAACCATGTCCTTCACCTATACCTCAGCCGACCTGGCGAAAATCGACACCACGATTCCCGGGCGTGCGGCAAGCGCTGACCTTTTAATCGTTCCTGGCGTCGAAGTCAAAAAGGAAATAGACGTGGAGGTGGACAGCGAAGTGGCCGATATCGAGGCCGCCCTCAAGCTAGCCGTCCTAGTGGGCGCTCCTTTCATTAGCGTCTCGACCACGCCGTTCTCGGTCGACATGACCAGGATCTACTTTGAAACAGAACACGGCGAAGAATTGCCGCCGACAGCAGAACGGATTCTAAAGGCTGCCGACAAGCACGATGGCACGATGATGTCCCTCACGGTGAACTGGCTAGCTCAAGGCTTAGCGTATGAGTGGTGCGCCCGCTGCGACTGGGCCGGCGAACTGATGGAGAAGATAAACGCCGTGCTTGAAAACGCTGAGGTGGAATCCGAGGCTGAACGAGAGGAGCACCGCGAACAGTACCGCGCTGCCTATCGAGCTTCGCTTTCAGCCCTGCTCAACTCTCCCAAATACCGTGGTGAGCCTATCGGGAAGCGTCGTCACCTCGTGAAGTCGATTCTCGCTGAGGCGGGGGTAGAGGAAATGCCCGAGGTTTTTATGACCCGGCAGGTGCAGCCTGAGGCCAACAGGATCATCGGTGAAAAGGTCTACGAATACGAGCAGGACTTCCGTGCCCGCAAGACGGAGCTGGCCGACGAACTGAGAACCTATCCAGCCTGGCAGCGGGTCTACACCCAAATCAAGCGCAAGGCAGCTGCCGCTGAGTTCCTAAAGGAGAAGGCCGACGGCTACAGGTTGAGCACCGACTTGGCTGGCGAGATTAGTGAAGCTGCGGCCAAGCCGGTGTATGTGTCTCGCTACTAACATCAATAGTAGTGTGAACAGGTAAGCCTAGAGAGGGATGATGCCATTGGAAATCAACAAATAGTACCCGGCGAACAGTACCCAGATACCAGAGACTCCCGTGAGTAGCCGAATATGGTTTTGGGGAGTCATGCTCTCGGCAAAGGGCGCTAGCATCTCCAAAACGATGAGCAGGAAGCAGATGAAGATGGCTGTAAGAACGAGTTCGACTTCTGCACTGTTGCCCGATCCCCTGGCTATGGCCCTCAAGGCGGCGAACTCACCCATGGCAATGGCCAGTCCGATTGCCACCGTAATTCCCAATACCATAGCCTTGAACTTGAACCCACGTGCCGCTAACTGCCCGTATTGCTTCGCATAGGTTGCACCCTGCTTGATGCCCACGGCTACAGCGATGAGAAGAGTGGGGATAGCTGATGCTGCAACCTGGAAAAACATAATGGGCAGATCGTTCATGCTCCTATCGTGCCATATCCGGTGATAGCCTTTTTATATGGCAACCAAAACTTACACCCGGCTTCTCGATGACCTCGATGGTTCCGACGCCGATGAAACTATCCGCTTTGGTATCGACGGCGTCACCTATGCGATTGACCTCAATTCCGGCCACGCTTCCGAACTCCGTGACTTCCTGAGTCGCTTCCAGGATGCCGCTCGAAAAGAAGGCGGCACAACTAAGCGCCAGGGCAAGTCCACTAGTGGTGTCGATACCAAGGCTGTCCGGCTCTGGGCGGCTGACAACGGTATCCAGGTCAATACTCGTGGCCGTCTCCAGGCTGACGTAGTAGAGAAATACCTGGCCGCACACTAAAGGCCGGTGCCAGCCAGGAGAGAGAGTCTCCAACCGACTGACACCGGCTGGTCACAGAATATAGCGACCCTTGGTTTTTTTAAGGACAGAATCAGGCCCGGAATCTAAATCGATTCGTGGCCTGATTTGTTTAATTGCCCCGCCGCTCCCCCGTGCCTCACGCTCGATATATGAGAAAGCTTTTGGTTGCTTTAGCCCTCGCCCGGGGACTGGCGCTAGGCGATATCAGCGCCGCCAGTGCTGTTTCCAGTGGCTGGTACGACGAGAACTGGGCGTACGAGCCGTATGTGGATCTCGACCGAACTGACCAGGGAGCTGTGGCGTCTGGCATGTCCGGCGGGGTGGTGTCCGGAATCTGTATCGGAACGACTGGCTGGGCCTGCCACATTGCCTCGGCTGTCGTGGGAGCTGCTGCGTTCTACATCGCCGCCAACGGTCTCTGCCTGGACAGGCTGAGAATCTATCCCAATTACCTGTTCAGCTACCCGATGAGGTGCGTGTCATGAGTCTTCGTCAGCAGGATAAGCGCGTGATTCTCATCGGCCTGATGGTGGGGCTGATTGTGTCCGCCGGCGTGGCCTCTAACTCTGGGACTCCGGTGCTGGCGTTCGTAATGTCGGCGGTGCTGGTTGTGGCTGATTGGCCTGGTGTTGGGGGTAATTCGCCGCTAGGTACCGGCGCTTGGCCTGTTCGCCGTGCCTCCCACGTTCCCCGAGACTTCATTCGCGCCATTGTCCGGTAGTACTTTCGACTAAGACTCCGCCCCCGATATAGGGGGTAGTCCGGGTCTCCCACGTGAATGCCATTTGGACAGCAACCGCAGAGAGGCACTACTTCCCCTCCTGCAATTTCAGCCAGAGCAGGGCGAGGGCTTCGGCCATGGTGTCGCCGTGGAAATTGAGACTGCCCTTAGCTACTCCGCCTTCGTCAAGATATATATGGCGAGCGACGTACCGTCCGACTGCATAAGGAGAAAGCTGAATTGGCGCAACATCCCAGGTGTGGTCTTCTAGGTCCGGCATCTGGTCGGCGATCTCTTGGGCGGCCGATGCGCCACAAGCCCCTTCCGCCGATCTGGTTGGCGCGCAGCTGCCCGGCTTTGATCAGGCCCCGAATCAGGCTCAACTTCACGTTGAGCTCTTCGGCGGCCTGCTCGACGGCCAGGAAGCGATACTGCGCGGATTCGTCGCTCACCCCACCATCCTAAGCGCGGCCATGACGGGCACCGGGAAACCCAGGAGTTCTGTGTGCGGCGGCGGCCGAGACTACGAAGCAAGCTGATTGGGCAGCTCTGGAAAGGACTGGTTTTTTTGTCGGAGCTGGGCCATAACAAGGCGCCCAACGCCCTGGAGCCGGCGCCAAATCTCTCGCGTCTGGGCCGGGTCTGCTCCCGGCCATCAGGTACTCGGGTGGCAGCAGAACGTCATGTGCTGGGCAGGCACTTGCACGGGCATATGATTCTCGATGCATCATTCAACTTTTCCAATGGGGGAATCCATGAAGAAATCCATCGCCTCTATGGAAGAGGTTGCGTGATGGTGAACTCTTTGGCGCAGCTTGGGCGCATTGTTCACGTCCAGCCGCGTGAAGTGTGGCCGCACGAGGCACATCACTTCACGCCATGGCTGCTTCAGAATGTTGACGTTCTGAATGAACTGCTGGGGATGGAGCTCATCTTGGAAGCGGCCGAACATCCAGTCGGCGACTTCAGTCTCGATCTGAAGGGGTATGACGAAGCAACCGGCGACGTTGTCATCGTCGAGAACCAGTTGGAATTCTCAGACCATACCCACTTGGGCCAGATCCTTACCTATGCCGCCGGAACCGACCCAACAACGATCATTTGGCTCACAACCGGATTCCGGCCGGAGCATCGAGCGGCAATCGACTGGCTGAACGAGCGGACTGATGAGAACACTCGATTCTTCGGCGTGGTCATCAAAGTGGTGCGGATCGGTGGTTCGGAGCCAGCCCCGAGCTTTGAGTTGGCCGCACAGCCGAACGACTGGGAGAAGCAGGTGCGCCGCGCGACATCGGCGTCGTCTGAGGCAGGCGGCAAAGCAGCCATCTACGCAGAGTTCTGGGCGCTCGCACTCGAGCGAATCCGTAACCAGCACCCGACATGGACCCGCGGTCGCCGGAGCACGCAAAGCTGGGCCAACACTTCCACCGGAGCACGCGGTGTAGTGCTCTCGATGGCATTTACGCGTGCAGGTTTGATCACGCAGTTCTACTTCGAAGACCCAGATGCGACCATCAACTCCCAGCGCTTCGAAGCAGCGCTGGCGCAACGGGACATATTTGAAGGCGCCCTCGGCCGCACCGTGGAATGGGACCGGAGGGACGGTCGGAAAGCAGCCAAGATCGTCGATGGGCCTGCGGAATACGACGTCACCGACACCGCACGCTGGCCCGAAATGGTCGATTGGCTGATAGAGAGCCAAACCCGCATGCGTCAGGCCCTTGATGCCATCGGCGGTCCGAAAATCTTCGAAGGGACTGTGCAATGAAGACAAAGACACGGTTTTGGGCCAGGACAGCGGCCGCTCGGCTTAGGCACACGGCGCATTAGAACTGGACGCCCATCCCCAACTTCCGCCAGTCATTGTCGATTGCGGTGCAGCACGGTTAGAAAACCAGTAGGAAATGCACTCTAGGAGCACGAGGATTGCCGCTGCTGGGACGGCCAGAACTGGCATTGAGCGGCTCCCAGCTAGGAACTTAGCCACGTGCATTCGCGTTGACCACCAGGTTCGTATGGAGTCGCGAACCCCTCTCCCCCGCGCTGCATAGGCACGGGCGGAAGATCGTGACAGTCCGCACCAACTCTTTACTCCGGGATGGGTACCAAAAGTCCCTTGAACAGCCGCTTTGCTCCGGCATGCGACCCGGCAGGGCTGCGATACCCACCCCATATCTTTCGCCGGAACCGTAGGGAGGTGGGTTTCTAACCGGGATATTCCTTGTTCGCTGAGCACGCCTCTGGCCCGGGCGCTCCGTTTGACCATCGAACCCGACGTGCGCCCTCAGCGCCCTAACAGGTCAAAATAGGCCGAGCCGGGATTCCACCCCACGGGATGCAGCAGTGTCCCTACCGCCGGGTTCAGAGCACTCCACATCATGCCGTCGCCGGCGTAAATGCCGACATGGCCCCAGTTGTCGGGTCCCTGCGGATTTTGAACCACGAGGTCTCCTGGTTGAGGATCCTCTGTTCGGACGCCAATGCGCCATTGTTCAACTCGCGGCAGCTCGATTCCGGCTTGCCTGTAGATCCACTGCACATACCCGGAGCAATCCCAGGCTTTGAAGGCAGTACCGCCCCATACGTATCGCCCGCCCAGGCCATCCTGCGTGAACCTCAGTATGTCCTGACGCAGCTGGCTCAAGTTGCGTGAAGATCCAGCAGACGGCGGCCCTGGCGGAGACGTGGAACAGGAGGCCGGAGAAGTACCAGCCTCCAGTGCAGCAACGATTGCCGTGGCCGCCGGCTCCCAACGCGCATACAGTTCAGGGAAAGCAGACACCTGAACGGCTTGAGCAGCCAGACCTTTGTCTAGGGCCTGCCAACCGGGAATGTCCAGCAGTCCCCGAGGGCTGCCGCGATTCGGTCCCGATGGACCGCCGTAGAAGGCACGCGCGTTATAGGAGGCATCCATCAGCTGCTCCACTGTCCCCCAGCCCGCCGCCGGACGCTGCTGGGCTGAACCGACCGAGTCATGGTCACGTCCAACGCCGTCATTCGGGAAGTTCAGGGAAGTGGGCACGCTGGGGTTCGCGAGCATGCGCAGACTTGACTCCTGCAGCGCCATCATGATGGCGACGATCTGCCCGGAGCGCGGTATTCCAAGCTGCTTGCCGACCGTAATGTATGTCCGTGCAACGCTCTCCTGCCGCGGCGTCAGCTCGTAGAGCAAGCGCCCAGCGTTCCGAACTTCCAAGCCAGCGCCAGTCACGTTAGACGCAGTGGTCATGTCGGTGCCCTCTGGTGTACAAGCAACTGCGGGTTGACGCGCCATACCAGTTATCGCGGCCACGCCTCCGGCAAATGCCACAGCGCCAACAAACAAAGCGATGGAAGCGGCCGCCGATACGACCTTCAGCAGTGCCCGTCGCCGCGTAAGCCCCGCTACGGCTGCCAGAGCAACCATTAGTAGACGATTCTCTCTGCGGTCGCGTAGAAGCCAACCATGGCGCAGCGCTCAGATGGAGCGGTGACGGCGGGAGGACAGTTGACCATCACTGTGACTGGTGCGGAATAGGCATTTCTCCCGGTACTTGACTCGTCCACAACTTGCACCGTCACCGTGCAAACGTGAAGGCCTTCCCACGGGGCCGGATATTCCTGGACTTTGGCCAACTCGAGATCGCAACGCAGGGACTCTGCGGTGCCGCTTCGGCGAGCAGACTGACCTGCCAGGGTCGTGAACGTACCCGCTGTCACGCCAGTTCCCTCAAACTCCCTAACCAGTACAGATAAAGGATTGGATCCATCAGGCAGCAGCTCCCACCAAGACCGCACCTTGGCGTATACGTCCGAGTACGACGACGATCGACTGTCCCAGGAGAAGAGTCCCTGGGCTGCGGCTCCAGCGAGCGCCCGGTAATCGCGGGTACGCGGCAAATCATCACGCGTTGCCTCCGCCGTTATGGCGGCCTCACCAGGAACTGCGGAGGGCTCCCCACGTGCCGAGGAAGTGCCAGAAGGGTTCGCCGTTGGCGGCGCGGTTGCGGACATCGCTGGCGCGACCTTCCCGCTGGGTCCATCGGCAGGCCAAAGTATGAAGATTCCGCCAAACATGAGCAGGACCATCAGTCCCCCAGCGAACCACTGCCGGCGGCCAGCTCTACGGAACCAATTCATCGCCCAACCCCAATGTCTGAAGCCATGACCTACAGAGCCGGTCTGTTCACTTCGTGCTGAAGCACCCGCCAAGCTGCCCGGTACAACTGCCGGGCAAAGCCGATATTTACCGCGATGTACCTCTCAGTGACGCCGAGTTCACTGGCCAGAGCTGCCATCTGCACGGACCTATCCGGTCCTCGCAGTCCTGGACGAACTATCGTCTCCGCGACGCTCCGGAGAACGTTTGTGGGAAGGCAGTTCGCAGCGCATCGGCAGAGATCATCGACGCCCAATCCGGGTTCGGGGTGACAGTTCAATGCTGTGTTGATTGTTTTGGCCGTGTGGCGAACGACAGTTACGGCGTGCCATCGACGCCGGTCCTGGGGCGACGGAGGTCCGTAATGCCTCGGCCCAGTGAGACTGGAAACTGCAAGCTTCCAGGTTTCCTCGCTGACGCTGCGCTGGACCATGCCCAGCATGGCTTGCGCCCAGGCCTGATCAACATAGTTTTCAACGCCGTCTGCCACCGCTCCAGCACCTATGACAGCGAGGAGCTCGGGTGAGCTTTCCGTCGTCGTGAAGTCAACCAGCAACGGCAACGTTTGATGGCTGAGCTCGCGCCGGATATGGGCAGCGCAGATTTTGCTACAAACACCCTGAACCCACGCTTCAAAGGGGATGCCGGGCAACTCCCGGTAGCGACCCCTCGCGACCCCGTCCCACACGGCGACTCGGATGTCCTGCATGACGTCATCCACATCGCAGGATCGCCCGATTCGCGCGAGGCGGGAAACGACGTAACGATGCACACCATCAACCGCGACCAGGATCCGATCGATGGGGATGCCGGGTTCTCCAGGCGGAGGTGAGCTGTGCAAAGAGACATCGACATCAACGACCGTGTCTGAGCCCTTAGTAGATTGATACGCCTTGGCTTCAATTTCCATGGCTTCACCGCTCTGACTGTTCAGATCGAGTAGTTCGCAGAGTCGCACATAATGCCAACCCAGTTAGTGGATGCGGAGATCCAACAACGATCAGAAGAAGCTACAGGAATTATTGTCGAAGATAATTAAAGTATCGTCAAGAGTGCTGTTCTTACTTTTTGCGCCACCTTCGGGAAGAATGACCTTATGCCGAGAATTACGCAGCCTCACGACGCCGCCTGGTCGGCCGACGTCGAAGCTGCCGTCGCAACCTTCGGCAACCGAGCGCGAAACGAAATTCTTCGGTTCCTCACTTCTAGTGGGCCTGCAACTCGGGGGGATATCGTCGCCGCTGTCAGCGCGGGCGATCCCAGCGTGGCAAAGCACCTGGCCGCGCTCGAAGAGGCAGGAGTGGTGATCGTCGACGTCGAGCCTGGACGTAGGCACGGACGGTCACCCCGATATTCCGCGAACCCTGTCCGAATCAAGGAACTGCTGGACGCTCACCTTAAGTACCTGCTGGAACAGTAGTCGCAGTGCCTTGGAAAGATGTGCCAGACGTTTAGTCTGCCCGCTCCGGCGCCTCATCTGCATCCGACGGTGGACTGGCCGCGGCCCTCTCCCCTTCCGGACGGCGGCTGATGTCCTTGTTCAGGTACTCCGTGATCGCCCGAAGCGTCTCCGGCGACACGTCACCAAGGGTGCGGGCCGCAAACGTCTTCACCCTCGCAGCACGGAGAGATTTCACAAACTCAAGCTGCGAATCAATGCGTTGGGGCAGATCTGAGGCCTCGCTACCCACAAGATAAGCGGGATCCACGTTGAAGATTTCGCATAAGGCGGCTAGTAGTACCGGGTCGCTCACCAGCCTGCCCGTGCCGTCCTTCATGTAGAACCAGCGCGCTCTGGAAAGCTTGATCCCCTTCTCCGCCAGTTTTTCCTGGACTTCGCGGAACGTGACGGGTTGTCCTCGCTCGGCAACGACGACGTCGAGCAGTAGGTTCAAACGGCGTGCAAGGTCGGCCTGTGGCGAGCTTTCCGCGCCGTTGAGACCTTCCCCATCTCCGGACACGTTTCACCCCCAGACCTGACCTGGCTATCGCCAGTGAGCTACTGATTGTTGCCCAGTATTGCTACGGATAACTCCCCACGCAATATGTGGGGCTCCGTTCTTCCATCGGTATGTAGATGAGCGTATCGTCTTGCTGTAGACCCGTCTACAGCGGGTTAAAGAGGTTTCCTCGTCACCTGATTGTGGTCTCCATGGCGAACATCTTGATGAACCGGACGCGAAGCCGCCTCATTCGCTATTTGATCACACATGGCCAGGCCACCTGCTCTGAGGTCGCTGCAGCCCTAAACTTGTCTGATTCCTCTGTCCGCAAACAGCTCACTCTTCTGTGCGAGGCGGGCATGATCAGCGTGGGGTCGGGAACGTACAGGGCACGGACGGATCAGATCGAGAGACAGCTTGCGGACTTTGCGGCCACGTTTCAGTCAGCGGGCAGCGACTTCAGGAACCGCGTTACCGAGGACTCCCACCTCTCTGTATCGGCGTTCCACTCAAGTGAATGACCTGGAACTTCGAATCGAACCAATTGGACGAGGTCGGGCCGCAGCTCTGCCAAACGCTCCGAGACTTCCACCGGCGTCGATTTGTCCTCGATCCCATGCAGTATGAGCGTTGGCGTCTTGAGGTCATCGGCGCGGACTACCCAATCCAGCGTGAGAAGGTCAAGAGGTTGTTCGAGGCCCGTGACCCAGCGTCCTGCTTTCGCGCCCAACATTTTCAGCCCGACCCTGGCCACAGTTTCCGGCAGCCCACTGGCGCTCCCGTTGAACGTCAACGTCTCAGCCCAATCCAGGACGGGAGCCACCAGCACCAAGCCAATGATCCGATCTGAATGGGCAGAAAGATTCGCGGCACGCAGCGCCATGGAACCGCCAAGCGACCATCCGAACAAAACGAGCCGTAGAGCGCCGTGGTCCACGGCGAACTGGATGGCCGCTTCGAGATCCAACCACTCGTTCTGGCCCAAAGAGTACCGGGAATCGTTCGACGGCGGCGCTTCGCCGTCGTTGCGGAATGATACGACCAGCGACGTCAGACCGAGCCTGCTGGCAACAGGAACGCCGCGCAGGGCACCAGCGCGTTTCCCGCCCATTCCGTGGGCGTGGATAGCCCATGTCGAAGCCGCCGGACCACCCGTCGTGGGCGTGAATTTCCATGCGGGTGCCATGCCGTTATCGACCTTTATCTTCACTTCCTCAAACGGCAGGCCGAGTTGCTCTGGTTTGGAGTAGGCGTATCCGCTCCAGATGCCGGCTCTGGCAGCGTGTAGGTCGCCGGAGTCAACGCGCTCGACGAGCCGCGTCACTGTCCCGTCGTTCGTCTCTTCGTCTACGACGGCCCCGATGCAGGCATGGCCCCTGCCATTGCCAAACCAAAAGCTGTATCGGCCGGGCGCTCTCGTCAATGGCGTCGCCGGCAGTTCGATCCTCAGGGATCCGTCTTGTCCTACGAAGACTTGCCTTATGGGAAGATCCTCCCGGCGCGTAGTCGTCGGCACCACCACCCGGCGCGCAAAGTAAGCAGCACCCAGGAACGTTATTGCGGCCGCACTTACCGCTCCAATGGTTAGGGGGCCCAGCACTCTAGGACTCCTCATCCCTGCTCCTGACATGCTCGTCGATGACATCCCGAAGTCGCGCGAGCGTTTCAGGTGATAAATCCTGCAATTGCCTGGCCGCAAAGTTCCTAACCCGCGCCTCGCGCATCGATTTCAGGAGGCTGAGCTGAGCTTCCACCAGCTCGGGTACCTCTGTTGAGTCATCAAGAAGGTACCGGCGATCCACGCCGAAGAATGTCGCGAGATTCTGGAGCAGCTCCTTTTCCATAGCCAGGGAGCTATCACCGCTTCGCATGTAGGCCCACCTTGACCGTGACAACGGGGTGCCCCGTTCAACCATGTCTCGACTGATTTCCTTGTAAGACAAAGGCCCTCCCCCTCGGATCTCATACAGATCCAGCAACAGATTTATCTTGCGGGCGAGCCTCGCCTGCGGCAATTCAGAGGGTGCCGCGGCATCATCTGTCACTAGGATCCTTCTTCCTCCCCCGTCGTCCCAGACCTACTCGACCATCCTGTACGCCTTGACTGGATGCGAGGTAATCCTCTGTTCGAGCCAACGTTTGGAAATCAGCTTCATCCAGAAACTTAGCAGCGGCCGGATCCATCAGGAGAGCATCTTCAATTTCGACAAGCATCCGATGAAGTCTTCGCGTCTCAGGATCACCCCGCTCGATGGCTGCAGCGGGTGCCGCCAGGCGTCCATCCTTGCGGGTCGCCGTCGTTATTTCCCAGATATACGTGAGGTTTTCCAGTAAGCCAGCTTGTGTCCTCAGTTGTGCTCGTCGCACGATCCGACGGGCGACCGGTGGCAGGGCCAGCCCAGCACAGAGGAACACCATCGCCCCGACAAAACTCATGTCGTAAACGGCGGCCAACTGCTCCATCGTTGACTGCTGTCCCAGAAGATGGGCGACGTCCATTCCCAAGACCGCAAACACGACGACGAGAGCCAGGGAGCACCCAACGCCAATGAGGGTGAAGGCGACTCGAAAGTGAGACGTGGCCATCCGCCGTCGGAATCTAATGCACACGTATCCGGTCACGCCGACGACCACCCCGATGTAGACAAACTGGATGGCGGAATAGAGAGCGGCAGCAGGCTGGTCACCGTAGTCCAACATGAATTTCGTTGAGGAGGCCGGTGCTTCGATGCAGAGGAAGGCAAAGACCAGCGCCCCGGAGACTAGACCCAGAATCAGGAGGCCAGGACGGTCACTGCGCACAGGTACATCGTTTAGCTCTGCGGCCCGGAGGATCGCCTGGGAAAGGAAGTAGATTCCCACGACCATCAAGATGTTCGCGAAAAGATCCAGGAGGTTATGGCCACCGAGGGCTCGATCACCCGCGATATATATCGGGTCGACATTCAAGGAAAGCGCGGTTCCGATCGCTACCGCGGCCACGAGAATGCTGTGGTCTTTTCTGGTGCGGGCGCCCGGCAGGAGGCATAGAACGAGGCCCCAGATGACCGCAGCGGCGACTGTCTGGATCACCCGAAAACCTGTTCAAATGATCTTGGCTCCATGGTGCTGTCGCGGATAGCGCCGGCAAGAAGATCGGCGAGACTCTCAGCGGCGGCCTCCAGTTCGTCAACGAAGCTACTTCGGGCCAAAGCCCGTGACACCATCTCGCCGTCAAGATTTGGGAAGAGGCTGTCGGCATACTCCGAGGAAATGCCCAACTCATCGTGGCGCAGGATCATATGTCCAAGCTCATGAAGGATGAATTGCTGCCTGTGGAGCGCTGAGTCCGAAACGGCGTGCAGAATGATTTCCCTAGTATCCGTCGACAGCCACAGTCCGCAGACGGACGTGCCGTTGAGGATCGTCGTGGCTTCGATCTCGATACGACGCCGGCGTAGGGCTGCCACGATCCCGATGAGTCCAGCCAGAGTCAGCCGGCTTGGTAGCCGCAGCGATAGAAAGGCATCCGTAGCAATCTGCGCTGGCGCCGGTTCTTGCGATGTTTGCCGGTCCATACCGCTCCCTCCTTGCAGCGGACAGCAAGCGTGGCTGCCTTTACGGCAACTACCGCGGCGCGTCAGACGCCACAGCTTCAATTGAACGCCTCGGCTCTGGACATGTCCAGAGCCAAGGCAGACAGATGAGATTAACAATTTGCTATTCAACGGCCCAAGAGAAGAAACGTGCATTATGACGCCATCATGAGTGATGCGTTTAGGAGCAGCACCTCTCGGTTGCCCGAGACGACGATTGGTTCTCGTTGCAGGGTTCCCGTCGAAGTTGCCTGTTCAAAATACTGCCAACATCGATGGTCCGTCGGGAACGTCATCGGGCACCTGCGAAGGGCTGGTGGGGGCAAGCCTTCGCGGAATGCCGGATGCATGAAACACCTAACGAAACCCTGGACCAGCAGCGACGCCGCAAGCCTCGGTCACAGAGCCAGCGCCTCTAGGAGTTGATCTGCAGCAGTGCTGTCCTCAAGGTTTATCGTTTGGGCGATTTCTTCCAGCGGGTGTAGCAGCGCATCCATCTTGTCTTCGCTTTCACTACCCGTCCATTCGCTTATGGCTATGAATTTGGTTCTCGGATCTCGCAACTGGACGGCATCTCGCCTGCCTTTGAAGCTGAATACGGGGTTGTCCCTAAGGGGAACCTTCTCGATGATACCGCCCCGCCCTTGCTGAACGCCGAAGTCAAACCTGATCCGATGGACCGGGCCGCCGGGTGTCCAAAGTCCCTCCATCTCCACGTTCTCCTGCGGCGTAATATTCGCAGAACGAAAGAGCCTCCTTACCCGGCTATCGAAGTCGTCGCCGGGCTTGGGGGCAGGGTCGCCTACAAGTTCTCCGAATAGGCGGGCTGTGAAAGCTTGCCAATTCGTCTCAGTCTCGAACTGCACGCCGCCGGACGATATGGCGAAGTTATGCGGTCGCCGTTGTTGGAGAGTCAGCGCGTCCTCCCAGGCGTCTGATTCCGCCTGACGCCGGTAGTACTTCACCCAAGATTCAAAGTACTCTCGCTCCAGCTTAAAGCTCTTCAACTTATGACCGTCAAAGCGCCCGTCCGGACGTTCACCGATGAACTGGAGATGCCACCCCGCCGGAGAGTTCACGGCTACTCCGACATTCCGGGGCTCGTGACGCCGCAGGTCGTGCGTGTATTGAATGAGGAACCATTCTGCGTGCAGGGGAAACACCTCCAACTATTTGTTAGTGACACAGCGTAATCGAACATACATTCTAATGCATAGGCTCTGTGTACGCGCCCCCTGGAAGGGGGAAAGATTCCGGGTGAGCCGTTAGCTCCAGGCTGTACTCCACTAGCTTCGCTATGTTTTTGGCCCGCCGCTCGAGGAAATCTAAGTAGTGAGCTTTAGCGTCGAGCGTCAACAACGCTCGAGTGTGGCAGATGTCCAGTGCGTGAGCAGCGATGGCTGTGCCCTGCCTTGAAATGAGCTTCGTCCAGGCAGCACAGTCTTCCGGCTTGAAATCGATCGTCTTGCGGCCCGGGTACAGGAAGCCCTGCTCCGCAAGTTCTTTGAGTTCGGCCGGGTCACTCCGATGCTCGCCGAGGAATGCCCCCTCGTGGTCAATTGCCCAAAGACCGACGCTGGGGTGCCAGACGAGATTCTCCGACACCCTGTCAGGGTTGTATATCCAGACGTCGAACACGGCTACGCCCGCCATGATGTGGGGCTCTCTGGAGTAGACCTCCCTGAGGTCGGGGGGTCCGTAGAACTTCCCCGTCCGCCCTGCAACGGCGGTTGTCCACGCCTCACGACCATTCATAATGTCGGACACTTCGCCAAAAGGGACTGGTATGCCAAGGGAGTTGGCGAGCCGAGCCGCTAGGAATTCATGCAAGATCAAAGCATGCCCGGCCTTGCGCGGCGATTTCACGAACACTTGGGCACGGCCCTGCCATAGGTCCTTTGAGCCCTGGTCAGACGTGACCAGATCCAGAACCTTTAGCCCAGGTTTAGCTACCCTTTTCCCCAACTCAGCCCCCTATTCATTGGTTCGAACAGTAGCACTTGGCTCAGCCTGTAAGCTCGGCAGCCATCCGATCGCTGCATCCATGGCTGCCGCAGAAGAAATAACCGTGGGCTCGCTCTTCATATCCGCCTTCTGGCCGCACCCCTTCATATGCACTACTCAATTGCCCAGCGCACACGAATAGCCCGGCGGTCTGAAGCCAATCCGTCAGCAGGGTTTTCTTGATCACGAGCTTCCTCAGATCATCGCCGGTGATTGCGAAATCACCCTTAGATCCAAGAGATCTCCCTTGTAGCGGCCTGCGCCACAGCCTAAGCACAAGGCCCAGATTGCCGAGTGACTACGTCCGGATGTGGTGGATCGCCACGGTCTAGGCTCTATGCCGCCTCTCGATCCATGCTAGCTTCGGCCACCGTCTGCCGAGGTAACGGTGTCCGTGGTGCCCGCCACGCGTCCTCGCCCTCAGTAATCTGGGGAAGTCTGCTTCGGGTGCCACTCCCTGGCTCAACCGTTCAAACCGTGGCCCGGAAGGGATACGTCACCCTTGTTCAATTCGCGGCGGCCAGTCTCACTTTCGAACGGGTACCGATGAGCCGCTCCTTTGCCGCCGGCCGACTGACAGAGATCGGGGACCCACTGCTGCCGGGGAGGATCTCACTCAACTTCGCGATTTCCAGGATGTGTTCGGAAGTGAAAATGATCTTTCCCTTTCCCCAGCATGCGTGGGGGAAGCGTCCGCTGGTGGCGCCGTCGCGGAGCCATGACTCTGTGCAGCGCATCAGCGCGGCTGCTTCGGCGGGCTCAAAAAATTCGATCTCCACGGGATCTCCAAATGGAAGGCGTTACTTTCCACTTTCATGGCCTCGTGGAGGCCAATCGACATGACCGGAAATGCCAGTAAATGTTCCACGGGACGGACATCCGCCACGCCCCACGTAGAGCACTCACAATCACCGTAGAAAGGCTGTCACAGAGCGCTCAGTGGCGTCAGCACCGGCCTGCAGCGCCTCGGGCATCAAGTGCCCGTAGACCTGCTCAGTAGTCCTTGTAGAGGCGTGCCCCAGCCGGCGCGAGATGGTGAACAAGGGCACGCCGTCTTGGATCAGCCAGGAGGCGTGAGTATGGCGGAGGTCGTGAATTCGTGGGTTCTTAGTTAAACCGATTGCTTGGGCCGTGCGAACGGCAGGGACCCAGTAGTCGTCCCAATAGAGCTTGTGAATGATTCGCCCACCCTTGGGAGTCGTGAACACAAGTTCTTTTCCCGGCCTGCTGGCGACCAGCGGGATCAGCAGCTCCACGAGCGCCGGATTGAGCCCGATGGTGCGCTTACCGGCACCGGTTTTTGTCGCACCAATGTAGAACTGGTTCTGCCCGTCCCGTTTCCATGCCTTGTTGATCCGGGCGGTGGGCGGTTTGGAGAGCAGGTCGACGTCCGCCACAGTCAACGCAGTGGCTTCTCCGAATCGAGTGCCCGTCATGACCAGAAAGTTGGTGAAAGCTTTGTACCGCTCCCCCATCCCCTCCATGATGAGGCTGAACTCGGCATGGGTCAGGAACATCGCTTCATCCTCGGCCTTCTCAATACCAGGCAGCTGCACACCGCGGCAGGGATTGCGGGAGATATACCCAAGCATCTCCGCGGTGTTCATCGCCGCCGAAATCAGACCGTGGACGTTGTGGATGGTCTTCGGCGCCTTGCCCTTGGCCATCATCGACTTCACCCAATGGGCGATCAGCCGGTAATCGAGTTTGTCCACCGGGACTTGGCCGATGACGTTCCGAATGTGGAGGTCCAGCATGGTTTGGTACGTCTTAATGGTTCCGCTCGACGGACGGATCAGGAGGTCGATGTGCTCCTGGATGACCTCAGCAACGGTCGGTGTGCGCTTCTCGTTGGAGAGGATGGCGTGCTGCGCAATCTCGAAGGATTGTCCGTTGGCGTCCAGAAGCCTCTTCAGGGTTTCAGCTTCGACGAGAGTGGCGACGGTCAGGCCCTGCTGCTCGCGGCTCTTCGGGTCCCGCCACAACACCATGTAGGACGCTGTTCCGTCCTTTTTGATGCGCTTTCGAATGCTGGCCACACTAAAAACGGTACGCCGCTGTCAACACTTTGGGCGGTTTTGTCAACACCCAAAGATAAAACAGGCCGCTGACCTGCGGAAACACAGTGCCCGAGGTGGGACTCGAACCCACACACCTTTCGATACCGCATTTTGAGTGCGGCGCGTCTGCCAATTCCGCCACTCGGGCGCGGAGTACACCGGTGTAACAATCGCTCAACCACAGTGCTGTGAGCAACGCGATCGCTTCCAGTGCGCGAAATTACTCTACATGCAGATAGGCTGAATTCCAGAATCGCGCCAGTGACGCCGCATCGAACCAAACCGGTCCAAGTACATTGGCGGACAAAACCTATGATGGTGGAGTTCCCGCCGTACCTTTCCAAGGAGTTCCCGTGTCAGAACAGACGGAGTCTACCCCCACGTCCCAGCCGGCGCGCCGCGTTGTTGTCGCCGAGGATGAGACCCTCATCCGCCTGGACATCATCGAGATCCTGCGGGGTGAAGGCTACGACGTCGTCGGCGAGGCTGACAACGGCGAAAAGGCCGTCCAGCTCGCCGAGGAGCTCAAGCCCGACCTTGTCCTGATGGACGTCAAGATGCCCGTCATGGACGGCATCACGGCCGCCGAAAAGATCGTCAAGGCCCGGATCGCTCCCGTGGTCCTGCTCACCGCCTTCAGCCAGAAGGAACTCGTGGAGCGTGCCCGCGACGCCGGCGCCATGGCTTACGTGGTCAAGCCGTTTACGCCGGCGGACCTCATCCCGGCCTTGGAGATCGCGCTGTCCCGCCATGAGGAAATCAAGGCCCTCGAGAGCGAGGTCACCGACCTGCAGGAGCAGTTCGCCACCCGCAAGCTCGTGGAGCGCGCCAAGAGCCTCCTGACCACCAAAATGGGCCTGACGGAACCGGAGGCGTTCCGCTGGATCCAGAAGACCTCGATGGACCGCCGCCTCAGCATGCGCGAGGTCGCCGAAACCATCATCAACCAGGTCAACTAGCTTCCACCAGCGCCGGCCGCACACCGCGGCCGAAAGCCCCGACGCAGCGAGCACCAAAGCAACGCAACACTAAAGCACCAAGCACCAAAAAGGGAGGATCTCCGCCAACCGGCGGGGATCCTCCCTTTTGCGTTCACACGCCCAAAACTAGGCCTGGGCCCGGTTCTTCTTCTTCTTTTCCGGCCACGGGCCGACCTTGTCCTTGGCCACGGCAGCTTCGCCCTGGCTGCCGATGTCGGCGAGGTCGCCCACCTTGTGGACCTTCAGCAGGTTCGTCGAACCGGCCTTTCCGGGAGGCGAACCGGCGGCGATGACCACCAGGTCACCGTCCTCGACGACGTTCAGCTCCAGCAGGCTGCGGTCAACCTGGGCCGTCATCTCGTCGGTGTGGCCCACCATCGGGACCAGGACCGGCTGGATGCCCCAGGTCAGCGCGAGCTGGTTCCAGACGTGCTCCACCGGGGTGAACGCGAAGACCGGCTTGATGGGGCGCAGACGCGAGAGGCGGCGTGCCGAGTCACCGGACTGGGTGAACGTACAGATGTACTTCGCTTCCAGCTGGTCGGCGATCTCGACGGCGGCGCGGGTGATGGCACCGCCGCGGGTCTTGGGCTTGGTGCCCAGCGGGGGGACCCGCTCCAGGCCGTGCTCTTCGGTGGATTCGATGATCCGGGCCATGGTCTTGACCGTCTCGATCGGGAACTTGCCCACGCTGGTCTCGCCGGAGAGCATCACGGCGTCGGCGCCGTCGAGCACCGCGTTGGCGCAGTCGGAGGCCTCGGCGCGGGTGGGGCGCGGGTTCTCGATCATGGACTCGAGGACCTGGGTGGCCACAATGACCGGCTTGGCCCAGCGGCGTGCCAGTTCGATGGCGCGCTTCTGCACGATCGGCACTTCCTCAAGGGGAAGTTCCACACCGAGGTCGCCACGGGCCACCATGATGGCGTCGAAGGCGTCGATGATCTCGTGCAACTGCTCCACGGCCTGCGGCTTCTCGATCTTGGCGATCACCGGCACGCGGCGGCCTTCTTCGTCCATGATCTCGTGGACGCGCTTGATGTCCGAGGCATCCCGGACGAAGGAGAGGGCAACCATGTCCACGCCGCGGCGCATGGCCCAGCGCAGGTCGTCCTCGTCCTTTTCGCTCAGCGCAGGCACGTTGACCGCAACGCCGGGCAGGTTGATGCCCTTGTTGTTGGAGACCCAGCCGCCAACAATCACCTGGGCAACCACCTTGACGTCGTCGACGTCGATCGCGCGGAGGGCGACCTTGCCGTCGTCGATCAGCAGGGCATCGCCGGGGTTGACGTCCTCGGTGAGGCTCTTGAGCGTGGTGGAGCAGATTTCCTTGGTGCCGGGAACGTCCTCGGTGGTGATCGTGAACGTGTCACCGACCTCCAGGAGGTGGGGACCGTCAACGAAGCGTCCGAGGCGGATCTTCGGGCCCTGCAGGTCGGCCATGATGGCCACGGCCTTGCCGAGCTGGGCCGCTGCCTTGCGGACGTTCTCGTAGGTGGTGTCGTGCACGGAGTATTCGCCGTGGCTCATGTTCATCCGTGCCACGTCGACGCCGGCTTCCAGCACTGCAAGCGTGTTTTCAAAGCTTGCGATTGCCGGTCCGAAAGTGGCCACGATTTTAGCGCGTCTCATATACCTACCCTAGTGGTGTGTTGCATGGATTAAGTTGAAGTGCGGATGAATCCCGGAGGTCCTGTTGGACTACAGAACAGCCATCGCACGGTCGGTCGGCGCCACGGGTGCCGGCAGAATGGTGCTGCCCATCAGGAACTTGTCCACCGCGGCCGCGCAGGCGCGCCCTTCGGCGATGGCCCAGACAATCAGCGACTGGCCGCGTCCGGCGTCGCCAGCGACGAAGATGCCCTCAGTGTTGGTCATGTAGTAGCCGTCCCGTGCCACGTTGCCGCGGCCGTCGAAGTCGGCGTGGACCTGCTCGGTGATCCCGGCCGGCTCGGGGCCGGTGAAGCCCAGGGACAGCAAGACGAGGTCCGCGGGGATGATCCGCTCGGTGCCGGCCTTCGGGAGGCGCTTGCCGTCAACGAATTCCGTCTCCGCCACCTTGACGCCCGTGAGTTTGCCGTTGTCCCCGACGAACTCCACGGTGGAGGCGAGGTAAGTGCGTTCGCCGCCTTCCTCGTGCGCGCTGGCGACCTCGAACAGGGTGGGGAACGTCGGCCACGGCTGGTGGCCGGCCCGCTCGACGGGCGGCTGCTTGCCGATCGCGAGGGTGGTCACGGACGCGGCCTGGTGCCGGTGCGCGGTGCCGAGGCAGTCGGCGCCGGTGTCGCCGCCGCCGAGGATGACCACGTGCTTGCCCGCGGCGTTGATCTGGTTCTCCACGGCCTCCCCCGCCACCACCCGGTTGGCCGGCACAAGGTAGTCCATGGCGTAGTGGACGCCGTCGAGCTCGCGGCCCGGGATCGGCAGGTCACGCGGGACGGTGGCCCCGGTGGCGATGACGACGGCGTCGTACCGGCGGCGCAGCTGCTCCCACGTCACGTCGGTGCCGACGGCCACTCCGGTGCGGAACCGGGTGCCTTCGGCCTTCATCTGCTCCAGCCGGCGGTCCACCTGCTCTTTTTCCATCTTGAAGTCGGGGATCCCGTAGCGCAGGAGTCCGCCGATCTTGTCGTCGCGCTCGTAGACGGCCACAGTGTGGCCCACCCGGGTCAGCTGCTGGGCGACGGCGAGCCCGGCGGGGCCGGAACCGACGACGGCGACCGTCTTGCCGGTCAGTCGCGCCGGCGGCAGCGGGTTGACCCAGCCGTTTTCGAAGGCCTGGTCCACGATGGATACCTCGACCTGCTTGATGGTCACGGCGGGCTGGTTGATGCCCAGCACGCAGGACGCCTCGCAGGGGGCCGGGCACAGCCGGCCGGTGAACTCGGGGAAGTTGTTGGTGGCGTGGAGCCGCTCCATCGCTTCCTCGCCCTTGTCCCGCCAGATGAGGTCGTTCCATTCCGGAATGAGGTTGCCCAGCGGGCAGCCCTGGTGGCAGAACGGGACGCCGCAGTCCATGCAGCGGCCGGCCTGGCTCTTCAGGACACCCTTTTCCTGGGCCTCGTAGACCTCTTTCCAGTCCATGATGCGGACCGGGACGGGACGGCGCGGCTGGGTTTCACGCTGACGTACTTTCAGAAATCCGCGTGGATCAGCCACCGGTCACCTCCAGGATTCGAGACCAAACTTCTTCGCCGTCGGGGTCCAGGCCCTCTTCGATGGCGTCAAGACGGGTTTGCAGGACGGCCGCGTAGTCGCGCGGCAGCACCTTGGTTATGCGGGCTGCGGTGTCATCGAAGTTCTCGAGGAGCCGTGCCGCGAGCAGCGATTCGGTTTCCTCGAGGTGCTTGACGAGCAGCCCGTGGACGATGTCGCGGTCCTCGGCGTCGAGCTCGCGCAGCTGCAGCTCGCCGGATTCCAGGGCCTGCTTGTTGACGCGCTCGGTCTGCAGGTCCAGCACGTAGGCCGTGCCCCCGGACATGCCGGCCCCGAAGTTGCGTCCGGTGCGGCCGATGATGAGCGTCTGGCCGCCGGTCATGTACTCGCAGCCGTGGTCGCCGATGCCTTCGGCCACCGCGGTGGCGCCGGAGTTGCGGACCAGGAAGCGTTCGCCCACCTGGCCGCGCAGGAACAGCTCACCGCTCGTGGCGCCGTAGCCGATCACGTTGCCGGCGATCACGTTGCGCTCGGCCGGGAAAACGTTGGTGCGGTCCGGCCGGACGATGATGCGGCCGCCGGAAAGTCCCTTGCCGACGTAGTCGTTGGAGTCGCCGAACATGCGCAGCGTGATGCCGGCCGGCAGGAACGCCCCGAGCGACTGGCCCGCGGTGCCAGTGAGCGTGATGTCAATGGTGTCCGTGGCCAGCACGTCGGTGCTGAAGGTCTTCGTCACGACGTGGCCGAGCATGGTGCCGACGGAACGGTCCGTGTTGATGACGTTCACCGAGATCTTCACCGGTGTGCGGTCGCTGAGGGCTTCGGCTGCCATGGCGATCAGGCGCTGGTCGAAGTGCTTGTCGAGTTCGTGGTTCTGGCCGGTGAGGTTGCGCAGCGGCGCGTCGTTGTCGAACTCGAGGCCGTGCAGGATCGGATCCAGGTCCAGCCCTTCGGCCTTCCAGTGGCTGATCGCGTCGCGGGAGTCGAGCATCTCGGCGTGGCCGATTGCCTCCTCGAGGCTGCGGAAACCCAGCTCCGCGAGGATTTCGCGGACTTCCTCGGCAAGGAATTCGAAGAAGTTCACCACGAACTCGGGCTTGCCGTTGAACCTGGAGCGCAGCTCGGGGTTCTGGGTTGCGACGCCCACCGGGCAGGTGTCCAGGTGGCAGACGCGCATCATGATGCAGCCGGAGACCACCAGCGGGGCGGTGGCGAAGCCAAATTCCTCGCCGCCGAGCAGCGCGGCGATCACGACGTCGCGGCCGGTCTTGAGCTGGCCGTCGACCTGCACCACCACACGGTCGCGGAGGCCGTTGAGCATGAGCGTCTGCTGGGTCTCGGCGAGGCCGAGTTCCCACGGGACACCGGCGTGCTTGAGCGAGTTCAGCGGCGAGGCGCCGGTACCGCCGTCATGCCCGGAGACCAGCACGACGTCGGCCTTGGCCTTGGTGACGCCGGCCGCCACGGTGCCGATCCCGACCTCGGAGACGAGCTTGACGTGCACCCGGGCCGAGGGGTTGGCGCGCTTGGCGTCGTAGATCAGCTGCGCGAGGTCCTCGATCGAGTAGATGTCGTGGTGCGGGGGCGGCGAAATGAGGCCGACGCCGGGGGTCGAGTGCCGCGTGCGGGCCACCCAGGGGTAGACCTTCTGCGCCATCAGCTGGCCGCCTTCGCCGGGCTTGGCACCCTGCGCCATCTTGATCTGGATGTCGTCCGCGTTGGACAGGTACAGGCTGGTGACGCCGAAGCGGCCGGAGGCGATCTGCTTGACCGCGGAACGGCGGGTGGGATCGAGCAGGCGGTCCACGTCCTCGCCGCCTTCACCGGTGTTGGACTTGCCGCCCAGCCGGTTCATGGCGATCGCGAGGGTCTCGTGGGCTTCCTTGGAGATGGAGCCGTAGCTCATGGCGCCGGTGGAGAACCGCTTGACGATGCTGGAAACGGCTTCCACTTCTTCAAGCGGCACCGCGGGACGCGCACCGGCCTTGAACTTCAGCAGCCCGCGCAGGGTCATGAGGTTCTCGGACTGGTCGTCAACGCCGCGGGTGTAGGCCTTGAAGATGTCGTAGCGGCGTTCACGCGTGGCGTGCTGCAGCCGGAAGACGGTCTCCGGGTTGAACAGGTGGGGTTCCCCGTCGCGGCGCCACTGGTATTCGCCGCCGCCGAGCAGGGGCTGGTGCGGCAGTTCGATGCCGTTCTCGGGGTAGGCCATGCGGTGCCGTGCCAGGACTTCGGCGGCAATGACGTCGAGGCCGACGCCGCCGAGCTGGGAATGCGTGCCGGAGAAGTACTCGTCCACCAGGTCCTGGCCGAGGCCGAGCGCTTCGAAGGTCTGGGCGCCGGTGTAGGAGGCCACGGTGGAGATGCCCATCTTGGACATGATCTTCAGGACGCCCTTGCCCAGGCCCTTGATCAGGTTGTAGACGCCGTCCTGCGGGGTGACCCCCACGACGTCGCCGGAGGCGATGAGCTGTTCCACGGATTCCATGGCCAGGTACGGGTTGACGGCGGAGGCGCCGTAGCCGATAAGGACGGCGACGTGGTGCGTTTCGCGGACGTCGCCGGCCTCCACCACGAGGGCGGTCTTGGTGCGGTTGGCGCTGCGCAGCAGGTGGTGGTGGACGGCGCTGACGAGCAGCAGGGACGGGATCGGCGCCCATTGGGCGTTCGAGTCGCGGTCCGAGAGCACCACGTACTGGACGCCGCGGTTGATGGCGCCGGAGACCTGCTCGCAGATTTCGGTGAGCCGGGCGCGGAGGGCGTTCTCGCCGCCTTCCGGGCGGTACAGTCCGCGGACCTTCATGGCGACCTTGCCGCCGTCGGCGCTCTCGATGTTCGCGATCTTGGCGAGCTGGTCGTTGTTGATCACGGGGAACGGCAGCGAGACCTGGGGCTGCCGGACCTGCTTGGTGTCCAGCAGGTTGCCGTTCGGGCCGATCGCGCACGTCAGGGACGTGACGAGCTCTTCACGGATCGCGTCCAGCGGCGGGTTGGTGACCTGCGCGAAGGACTGCACGAAGTAGTCAAAGAGCAGCCGCGGGCGCTTGGACAGCACGGCCACCGGGGTGTCCGAGCCCATGGCCCCGAGCGGTTCGGCGCCGGTCCGGGCCATCGGGCCCAGCAGGATCTTCAGTTCCTCGGTGGTGTAGCCGAAGGTCCGCTGGCGGATGTTGACCGAGGCGGCGGTGTGCACGACATGCTCGCGTTCGGGCAGGTGGTTGAGGTCGATCAGGTTTTCCTTGACCCATTCGGCCCACGGGTTCGCGGCGGCGACCTCGGCCTTGACCTCGGCGTCGTCGATGATCCGGCCGGCCCCGGTGTCCACCAGGAACATCTTGCCCGGCGAGACGCGGCCCTTCTTCACTACCTTGGAGGGTTCGACGTCGATCACGCCAACTTCGGAGGCGAAGATGATCAGTCCGTCCTCGGTGATCCAGTACCGGCCCGGGCGCAGCCCGTTGCGGTCCAGCGTGGCGCCGACCAGGTTGCCGTCCGTGAAGGAGACAGCTGCCGGGCCGTCCCACGGCTCCATGAGCATCGAGTGGTATTCGTAGAAGGCGCGGCGGGCCGGATCCATGGTGGCGTGGTTTTCCCATGCCTCCGGGATCATCATCATGATCGAGTGCGTGATGGGCCGGCCGGAGAGCCAGAGCAGTTCGGCAACCTCGTCGAAGGACGCCGAGTCCGAGGCGCCCGGGGTGCAGATCGGGAACAGCTCTTCGGGTGAGTCCCCCAGCAGCGAGCTGGAGAGCTGGGACTGCCGTGCCCGCATCCAGTTGCGGTTGCCCTTGACCGTGTTGATCTCGCCGTTGTGCGCGATGGTGCGGAACGGCTGGGCCAGTGGCCAGGACGGGAACGTGTTGGTGGAGAAGCGCGAGTGGACGATCGCGAGCTTGGTCTTGAAGCGCTTGTCCGACAGGTCCGGGTAGAACGGCTCGAGCTGCGCGGTGGTGAGCATGCCCTTGTAGACGATGGTCCGGGAGGAGAGCGACGGGAAGTACACGCCGAACTTGTTCTGGGCGCGCTTGCGGATCCGCCAGGCGCGGGAATCGAGCTCGTTGCGCTCGAGGGTTTCTCCGGTGCTGGAGGCGAAGAAGGGCTGCGTGAAGTGCGGCATGCAGGCCCGGGCCATGGCCCCGACCAGGTCGGCCACGATCGGGACGTCGCGCCAGCCAAGGACGGTCAGGCCCTCGTCGGCGGCGAGGCCCTCGATCCCGGCCCGGGCGGCGTCGGATTCGCGCTGCTCGGCGGGCAGGAAAGCGGTTCCCACGATGTACTGGCCAGGGGCCGGAAGTTCGAAGTCCGTGACTGCGCGGAAGAATTCGTCCGGCACCTGCATCAGGAGGCCGGCGCCGTCGCCCGTACCTTCATCGGCGCCCACGGCACCGCGGTGCTCGAGGTTGCGCAGTGCGGTCAGGGCGGCGTCGACGATGTCATAGCCTGGCTCGCCGCGGAGCGTGGCGATGATGGCCAGCCCGCAGGCGTCCTTCTCGTTCTCCGGGTTGTAGAGTCCGGCAGCGGCCGGAATCGCCGCGAAACGGCTGAAGGGTGACGCGGCAGCCGAGGGCTGGTCCGGATCGGACCAGCTGGGGCTGTGAAGAGTTTGGGTCATTGGAGACGTCCTTCCTCCTGATCGTGCGTATGGGAGGGACAACATTGGCCCGGCTCGGAACGCCAGCGTGTGACGGGCGTAACAGAGTGTTTTTCTAACTGGAATTGTAGGCCAGCCCGGCCTCCTGTACTAACAGTTACGCAGGTGCTGGCCCGGGCTTGCATGGACAGCGTCTATCTGCTGTCCACAGCAAGCCCTCTTGCCACGACGCTGTGGAGTCGGGTCCGGCGAGCGGTGGCTCCGCGCAACCCGAGGTGCCGGCGCTGAGCTACTTGGTGCCCTCAGCCTCCGGCGCGGTCCCAGTTCCCTGGCGGCCGGAAACTCCGGCTGCCGGAGCCCCGGTGGCGGGCGCAATGCCGCCGGTGGAGTCCTTGCCCGCATCCTCGGATGCGCGAACTGGTCCGCTTTGGTTATTCCGGAGATTAGCACGGGATTCACTATCTGAGACAGCAGAGTCCGCATGGCGGATGGTTGTTGCGTCCGCGGGAACGGTGGCGCGGTCCGCGGGAACCGTGGCGCGGTCGGCGTCGACCGTGCGCTCGGCGTCGTCGGCTTCAGCGACCGGATTGGTCTCCGTCGTCTTGGTCGCCGCGGTCTTCGCCTCTGCCGGCTTTGTCTCCGCCGTCTTCGCCTCTACCTGCTTTGTCTCAGCCGACGTCTCTGCCGGCTCAGTCTCTGCCGGCTTTGTCTCTGCCGGCTCGCGGCCGGGGAGGAACGGGGTGTCCGCTTCCGAGGGCTTGCGCAGTCCGAGGAGGATGAAGGCGAGCAGGGCTCCTGCAAAGACGATGATGCTGGTCCAGACATTGAGCCTGGTGGTGAGCCCGAAGAGGGTGATCTGTTCGGCGTCGTCGATCCGCATGGCCTCGATCCAGACGCGGCCAAGGGTGTAGTACATGGCGTAGACGCAGAAGAGGCGGCCACGGCGGAAGCTGAATTTCCGGTCCAGGGCCAGCAGGATCAGCACGCCGGCCAGGTTCCACAGCGACTCGTAGAGGAACGTCGGGTGGAAGAGCGTCTCTGCCGGCATGCCGGCCGGGAAGTTCGGGTTGGTGGGATCGATCTGCAGTCCCCACGGAAGCGTGGTGGGCCCACCGAAGAGCTCCTGGTTGAAGTAGTTGCCCCAACGGCCAATGGCCTGGGCGAGCAGCAGCCCGGGGGCCGCCGCGTCCATGAAGGCGCTCAGCTTCACCCCGGCTCGCCGGCACCCGATCCAGGCGCCCACGGCGCCCAGCAGGACGGCGCCCCAAATGCCGAGGCCGCCGCGCTGGATCTGCGGAATCAGGGACAGATCTCCCGTGCCATCGAATCCGGGACCAAAGTAAGCGTCCGGGGAAGAGAACACGTGGTACAGCCGTCCGCCGATGATGCCGAACGGGATGGCCCAGATGGCGATGTCCCAGACGCTGCCCTCAGGTGCGCCGCGGCGCGCCCAACGGACAGAAGTGAGCCACAGGCCGGCAATGATCCCGGCGAGGATGCACAGGGCGTAGGCGTGGATGCGCAGGGACCCCCACGGCAGCGGGATGTCGAATCCGGACCAGCTCGGGCTCGGAATGCTCGCGGGAATCATCGCCGCCGCGTGGAGGACTGACTGCATTGCTTACGCTTCTTCCCTGGTAAGGCCGGTGCTGAGGTCTTTCGTCAAGGAGGCTACCGCATCCACGCCGCCGTCCCGGATAGCCGCGACGAGGGCGGTGCCCACAATCACGCCATCCGCATACTCTGCGATCTCGCGGACCTGGGCGGCGTTGGAGACGCCGAGGCCCACGCAGACGCGTTCGGCGCCCGCGGCGTGCGCGGCGGCAACAACGTTCCTGGCCGCCGAGCTGACCGACGTCCGGGCGCCGGTGACGCCCATGATGGAGACGGCGTATACGAAGCCGCGGCTCGCGTCGACCGTGCGCTTCATGCGTTCGGGGGAAGACGAGGGAGCCACGAGGAACACCCGGTCCAGTCCGTACTTGTCGGAGGCTGCCATCCATTCGGCTGCCTCGTCGGGGATGAGGTCGGGCGTGATGAGCCCGGCTCCCCCGGCCTCGGCCAGGCGGCGGGAGAACTCGTCCACGCCCATCCGGACCACGGGGTTCCAGTAAGTCATCACCAGCACGGCGGCGTCGGTCTTGCTCGTGATGCCGCGGACGACGTCGAAGACCTCGCGGACGTGGAAGCCTTTCGCGAGGGCCTCCGTCGTGGCCGCCTGGATGACCTGGCCGTCCATGACCGGATCGGAGTACGGGATGCCGATCTCGATGAGGTCGGCGCCGTTCTCGGCCAGGGCGATGCCGGCGGCAATGGTCTCTTTAACGCTCGGGTAGCCGGCTGGCAGGTAGCCGATCAGGGCCGCCCGGCCCTGGGCGCGGGCGCGGTCAATGGCCGCTGCCGACTTGCTGGCGTGCTCCGCGGCGTTCTGGTTGCCGTCCTGGCTGGTGCTCACAGCTGTTCCCCCTCTTTGGCGATTTCGGCTTCAGGTGAGTCCTTGTCCAGCAGGTCGAACCATTCCGCAGCGGTGGCCACGTCCTTGTCGCCGCGGCCGGAGAGGTTCACGATCACAATCTTGTCTGAGGCCTTGCCTGCTGCATTGCCTGCGGCGGCGGCTTCGGCGACGAGTCGCTGCCCCACCTTGATGGCGCCGGCGAGGGCGTGCGCGGACTCAATGGCGGGAATGATGCCCTCGGTGCGGCACAGCAGGCGGAAGGCCTCCATGGCTTCGCTGTCCGTGATCGGCTCGTAGCTGACCCGGCCAATGTCGGCGAGGTAGGAGTGCTCGGGGCCGACGCCGGGGTAGTCCAGGCCCGCCGAGATGGAGTGCGACTCGATGGTCTGGCCGTCGTCGTCCTGCATGAGGTAGGAACGCGCGCCGTGCAGCACCCCGGGCTTGCCGAGGGTGATGGTGGCCGCGTGGCGTCCGGTTTCGACGCCCTCGCCGCCGGCCTCGAAGCCATAGATCTTGACCGAGGCGTCATCGAGAAAGCCGTGGAAGATGCCGATCGCGTTGGATCCGCCGCCGATGCAGGCACAGACGGCATCCGGCAGCCGGCCCGTCTGGTCCAGGATCTGGGCGCGGGCTTCCTCGCCGATCACTTCGTGGAAGTAGCGGACCATCGCCGGGAAGGGGTGCGCTCCGGCGGCGGTGCCCAAAAGGTAGTGCGTGTTGCCCACGTTCGCCACCCAGTCGCGCAGGGCCTCGTTGATGGCGTCCTTGAGCGTTTGGGATCCGTTGGTCACCGGGATGACCGTGGCGCCGAGGAGCTCCATCCGGGCCACGTTGAGGGACTGCCTGCGGCAGTCCTCGGCGCCCATGTAGACCACGCATTCCAGACCCAGCAGGGCTGCCGCCGTGGCACTGGCAACACCGTGCTGGCCGGCGCCGGTTTCGGCGATGACTCGGGTTTTTCCCATCCGCTTGGCGAGCAGCGCCTGGCCCAGGACGTTGTTGATCTTGTGCGAGCCGGTGTGGTTGAGGTCTTCGCGCTTGAGGAAGATCCGCACCCCGCCGGCGTGCTCAGCGAAGCGCTTGGCCTCGGTCAGCAGCGACGGCCGGCCCGAGTAGTTCTTGTTCAGGTCCGCGATCTGGGCCGTGAACTCCGGATCGGCCTTGGCCTTCTCGAAGGTGTCCTCAAGCTCATCCAGGGCCGCGATGAGCGACTCGGGCATCCACCGGCCGCCGTAGTTCCCGAAGTAGGGCCCCGGGGCGTGGCGCAGGGACGGTTCGCCCTGCGCGGGCTGCTCCTGGGGACGGCCGCCCTGCAGGAACGCGTCCACGGCACTTTCGTCGGAGCCGGCTGCTGGCGCATCGACCATCAGTCTCACCATCCTGTTCCACTGCTAGCTTGGGGGATCTGCAGATGAGATCCGCTCATTGGTCCGGGCAAATTGCGGGCCCGGTACCGCTCACGGTCCGGACGGGGGCGCCAGGACCGGCCGGCCTCAGGCGCGGGCGGCGATTGCCGTCGCGCCGGCAGCCATGAATTCGGCGATCCGCTCGCGGGGCGTCGCGTCACTGACCAGCGCCTCGCCGACCAGGACCGCGTTGGCGCCGCGGGCCGCGTAGTGTTTGACGTCCTCGACGTCGCGCACACCCGATTCGGCGACCACGAGGGCATCGGCGGGAATGCCGCCGGCCAGCTCCGCGAAGACAGAACGGTCGACGTCGAGCGTCTTGAGGTTGCGCACGTTAACGCCGATGATCCGGGCCTCCGCGGCAACTGCGCGCTCGATTTCCTCGGCGGTATGGGTCTCGACCAGCACGTTCATGCCGAGCTCGCGGCTGAGGGCCGTAAACTCGCGCAACTGGGCGTCCGAGAGCGAGGCCACGATCAGCAGGATCAGGTCGGCGCCGTGGGCCCGGGCCTCCCAGATCTGGTACTCGTCAACCATGAAGTCCTTGCGCAGCAGCGGGATGTCCACTGCGGCCCGGACGGCGTCGAGGTCGGCCAGGGAGCCGCCGAAGCGGCGCTCCTCGGTCAGGACGCTGATCACTGCGGCCCCGCCGTCGGCGTACTGCGCGGCGAGGGACGCGGGATCGGCGATGTCCGCGAGCCGGCCTTTGGACGGGCTGCGGCGCTTGACCTCGGCAATCACCTTGAGCTGGTCCCTGGTGCCGGAGGTCCCGCCGAGGGCGGCCCAGGCGTCACGGGCGGGCGCCGCCGCGGCGGCGCGTTCCTTCAGCTCCGCGAGCGTGACCAGACGCTGGCGCGCCTGCATATCCTCCCTGACACCGGCGTTGATGTCGTCGAGAACGCTCACGCTCAGTGGCCGGAGTTCTTCAGCTTGCTGCCGCCGACGCCGTAGCCGGCCTTGCGCATGGCCCAGCCGGCGAGCAGGCCGATCACCATGACCGCCGCACCCGCGACGAAGATCGGGGTGTTGGCGATGACGAAGGCAATGGACGCAATGAGGGCGCCGATCAGCATCACGATCACGCAGGTCCACGCGGCCGGGCTGTTGCCGTGACCCGGCGCTTCGCTGTGGTCGACGTCGTCGTAGACGCCCTTCGGCGCAGCGGACGTGGATGCGGAAACAGTGGCTTTGCTCATTGAACTCTCCTCAAGATGAATACTGCTTACATTCTGCCATTTTTTGGCGGGCGTTATTGGCCGCGTTGCTGGCCGCGTCATCGGCTCAGGTGGGGTCGTCACCGCGGGACAACCGGTCCCAGCTGTCAATCTCGTCCGCGGGGGCGGCCGCGGCAGTACCACCAGCTGCAGTCCCGCCGGCGGCCGGCCTTGCGGCGGCCGCGTCATATTTGGTGCGGCTCTTCCAGTAGCGGCCGGCCGGCACGATCGCGAGGGCGCTGAGTCCCAGCAGGGCACCGGCGACGACGGCGAGGACGGGGAACACTGTGACGTCCACCTGCACGCTGCTGCCGCTGATCCCGGTGGCGGCCGCAATCGAGCCCTGCGCCGCGGCCAGCGGGTCCGCCAGCACGACGGCCGCCGCGGCCACGATGCCCGCGGCCGCGAGAAGGATGATCGCGGTGATGATCCAGCGGGCCACGCGCCCGGCGATGGAGGCCGCGAGGCCGCCGGCAAGGGCCACGAGGGCCAGGGCGGTCACAGTGGTCGCGGCCTTGCTGCCCTGGACCTGCAGGCCGTCCTGGCTGGCCACGGCCGCGCCGAGCTGTGTGGGGTCAAGATGCACGGTGAGCCAGGTCTGGGTGGTGGTCCCGAACACGGCCAGAGCCAGGGCAGCGATCACTAGGACCAGCGTGGACTTGCGGGCCCAGCCCGGGACGGCGGACCGCGTGGTGCTCTTCACAGTGGTCTTCACTGTGTTCTTGGCAGAGGCTCCCGGCTGCTCCATCAGCTCTCCGCCCCGGCGTCGGGCACCGAGTCGGCGGTGATGTTGTGCAGCGATCTGGCAGTGTGCACGGCGCGGAGCGGGGCGGCGGCCTTGTTCACGGTTTCCTGGGCCTCGGTCGGGTTGACCGAATCTGCGACGATGCCGCCGCCGGCCTGGACGTAGGCGCGTCCTTCCCGGAGCAGGGCCGACCGGATTGCGATCGCCATGTCCATGTCCCCGGCGAAGTCCAGGTACCCCACCACGCCGCCGTAGATGCCGCGCCGGTGCGGTTCGAGTTCGTCCAGCAGGCGCAGGGCCCGCGGCTTCGGGGCGCCGGAGAGGGTGCCGGCCGGGAACGTGGCCTTGAGGACGTCGTAGGCCTTGGCGGCCGGGGCCAACTCTCCGACCACCGTGGACACCAGGTGCATGATGTGGCTGAAGCGTTCCACTTCCATAAATTGCGTGACGTCGACAGATCCTGCCACGCAGACCTTGGAGAGGTCGTTGCGGGAGAGGTCGACCAGCATCAGGTGCTCGGCGCGTTCTTTCTCGTCCGCCAGCAGTTCCTCGGCCAGGGCCTTGTCCGCCTCCACCGTCCTGCCGCGCGGGCGTGAGCCGGCGATGGGGTGGGTGATGACCTCGTCACCGGTCACGGTGACGAGGGCCTCCGGCGAGGAGCCGACGATCGTGTACTCGCGCCCGCCGGCGTCCTCGAAGCTGAAGAGGTACATGTAGGGGCTCGGGTTGGTGTTCCGCAGGACCCGGTAGACGTCGAGGGGGTCGGCGCCGCACTCCATTTCGAAGCGGCGGGAGATCACCACCTGGAAGACCTCGCCGTCCACGATCGCCTCCTTGCCGCGGTCCAGGGCGGCCAGGTACTCGGATTCGTCCCAGCGTTCCTGCACGCTCGACGCGAAATCCAGGGCGGCCGTTTCCAGCACGGAGACGGGCTGCTCCACGGGGCGGCTGATCTTTTCGAGCAGGGCTTTGACGCGGGCGACGGCGTCATGCCAGGCGTCGTCGACGCGTTCGGTGCTGTTGTCGAAGTTGATGGCGTTGGCGATCAGCAGGACGGTGCCGTCCATGTTGTCGTGAACCGCCATGTCCGTGACCAGGTTGAGGGCCATTTCCGGCAGTTGGAGGTCGTCCTCCGGCGGGCTGGTCAGTTTCTCCCAGTGCCGGACGGTTTCCCAGCCCAGGAACCCCACCAGGCCGGAGGTGAACGGCGGGAGGCCGTCGAAGCGCTCGGTGCGGAGCGCCGCGACCGTGTCGCGGATGGCGTCGACGGGGTTGCCGTCCAGCGGCACGCCGACGGGGGGCTCGCCCAGCCAGTGCGCGCTGCCGTCCTTGGTGGTCAGGGTGGCCCGGGAGCGGGACCCGATGAAGGAGTAGCGGGACCAGGCTCCGCCGACCGCCGCCGATTCCATCAGGAACGTCCCGGGCTGGCCCTGGGCGAGCTTGCGGTAGAGCCCGATCGGGGTTTCGGCGTCAGCCAGCACCTTGAGCCGGACGGGGATGACGCGGCTGTGGCCTGCGAGTTCACGGAACTCTTCGAGGCCGGGGCTGATGATTCCAAGGTCCTGCATCGCTGTGCTTTCCGCCTGTTCTTTAGGTGAACCTGTCACGGGATCCGGTCATTGGGATCCTGCCTGGGGTCCGGTTCGTGAAGCTGTGGAAGCGCCGGAGCGCTCTGCCTGTGCCCTTTGCCTGTGTCCTTTGCGGGAGGCGCTCAGCCTCCGTGCCCGACGACGGCGTCGAGCTCGCGGCCGTCGAAGCAGGTCCGGGTTCCGGTGTGGCAGGCCGCGCCGACCTGGTCGACCCGGACCAGCAGCGCATCGCCGTCGCAGTCCATGGCGAGCGACTTGACCCATTGGACGTGCCCGGAGGTGTCGCCCTTGCGCCAGTACTCCTGGCGGGAGCGCGAATAGAACGTCACGCGTCCGCTGGTCAGGGTCCGGTGGAGCGCCTCGTCGTCCATCCAGCCCAGCATCAGCACCTCGTTGGAATCGAACTGCTGGACGATCGCGGCCACCAGGCCGGCGCTGTCGCGCTTGAGGGCGTCCGCCAGTCCGGCCGGAAGGGGGCTGCCGCTGACGGGGCTGCCGTCGACGTGGCTGTCATCGACGGGGCTGCCGTTGACGGGGCTGGGGGCGGGGGCGGGCTGCTCAGACATCAGATCAAGTCTAGTGCCTCCGGGCAGCCAGCCGGCCTGCGGGCAGGTCCCGCCGCTTAACACTGGTGCACCAATCGGGCCGCCCGCCGCGGTCCCCCGCCCGATGATGCCGCCAGGCACGGTTGCGGCGGCGATTCCTGTGCCCACGCACGGCCGTCTCGTGCTAGTTTCACAAGTGATGCATTTCGTCGAACCGTCCCGAGAAGTCCTGGCCGAAACCCTGCTGGCGGCCGGCCCTGATGCCGCCACGCTCTGCGCAGGTTGGCTCACCCGCGATCTTGCCGCGCACCTGTACCTGCGCGAGCGGAAAATCGCCGTCGGACTGGGCCTGCTGATCAAGCGCCTCTCCAAGGCCTCGGACCAGGCGACGGCCGAACTGGCGGGCACGCTGAAGACCACAGAGGACTACGCCAAGCTGGTCAACGACTTCCGGGCCGGTCCCCCGGCGCTGTCCCCGCTGCGGATCAAGGCCCTGGACGAGAGCTCCAACCTGATCGAGTACTTTGTACACACCGAGGACGTCCGCCGCGCCGTGGACCGCTGGGCCCCGCGCGCCCTGGACCAGGCCTACTCGGACGCTCTGTGGGACGAGCTCGTCAAGCGGGCCGCGATCCTGTACCGCGGCGTGGATCTGGGCATTGTGCTGGTGAGCCCCTCGGGCCCGCGGCATGTGGCCAAACGCGCCCCCGTGTCGGTGGCCATCGTCGGCGAGCCGGGCGAACTCCTCATGCACGCCCACGGCCGCACCCGCCACGCCCTCGTGACCTTCGAAGGCCAGCCGGACGCCGTCGCGCTCCTGCAGTCCGCCGAAGTCGGTCTCTAACCCTTCCCGCCCTGCCCCTGCCCACACGCAGGACAGAACCACGCCCGTGGAATTAGCGGACTTCGAAGCCCGCGTCGCGGATCGCGGCCTTGACCTGCGCGATCATATCCAGCGGGCCGAAGTGGAAGACCGAGGCCGCAAGGACGGCGTCGGCGCCTGCTGCCACGGCCGGCGGGAAGTGCTCCGGCTTGCCGGCGCCGCCGGAGGCGATGAGCGGGACCTTGACCCCCGCCCGCGCCAGGCGGATCAGTTCCAGGTCGAAGCCGTCCTTGGTGCCATCGGCATCGATCGAGTTCAGCAGGATTTCACCCACCCCGCGGTCGGCCGCTTCCTTCGCCCAGGCGATCGCGTCGATTCCGGTCCCCTGCCGTCCGCCGTGCGTGGTGACTTCGAAGCCTGACGGGGTGGGCTGCGAGCCCGGACGCGTGCGCCTCGCGTCCAGGGAGAGCACCAGGACCTGGGAACCAAAGTGCCGGGTGATCTCGTCGATCACGTCCGGCCGGGCCACGGCCGCGGTGTTGATGGCAGCCTTGTCCGCGCCGCAGCGCAGGAGCTTGTCCACCTCGGCCACGCCGCGGACGCCGCCGCCCACCGTCAGCGGGATGAAGACTTCCTCGGCGGTGCGGCGGACGACGTCGAACGTGGTCTCCCGGTTGCCGGAGGACGCCGTCACGTCAAGGAAGGTCAGCTCGTCGGCGCCGCTGTTGTCGTAGCGGTGCGCCAGTTCCACCGGATCCCCGGCGTCGCGGAGGCCCTCAAAGTTGATGCCCTTGACCACACGGCCGGCATCGACGTCGAGACACGGGATGACGCGCACGGCAACGGTCATGACTTCTCCTGGTTTTTGACGGAGCTAATTGACGGGGGTTATTGCTGGAGGGACCCGGCGGTGGGGCGCCTAGATGCGGCAGGCGTGGATGCTGCTGACCAGGATGGCGCGGGCGCCGAGGTCGTAGAGCTCGTCCATGATCCGGTTGGTTTCGCGCTTGGGCACCATCGAGCGGACGGCCACCCAGTCCGAATCGCGCAGCGGCGAGACGGTGGGCGACTCCAGGCCCGGGGTGAGTGCGGCGGCCTGCTCCACGAGTTCCTTGCGGATGTCGTAGTCCATCAGCACGTACTGCCGGGCCACGAGGACGCCCTGGAGCCGTCGGATGAGGACCTCCGTGGCGGGGTTCTGCTCGCCCTTGCGGCCGATCAGCACCGACTCGGAATTCAGGATCGGCTCGCCGAAGATCTCCATGCCGGCGGCCTTGAGCGTGGTGCCGGTTTCGACGACGTCGGCAATCGCGTCCGCGACGCCGAGGCGGACGGAGGATTCCACGGCGCCGTCGAGGCGGACCACCTTGGCGTTGATGCCGCGCTCGGCCAGGTAGCCGCGCAGCAGTCCGTCGTAGCTCGTGGCCAGGCGCTTGCCCTCGAGCTGGGCAACGGTGGTGAAGTCGCCGACGGGTCCGGCGAAGCGGAAGGTGGAGGCGGCGAAGCCCAGCGGCAGCAGCTCCTCAGCCTCGACCTCTGCGTCGAGCAGCAGGTCGCGGCCGGTGATGCCGACGTCGAGCGTTCCCTGGCCCACATACACGGCAATGTCGCGGGGGCGCAGGAAGAAGAACTCAATATCGTTGTCCGGGTCCACCATGACAAGCTCGCGGGTGTCGCGGCGCTGGCGGTAGCCTGCCTCGGCCAGCATGGCGGCGGCAGCTTCGGACAGGGATCCCTTGTTCGGGACGGCAACTCTAAGCATGGGAAAAGTCTCTCTTGGGGTCGGAAGGATCTGTTGGGGCACATCGGCCACGCAGTGCACGGGATCCGCCAGCGAAGTCATGGCGGTTGCCGGTGCGGGCGCGGCTAAAGATGCTTGTAGACGTCTTCCAGGGTGAGTCCTTTGGCGAGCATCAGAACCTGCAGGTGGTACAGCAGCTGCGAAATTTCCTCGGCGGCGGCCTCATCGGATTCATACTCGGCAGCCATCCAGACCTCGGCTGCTTCCTCCACGACCTTCTTGCCGATGCCGTGGACTCCGGAATCCAGTTCGGCGACGGTGCGGGAGCCTTCCGGGCGGACGGCTGCCTTTTCACTCAGTTCTGCGAACAGCGACTCGAAATTCTTCACGCCCCCAAGCCTACTTGCTCCCGGCACAGGAACGCCCGCCGGGCCGTTGCATGACGGAGGGGGTGTGAGGCGATACACAAAAAACACAGCCGGCGCGGGCGGCCAGGGTGGCGCGGGCGGCCAGGGTGGCGCCCGCGCCGGCCGGAGCTGCAGCTTGGCGGCTCAGCCGAACTGCTTGAGCGTCACTGCCGTAGCCAGGGCGGCGGTAACCGCCTCGTGTCCCTTGTCCTCGGTGGATCCCGGCAAGCCGGCCCGGTCGATCCCCTGCTGTTCGGTGTCACAGGTCAGCACGCCGAAGCCCACGGGGACGCCGGTGCGGACGCTGACCTCGGTCAGGCCCAGGGTGGCCGCCTCGCAGACGTATTCGAAGTGCGGGGTGCCGCCCCGGATGACGACGCCGAGCGCCACGACGGCGTCGAAGTGCGGTGCCAGCCGGGCGGCCGCGACCGGGAGTTCAAACGTGCCCGGCACGCGCAGGACCGTCGGCTCATTGATCCCGGCGTCCTTCGCGGCGCGCAGGGCGCCGTCGAGCAGTCCGTCCATGATCTGGGTGTGCCAGCTCGCGGCCACAATGGCCAGCTTGAGCCGTGAGGTTTCCTCAGGCTTGAAGGTGCTGAGGTCGATCTGGGGGGCGCCGTGGCCGCTCATAGGGTATTCCTTGCTGTTGAGTCTGATGGTTGTGCCGCTGCCTGGCCGTCCTTGCGGCCATCGTGCAGGCCAGGACGGCCGTCGGGTGCAGCCGGGCGAGACGGGCAGGGGCGGCCCGCGCGGGCCGCCGCCCGGTCAGTCTTGGTCGTGTTCGAATCCGGACAGGCCGGCGGCCGGGGCGGGTTCACCGTCCAGGACCAGGCGGTGGTCCATCCGGTCCTTCTTCGTCTGCAGGTAGCGGAGGTTCTGCTCGCGGGAGGGAACCTCCGTGGGGACCATCTCCACCACCTTGACGCCTGCCTGCGCGAGCCGGTCCTGCTTGTCCGGGTTGTTGCTCAGGAGCCGGATCTCGTGGAGACCCATCTCCGCGAGGATCTGGGCCGCGGCCTTGTAGCAGCGCGCGTCGACCGGCAGTCCGAGCTGCTCGTTGGCCTCCACAGTGTCGAACCCGGCCTCCTGCAGGGCGTAGGCCTTCATCTTGTTGGCCAGGCCGATCCCGCGGCCTTCCTGGCCGCGCAGGTACAGCAGCGTGCCGCCGAGTTCGTTGATCAGCTCGAGGGCATAGGCCAACTGTTCGCCGCAGTCGCAGCGGTAGGAGCCGAACACGTCCCCGGTCAGGCACTCCGAATGGAGGCGCACCAGCGGGGCCTGGCCGTCAACCGGCGCCATCGGTGAACTGACCGCCAGGTGTTCGGCGCCGGTGGCCAGGTCGGTCCAGGCCTGCGCCACGAAATCGCCAAAGGCGGTGGGCAGCTGGACAATGGGTCCTGCGCTGACCGGATGCGGTTGACGGGCCATGGCCGTCTCTTCTCGGGTCTCCGAAGTCGTCACTATTTCTCCTCCATCAGACAGGATCCGTTGCGTGGCTGGTGTGCTTTCCTGCTTCAAGGTACGCCACCAGATCCGCAATCGAAATCAGGGGGCAGCCATGCTCAATGGCGAAGCCCCGCAATCCGTCCAGCCGCATCATTTCTCCGTTGTCGTACACAAGCTCTGCTATTACGCCCACGGGCTCCAGGCCCGCCAGCCGGCACAGGTCCACGGCCGCCTCTGTGTGGCCGGGACGTTCCCGCACTCCCCCCTTAACGGCGCGGAGGGGAAAAACATGCCCGGGACGGGTCAATGAATTTGGCCGGCTTTGCGGGTCGGCTAGAATCCGGGCCGTCAGGGCGCGGTCCGTGGCGGAAATTCCGGTGCTGACACCGACGGCGGCGTCGCAGGACACGGTGTAGGCCGTGCCCTTGGCGTCCTCGTTGATTGCCACCATCGGCGGCAGCGCCAGGGCGTCGGCCCGGTCGGCGTCGAGCGGTACGCAGATCACTCCGGAGCTATAGCGGACTGTCCAGCCCATCAGCGCCGCGGTCGCGTGCTCGGCGGCGAAAATGATGTCGCCTTCGTTCTCGCGGTCCTCGTTGTCCACCACCAGGACGGGTCCCCCGGCTGCCATGGCGCTGATGGCGTCCTCGATCGGATCGAGGCCTGCGCGTCCGGTGCCGGCGGCGGCTGCGGCGGCGCGGAGCGCCTCGGCCAGGTCGTGGCCGGGCTGGTCCTTCACCCGGCTCATTTCGCGGCCCCGTCCGTGAGGGCGGCTGCTCCGGCGGGAGCTTCGGGCGCCCGGTGTGCTGCGGGCGACGTTCCGCCGGCAAAGGACAGCAGTCGCTCGGTGTACTTCGCCAGGACGTCGACCTCAAGGTTCACATGGCCGCCGATTGTCTTCTGGCCCAGGCCGGTCTCGGCCAGGGTGGTGGGGATGAGGCCCACTTCAAACCAGGGCGCCGGATCATTGGCCGGGCTGACCGTCGTGACGGTGAGGGAGACGCCATCGACGGCGATGGATCCCTTTTCGGCGATGTACCGGGCCAGCCCGGCCGGCACCGCAAACCGCAGCCGGTCCCAGTTGCCAAGCCCTTCGCGCTCCAGGAGCTGGCCGACGCCGTCGACGTGCCCCTGGACCACGTGACCGTCCAGCCGTCCCCCGGCGGGCACGCAGCGTTCCAGGTTAACCGGATCGCCCGCAGTGAGCTCTCCGATGGTGCTGCGGTTGAGGGTCTCGCCCATGACGTCGACGCTGAAGTCCCTGCCGTCGATCTGCGTGGCGGTGAGGCAAACACCGTTGACCGCTATGGATCCGCCCAGGGCGAGGCCGTCCGTGGTGCCGGGCGCGTGAAGCCGAACGGTGGCGCTGCTGTCCCCGTTGCGCTCAACGGACAGCACTTTCCCCTGCTCGGCGATAATTCCGGTAAACATCAATTGCCTCCTGCGGCGGTGTCCGCGCCGGTGCGGTGCGGGGTTGTATCGGATGAAGYAGGGGTAGCGGCCGGGGTAACCTCGTCGGCCGTATCCGGGCGAAGATGCAGCCGGAGGTCGCGGCCGAGGACCTGGACGGCGCCCCCGGATGCCGGGTCCCATTCCCAGCGCTGGGCACCGGCCAGGGTGGTGATGCCGAGGTCGTCCAGGGCGGCCGTGCCGGAACCAAGCAGCGTCGGCGCCAGGTAAACGATGAGTTCGTCCACGAGGCCGGCCGCCAGGAAGGCGCTCAGGATCCGGGAGCCGCCCTCCACCATGAGGTGCCGGACGCCGTTTGCGAACAGCTCGTCCAGGGCCTCGCGAGGGTCGCGGGTGGCCAGGTGCAGGACGTTGCCGTCAGCACCGTGGATGGCGGCATCGTCCGGAATGCCCCGGTACCCCATGACGGCGCGCAGGGGCTGTTTGCCGTCCACTTCGCCGTCGGCGTTCCGGGCGGTGAGCCGGGGGTTGTCGATCAGGACCGTCTGGGTGCCCACCAGGATGGCGTCAATCCGGCCCCGCAGGGCGTGGTTGTCCGCGAGCGATTCCGGGCTGGAGATCCACTGGCTGGTGCCGTCGCTGGCGGCGATGCGGCTGTCGAGGGTCTGCGCAATATGCAGGGTGACGAAGGGCCGTTTGGCGGCGACGGCGTCGAACCAGCGCCGGTTCAGGTCCAGCGCCGCGTCGGCTGCCAGCCCGGAGCGGACGCGGACGCCCGCTGCCCGGAGCGTCACGGCCCCGCCGGCGGCGGGATCGTGGGGATCGTCGACGGCGTAGATGACTTCGGTGATGCCGGCGTCGATAATCGCCTGCGCGCAGGGGCCGGTGCGCCCGCAGTGGTTGCAGGGCTCCAGTGTCACCACGATCGCAGCGCCACGGAGGTCCAGGCCTGCCGCCTTCGCCTGGCCGATGGCGTCAGCTTCGGCGTGGGCAGTCCCGGCTCCGCGGTGGTACCCGGTAGCGAGTTGCGTCCCGTCGGCCCCGACGACGACGGCGCCCACGAGCGGGTTGGCGCCCCGCGGACCCTGCGCGGCGGCGGCCAAGGCAGCCTGCATTGCAGCACTTTCGGCAGCGCTGAAAAGGGCTGCGTCGAGTGGGGCTGCGTTGTCGAACCCGCCCACGGCTGCCGTCGGGGCGGAGCTGAATCCGCCGCTCATGCCCGGACCGCCACATCCGGGGCGGCCGCAGCGGCCGGCCGGACCGCAGGGCGCCGCGCCGCACGCCACCAGACGAAGAATCCGGTGAGGGTGAAGAAACCGTAGAAGAGGTACATGACGGCGCTGGCGTAGTAGCCCGCGCTGAACAGCAGCGGCACACCGACGATGTCCACCGCCACCCAGATGAGCCAGAACTCCGTCCAGCCGCGCGCCATGCCGTAAGTGGCGAGCAGCGAGCCCATGAACGTCCACGCGTCGGCCCAGACCGGCGGATAGGAGCCGAGGGAGTCGAAGACCGGGGTCAGCGCCATGGTGCCGGCCACGAGGCTAAGAGCCAGGATTGCCCGGGTCTTGTTGCTGGCCCAGCGTGGCGCGATGGCCGTCGCGGCGCCGGAGGCCTGTGCGCCCTGCTGCCAGCGGTACCAGCCGTAAAAGGCGACGCCGATGAACATCACCTGACGTCCGGCCTGGCCCCACAGCGTGGCGGGCGTGGCCGAACCGAAGACGTTACCCAGGAAGACTGTCAGGAGCAGGAGATTGCCGGCGATGCCGACGGGCCAGGCCCAGACCCGGCGGCGCATGCCGCCATAGGCGCTGGCGAGGCCAAAGATGTTGCCTAGCACTTCACGAAGAATCAGGACAGATCCGCCTACCGGGATCTGCGCTTCGAAGAGCCATCGCAAGAGGTCCATGCGTGTGTCGTTCCTTCCCTCAAGAACCGCGATGGCTCCGGGGGTATACGACAGCACAATTATGCGGACGCCGTCTGGGCGCCGCAGTAACAGCTGTACGTGCTTCTCTCATCCAGACTTTAACTGTCGGTACCGGAATTTCACCGATTCAACCGTTTGCCGGCACCCTTCCCAAGGGAAGGCGCTGGCGCGCGGGTCGCGGACTGTCACCGCCGGTTCGGACTTACACCGACCCCGGAGCACGTATGTGTGTTGTTATTCTGACACAACTGCAACGTAGCTCGGGCTATTCCCGGCCGCGCACGTTACGGTCTGAGTCATCTTTGCGGCAAATTCCCGGCCTAAACCGTGGCAGGCTCAGCGGTTCCCGGCCGCACGGAGGCGTTCGATGGCCTCCGCCGGATCCGCGGCGCCGTAGACGGCTGACCCGGCCACAAAGACGTTCGCTCCCGCCTCGGCGGCTCGCACGATCGTCTCCTCGGTGATGCCGCCGTCGACTTGCAGGGCCACTTTGACGCCGGAGCCGTCAATGGCCGCACGGGCCCGCCGGATCTTGGGCAGCGTCAGGTCCAGGAAGGACTGCCCGCCGAAGCCCGGCTCCACGGTCATGATCAACAGCAGGTCCAGTTCCGGGAGCATGTCCAGGTAGGGCTCCACGGGGGTGCCCGGACGCAGCGCCATGCCGGCCTTGGCGCCGCGGGCGCGCAGTTCCCGCGCGAGTTTGATCGGCGCGATCGAGGCTTCGGCGTGGAACGTCACCGAGGCCACCCCGGCGTCGGCGAAGCCCGGCGCCCAGCGGTCCGCGTCGGCGATCATCAGGTGGGCGTCCAGCGGCACCGGGCTGACAGCCTGGATGCGCTGCACCACGGGCAGCCCGATGGTCAGGTTGGGCACGAAGTGGTTGTCCATGACGTCCACGTGCACCGCATCGGCATTGCTGATACGGCGCAGTTCGGCCTCAAGATTGACGAAGTCAGCCGAAAGGATGCTCGGGTTGATGCAGCACTGGGCCATGGATTTCCTTCTTGTTCGTACTTAGCTGGTTCGTTCTTAGCTGATTCGTTCTTAGCTGATTCGTTCTTAGCTGGCAGTGCCCAGTATCAGCGAAACTCAGGCCTTCTTGTGAATCAGCGCCAGGAACATGGCGTCCGTCTGGTGCACGTGCGGCCAGAGCTGGGCGGTGAGCTCGTGCCCGGCCCCGAGGTGGCCGGTAAGGCTCACGCTGTCCAGCACGGCGCCGGCGTCGAGGAGCTCGAGGTCCTCGCGCTTGCGCAGGGCATCGCTGACGACGGCGGTCGTCTCTGCCGGGTGCGGCGAACATGTCACGTACGCCACCACGCCGCCGGGCTTGACGGCGTCGATCGCGGAGTTGAGCAGCTGGCGCTGCAGCGGGCCAAGGTCCACGAGGTCCTTGGGCGTGCGCCGCCAGCGTGACTCCGGGCGCCGGCGCAGGGCCCCCAGGCCGGTGCACGGGACGTCCACGAGGACACGGTCGAAGGACTCCGGCTGCTCGGCGCCGATGTCGCGGCCGTCTCCGGTCCGGACCTCCCAGGCGTCCCGCGGGACCGCGGACAGGGCCTGGCGCACGAGTTTGGCCCGGTGCGGGGCGGATTCGTTGGCCAGCAGGTGGGCGCCCTGCTGCCGGGCGAGGGCACCGAGCAGGGCGGCCTTGCCGCCGGGGCCGGCACAGAGATCCAGCCAGCGCTCCCCCGCGCCCTCGCTGTCCGTCCCGGTTTCCCCGCCGAAGCTTGTGCCGGTTTTTGCGTCGAGGGCCGTGCCGAGATCGACGGCGGCCATGGCGCGGGCCACGAGCTGCGAGCCGACGTCCTGGACACGGGTGCTGCCGTCGCGGACCGAGGCGAGCCGGCCGAGGTCCCCGCCGCTGGAGAGCGCGGATCCTTCGACGAGCTCACCCGGCGTGGCCCCGCTTTCCAGGGCTTCGTCCAGGCTGCCCACGCCGGGCAGCGCCACGAGGTTCACCACGGGCGCAGCGTTGTCCGCTTCGAGGAGCCCGTCAATCTCAGTAGCCGGCCGGCCGTGGACCACGAGCGACTGGCGGAGCGCGCGGACGATCCATTCGGGGTGGGCGTAGCGGATGGACGCAATCTTGGTGGCATCGGTCTCGGTGCTGAGCAGCACTTCTAGCCACTCTTCGAGAGTGCGGGCGGAGACTTTGCGCAGCACGGCATTGATCAAGGCCGAGGGCCCGGCCCCGATTACGGCGCGGGCCAGCCCCACAGTCTGGTCCAGGGCGGCGTGCGCGGGCACGCGCATGGCGAGCAGCTGGTGCACGCCAATCCGCAGGGCATCCAGGATCGCGGGATCCAGCTCGTCCAGCGGCCGGTCCACGCACCGGGCCAGGATGGCGTCGTAAGTGCCCTGGCCCCGGAGGGCGCCGTAGCTGAGCTCGGTGGCGAAACCGGCGTCGCGCTTGTCCAGCCCGTGGTGCCGGATCCGGGCAGGGAGCACCAGGTTCGCGTAGGCGTCCTCGGCGGCCACGGCGCGGAGGACTTCAAAGGCAACCAGCCGGGCCGGATCGGCGCGACGGGTCCGCTGGGACGGGGCGCTCTCGGTGAAGCCGCGCTGCGGGCCGCGGTTGCGTTCCCGGCCCTGGGCGTTCCGCCGGCTGCCGCTCCCGGCGCCCTGGCCACTGCCTCGGCTGCTGCCGCTGGTCCCGGACTCGCTCATTCGAATACCACGCTTTCAAGTGTTGCCTGCCCACGCGCCCAATCAGCGGCGGCCATCATTTTCTTGCCCGCGGGCTGGACCCGCGTCAATTCCACCGGGTGCGAGCCCGTACCTACGAGGACCCGCTTCCCGTCCATGGCCAGCTGTCCTGGCCGAAGGGCGGCTGACTCCGGGGCCGGCAGCACTGGCTCCAGTTTGATCCGCTGGCCCTCCAGCAGGGTCCAGGCGCCAGGTTCTGGCGTGACGCCGCGGGCCCGGCGGCCGATCGCCAGTGCGGGCTGCTGCCAGTCGAGCCGGCCGTCCTCGAGGCTGAGTTTGGGTGCCACGGTGACATCACCCTGTTGCGGCAGCGCGACGGCGTTGCCGGCGTCGATGGCGGAGAGTGTCTGGGCGAGCAGGACCGCACCGCTGTGGGAGAGCCGTTCGAGCAGGGCCCCGGCGGTATCGGCGGGGTGCACGGTCTCGGTGAGGGTTCCGAAGACCGGACCGGTGTCCAGCCCCTCCTCGAGACGGAAAGTGACGGCGCCGGTGACGTCGTCGCCGGCGATGACGGCGCGCTGCACGGGGGCGGCGCCGCGCCAGGCCGGCAGCAGGGAGAAGTGCAGGTTCACCCAGCCGTGGCGGGGAACAGCGAGGGCCGCAGGGGGGATCAGGCCGCCGTAGGCAACGATCGCCGCGACGTCCGGGGCGGCGGCGGCGATGCGGGCGGTGACCCCGGCATCGACTTTGGCGGCGTGGATGATCTCGATGCCGAGCTCGGCGGCCCTGGCCGCCACGGGCGACGGCGTCAGGACGCGCTTGCGTCCCAGCGGCGCGTCCGGGCGGGTGAGGACAGCGACGACGTCGAACCCGGCGTCAACAAGGGCGTCCAGGGACGGCACGGCGACAGCAGGGGTCCCCGCGAAGAGAACCCTCACGGGGTGATTCCGAAGCTGGACCCGCCAAAGCTCGTCCCAACGCTTTTCGCGCGCTTGGTTGTTGTCTGTTCCGTGATGGCGTCGTAGTTGGCATTGCGGATGGCGCGCAGGGCGGCCTTGCGGTCATCGCCCTCGAGCCGGTCGGTGTACAGGATGCCGTCCAGGTGGTCGGTCTCGTGCTGGAAGCAGCGCGCCAGCATGTCCTCGCCCTCAACGGTGACGGGGTTGCCATTCAGGTCCACGCCGGTCACCCGGGTATGGCGGTACCGGCGGACGGGGAAGCCCAGGCCCGGGATGGACAGGCATCCCTCGACATGGTCCGGCTGGAAGTCCTCGCTGTTTTCCAGCACAGGGTTGACGACGTGACCCTCGACGCCGCCGATCCGGTAGGTGAAGACGCGCAGGCTCACACCGACCTGGGGAGCGGCCAGGCCGGCGCCCTCGACATCCTCCATGGTTTCGGTCATGTCGGCGACGAGCTTTGCCAGTTCAGGCCCGAATTCCGTCACGGGATCGGCGACTGTGCGCAGCACAGGATCCCCGATGATGCGGATATTCAAAATGGCCATGTGCAGTCTGTCCTCACGGTGGGCGGCTAGGGATCCAGTCCAGTTTAGTTGCAGCTGCCGGGCTCCTGCTCAGGGCTGCCGTTCAGCGCTTCACCGGCGGCGCCAGCGGAAGCAGTGCCGCTCCGGCAGTCGCCGTGTCGGCAGACATCTCCCACACGCGGCGCAGCGCGCAGAATTTCCACCAGTGATGTTTCAGAACCTCGGGGTTGGCCCGCTGCGGACGGACTTCGGTCTCGCCGACCGCCACCGCCAGGAGGATGGGGGATTCGCCGTGCTGCCAGGCCTCCCACTCCCCCGCCACGGGATCCACGAGGCTTTCCTCCGCCTTCATGCCGGCGACGAGCTGCATGACCACCTTGTCATCCAGCGGCTTGACCGTGCCGTCCCGGCTGGTGCCCTTGGTCTTGTAGTCGATAAGACAGGTTCTGCCATTGATCCGTGCCACGAGGTCCAGGGTGCCGGCATAGCCGACCGTCTTGTTCCACACGGTAATCTCCGGGGCGATGGGTTCAACCTGGAAGAGCTCCCACCACTCGTCGAAGCGTGCCGCGAAGGCTTCCTCGCCGTTGGCGGCCAGGGCCTCCCGTGTTTCCTTCATCTGGTGCGGCCGGCCGAGCGCACGCAGCGCTACCTGCTCGCAGTAGTTGTGGACCCGGTCGCCGCGCTTGGCGGCATCATCCCGGTAAGACTCCGCCGCCTTGGCTGCCCGGCTGACCGCCTGGCGCAGTTTGGCGGGGCTCCCCAGGATGCCGGGGAGATCGGGATCCTGGGCCAGGCTGTTCGCGCCCATGTAGCCGAACCAGCCATCCAGGCCGTGCGGCTGCTGGCCGATCACCGTGGTGATGGAGGGGACGGAGAACTGTGCCGACGTGGAGCGCGCGTACATGCGGCCATGGTCCGTGGCGTGGGCGAGGAGTGGAGCGGTCATATGAAGACTCTTTCACGGGGGTCAGACAACGGTGAAAAGCAAAATGGCCCGCCCCGCTGAGTCAGCGGAACGGACCATTTCGTTAGTGGGCGATACTGGGTTCGAACCAGTGACCTCTTCGGTGTGAACGAAGCGCGCTACCACTGCGCCAATCGCCCTAACGACATTGAATGCTAGCCCACCCGGGCGGATTTTAGAAATCGGCCTGGCGAACCCGGCTTCGCCACTTGTTCGCCAATCTCTCCCGCAACAGTCCTGTGCACTGGCCCGGTGCAGTGGACACCTGCATTGGTACTGCGGAGGGTCCCGCGCAAAAGTCCCGGCACCGCTTCGGGCCGCCGCCCGAGACGGCTTCTAATTACAGCCCTGTAATTAGCAAAAACCCCTAGAATCCAAGGAAGCAAGGCCATGGCAAGGGGGCCAATGCGCCTCGATTTGTAGATTCCCAGAACCTCCTATAGAGTTCTTACTCGTTGGAACGCGAGGAAATGCCGAATGCGGCAAGGAATTGCACACCAACAATGCGGACGTAGCTCAGCTGGTAGAGCACCACCTTGCCAAGGTGGATGTCGCGAGTTCGAATCTCGTCGTCCGCTCGCAGGACACTGTCACGGCAAAGGTTCTTCGGAATCCTGTCTACACGGTGGGTTGGCCGAGAGGCGAGGCAGCGGCCTGCAAAGCCGTATACACGGGTTCGAATCCCGTACCCACCTCGGTGAAAACCCTGGTTTCCGGTTTCGACCGGTTGCAAGGGGCGATTGGCGCAGCGGTAGCGCGCTTCCCTGACACGGAAGAGGTCACTGGTTCGATCCCAGTATCGCCCACCAGAGCAAGGCAACTTGCTTGATGCAGTACCACCGGCCCAGCCGGCATGGACTAAATGCGGACGTAGCTCAGCTGGTAGAGCACCACCTTGCCAAGGTGGATGTCGCGAGTTCGAATCTCGTCGTCCGCTCTCTTCATTACAACTCCACTCCGGATCCTTCCGGTTGCGGGCGATTGGCGCAGCGGTAGCGCGCTTCCCTGACACGGAAGAGGTCACTGGTTCGATCCCAGTATCGCCCACCACAAGAGCAGCTCCCCGGAGCTGCTTTTTTTGTGCACTGGGGGTCCTTCTGCCCTGTGCACCTGCCCTGGCGTCTTTTATCCTGTCGGCGGACACCCTTGGCACCCCCGCAACCTCCCGCTAGGGTAGAAAACGCTAGGAGCGATCTGGCTCCGCGACCGAAGGGAGGTGCCCGTGGGTTTACTTGACGATCTAAAGGGCAAGGCTCAGCAAGTAATTGGTGGCAACGAAGACGCCATCAAGGACGGCATCGAAAAGGCCGGCGATTTCGTCGACTCTAAGACCGGCGGAAAGCACGCCGACAAGATCGATGCCGTGCAGCGGGGCGCTTCTGACTTCGTGGATAAGGCGAACGACCAGCCGAACACGGCTCCCGTCGCCGATCAGACTCCCGTAGCCGGCGAGCCGCGCGTAGCCGGGGAACCCCCCGTAACCGGGGAACCCCGCCAGCCAGGCCTCTGACCCAGATCCGTCAGCGAGGTGCCGGTCCCGCCGAGAGGCGGCGCCGGCACCTCCGGCATTTAAGGGCGACTCCGGCGATTAGCTAGGACGGTTCGTGGTTTTGGCCCTCGCGGGCCAGCGCGGTGAGCCGGGAGACGGCACGGAAGTACTTCTTCATGTACCCGCCGGTCATCATTTCCTCGGTGAAGAGCTGGTCGAACGGAACACCGCTGGCAAGGATGGGCACGTCTTTGTCGTACAGCCGGTCCGCCAGCACTACAAAGCGCAGCGCAACGGCCTGCTCGGTAATCGTGTGCACGTTCTTCCAGACCACGCCCTCGATTCCCTCCAGCAGCTGCCGGTAACGGCTGGGGTGCACGCCGGCCAGGTGGTTGATCAGGGTGCTGAACTCATCGCGGGCCACGGTCTTGCCGTCGAACTCGGCATGCATGTGGTGCGTCAGGTCGTCATTGCGCAGCGGCAGCGGCGCGGCCGGCAGGCCACGGTGGCGGAAGTCCTCGCCGTCGATCCGTACAACGTCGAACTGGTCCGCCAGTACCTGGATTTCGCGGGCGAAGTCGACGGCGGCGAAGCGCCCGTCGCCGAGGGAGCCCGGCAGTGTGTTCGATGTGGCGGCAAGCTTTACGCCGGCGTCGGCGAGTTCGCGCATGAGCCGGGACATGAGCACGGTGTCGCCCGGATCGTCGAGCTCGAATTCATCGATGCAGACGAGCTTGTAGTGGCTCAGTGCCTCGACGGTCTTGCGGAAGGACAGCGCACCGACGAGGTTGGTGTATTCGACGAACGTGCCGAAGGCCTTGGGTCCGGGGGCGGCGTGCCACAGCGATGCCAGCAGGTGGGTTTTGCCTACACCGAATCCGCCGTCGAGGTAAATCCCGGCCCGGGAGGTGTCCTTCTTGCCGAAGAGCCGCTTGAACAGGCCGTCGCCGTCGCGCGCCCCCACGCCGGCCGCGAAATGCTGCAGGGCATGGACCGCATGGGCCTGGCTGGGCTGGGCGGGATCGGGCCGGTAGCTGGAAAACGACACCTCACCGAACCGCGGCGACGGATAGAACCCCTTGAGGAGTTCGTCCACGGAAACTGCCGGCGTGCGGGCGGCGAGCTGTTCGATCTGTACCAAGGTGGTCCGTTCTGCTGGTCTCTTGTCCCCAGCAAGAATACCGGCAAAGCATGCCCGGCCCGCGTGGGCGCCTGCGGACCCGCGGCCGGCGTGAGGAAGACCACATTTCCCCGTGTGAACGCGGTGGAGCATTCCCGCCGGCCCGTGACTAGTGTTGTAACAGGCCCGGCGCCGCGCATGCTTTCCGCGCCCGGCCTCCTGACCGTTCCAGTGAAAGGCCATCGCAATGTCCTACCCCGTTGAGCAGAACGAGAAATTCGCCGCCTACGCCCACCCGGACCGCCTGGTGTCCACGGAATGGCTGGCCACGGCGATCGAGGATGGGGCCCTCGACGGCGGCAATCTCGTGGTGGTCGAATCCGACGAAGACGTCCTGCTGTACGAGACTGGCCACATCCCCGGGGCCGTGAAAATCGACTGGCACACGGACCTCAACGATGAAGTGACCCGAGACTACATTTTCGGCGAAGCCTTCGCCGCGCTGGCCGCGGCCAAGGGCATTTCCCGGGACAGCACCGTGGTCATTTACGGCGACAAGTCGAACTGGTGGGCCGCGTACGCCCTGTGGGTCTTCACGCTCTTCGGCCACGAGGACGTCCGGCTCCTGGACGGCGGCCGGGACAAGTGGATCGCGGAGGGCCGGGCGCTCTCTACCGTCACGACCGTTGCCACCCCCGCTGACTACCCCGTCGTGGAGCGCAACGACGCCCCGATCCGCGCCTTCAAGGATGACGTCCTGGCCCACTTCGGCAAGCCGCTGATCGACGTCCGCTCGGCCGAGGAATACACCGGCCAGCGGACCCACATGCCCGCCTACCCGGAGGAGGGCGCGCTGCGCGGCGGCCACATCCCCACCGCGGCCTCCATCCCCTGGGCCCGCGCGGCGGCCGGGGACGGCACCTACCGGAACCGCGGCGAACTCGAGGCCCTGTACCTCGGCGAGGCCAGCCTGAAGGCAGGCGACGACGTCGTGGCGTATTGCCGGATCGGCGAGCGGTCCAGCCACACCTGGTTTGCGCTGAAGTACCTGCTGGGCTTCGAGACTGTGCGGAACTACGACGGTTCCTGGACCGAATGGGGCAACGCCGTGCGCGTACCGATCGTCAAGGGTGCCGAGCGCGGCGCGGTTCCGGCCGGCCGTTAGCCGCGGGCACCATGGACCGGGACCGGACCCGACAGGGACACAATGGGCGCGCATGCGTAAGCTGGGAATGATGAATACTTCAACACTCCCCGCCGCGCTGGCGGACATTGTCGACGATTTCCAGGCCCTGACCGAAGCAGAACGCCTGCAGTTGCTCCTCGAGTTCTCGCAGGGACTTCCGGAACTTCCGGAGCGGCTCCGCGACCACCCGGAGCTGCTGGAGCAGGTAGTCGAGTGCCAGACGCCGCTCTTCCTGGCCATCGAGACGGAACAGGCCGACGGTGCCGCGCCGGAGCGCGTCCGGCTCTACTTCAAGGCACCCAGGGAAGCCCCGACCACCCGCGGTTTCGCCGGCGTGCTCCACGAAGGACTCGACGGCCTCAGCGCCGCGGAAATCCTGGCCGTCCCGGACGACATGCCCGAACTGCTGGGCCTCACCCGGGCCATCACTCCCCTGCGCATGCGCGGGATGACCGCCATGCTGGGCCGGATCAAGCGCAAAGTCGTCGCGTCCGGAAACCGGCAGTCGCCGGCGCAGTCCTGACCTCCAGCGCCCGGACAGCCAGGGAATATGGCCCGCAAACTTCCGTCGCAGGGAACTCCGGCCACCGCGGCACTCACGGCCGCCGGGGTTCACTTTGTTGCCCACCCCTACAACCATGACCCCGCAACGGCCAGCTATGGCCTGGAGGCGGCGGAAGTGCTCGGCGTCGACCCCGCCCGGGTCTTCAAGACCCTGATGGTCGACGTCGACGGCCGGCTCGCCGTCGGCGTCGTGCCCGTGAGCGGCAGCCTGGACCTGAAGGCGATGGCAGCAGCCCTGGGCGGCAAGAAAGCGGAGATGGCCGACCCGGCCGCGGCGCAGCGGCGGACCGGATACGTGCTCGGCGGCATTTCACCGCTCGGGCAGCGCCAGTCCTCCCCCACGGTGGTGGATGACAGCGCCCTGGCGCTGGAGACCATCCTCGTTTCGGGCGGACGTCGCGGCCTGGACATCGAGCTGGATCCGGCCGAGCTCATTCGGCTCACGGCTGCCCGTACCGCCAGGATCGGGATCCGGCGCGACTGACCCGTTTGTGTAACAGACTGACCCGTTTGTGTAACCGATCGTGTGTCAGTTGATAGCTCAGGCGGGTGCGGCGTTCCCGGACGCCGGCTCCTGGTCGCCGGGGTTGGCACGGGGCGCCAGCTGCAGCCGGAGCCAGGCCGTGACCTGCCGCTCCCAGCGCTCCGGGTCCACGTTCCATTCCTTGGTATGAAGGGCCCTGTCGAAGGGCTCGAAGGTGACCATCTCCGGGTTCTTCTCGGCCAGCGCCGCGGATGGCCCGTAGGGTACGTATTCGTCGTCCACGCTGTGCACAATGAGGGTCGGTGTCCGCAGCTCCACGGCCCGCGAAACCCAGTCCATCGCCTTGAAATCGACGGGGGCGGCGAGCCCGGTCAGCCGCCGGCCCAGGCGGTGGCTTAGCATCAGCTGTCCGTAGCGGCCCACGGACGACGGGATCCGGTTCAGCTCCGCGTGGTGGGCCAGTACGTTGACCCAGTTGATCACCGGCGCGTCCAGGACCATGGCCCGGATCAGGTGGCGGTGCCGGGAAAGGTCAGCCGTCTGGAGGCAGATCGCGCCGCCCATCGACCAGCCGAACAGGACCACCTCGCGGGCACCCTGCTGCACGGCGTAGCCGATGGCAGCCTCGACATCGCGCCATTCGGTGGAGCCCAGGCCGTAGCGCCCGTCGCTGGCTGACGGGGCCAGGCCGTCGTTTCGGTAGGAGATCAGCAGGCTGGACATGCCCAGTTCCCGGGCGGTCCGGACGGCCCGCAGGCCTTCCTGCCGGGTGGCACCGCGCCCGTGCACCATGATCGCCCAGATGTCCGGGGCCACATCCTCAGCCGCGGCAGGGGCGGCCCGGACGAGCCAGGCCGGCGCGGTCCCGGCGTCGACGTCGATCAGCACGTCCTCCACCGGAAGCCCCAGCGCGGCCGGATCCGGGTAGGCCGCCCCGCTCCACCAGCCGCGCCGGGCGGTGGCCATGTCCCCGCTGTAAACGTGCTCGACCTCGCGCAGTACGGTGCGTTCAGCCGGCGAGTAGGACAGGATCCGGCCGATCCGCGCGTGGCCGCGACCGCCGTCGAAGAAGAACCCGTAGACCCCGTCCACCGTGGCGTCCGGGGTGGCGGCGAGAATGACCTGCAGCGCCCGCCCCTCGCGGATGACGGCCAGCACTTCCTGGTCCTCTGCGCGGAACCTGGCCGGGGTGATGACGCGGCGGGCGAAATAAAGGGCGAGGGCGGAGGACCCGGCGGCGAGCACGCCGGCAGCGGTGCTGCCGCCGATAATGCCCCCCACCGCCCACTTGGCGCTTCCGGACGGCGCGGCGCCGGGGGATGCCGCCACGGGGACTGCTGTTCTGCGGGCAGCGGTCCGGCTGACGGCGGTCCGGCGAAGGTCCGGGCGGAGGCGCAAGGAGGATGCCATGGCACCATTCTTACTGAACCGCGGCCCAACCATGGCATTGGCAGGGTTTCAGCCGCACGGCCGGGCCGGCACGGACACGCCAGACCCGGCCGGGACACAACCATGCAGGTCAACACGAGCGCGACTAGGCTGGGGTCATGAGTGATCCAATCGTCATTTTGACAGAAGAGCCCCTCGGTGCGGATGACCGCGTCAATATTGAAACCCTGATTGCCGGCGGTGATGCGCCCGTGCTGATCCTGGTGCCGGCCAACACCGAGCGGCACCTCGTGGTGGATTTCCTGGAGAACCTTTCCTTGCTGGAAATCGCCAAAGCCTTCCGTGAACTGACGGCACACTCCGATCCCGCCGTGGAGCGGGCCGAAGCCGCCGACACCCTGGCTGCTTCGCTGGCCGCGCTGGCCGGCCTGGGCGGCGGCGTCTCGGGCGAAGTCGTCGAGGGCAAGGCCGTCGACGGCCTGGTCGCCAAGGTCAAGGAACTCAGTGCCGGACAGGCCGTGGTCATCACCCGCCCGCACGCCGTGGCCGACACATTCCACACCGACTGGGCCACTAAAGCACAGGACAAGCTGGGACTGCCCGTCCTGCATCTGTACGCCGGTTCGGGATTTATCGGGGACTCCTGAGCGTTATTGAGGCTATGAGCATCTTTAACAGGCCCAAATCCATGCCCTCGGCAGTGCCCGCCACCGAGCCCGCGACCGAGCCCGCAGCCGACCCTGCCGCTACGGCATTTGACCAGACGGCGGCCGAAAAGCCCGTCGAAAAGACGGATGCCCAATGGCGCGAGGAACTGACCCCGGAGGAGTACCGCGTGCTCCGCCAGGCCGGCACCGAGCGGCCCTACACCGGCGAATACTGGGACACCCACACCCGGGGCGTCTACCAGTGCCGGGCCTGCGGCACTGAACTCTTCACCAGCAACGAAAAGTTCGACTCGCACTGCGGCTGGCCGTCCTTCTGGGCGCCGCTCGCCGAGGGCACCGTGCGCTACATCCATGACCGCACCATGGGCATGGACCGGGTGGAAGTCCGCTGCGCCACGTGCGATTCGCACCTGGGCCACGTGTTCGACGGCGAGGGCTACGGCACCCCCACGGACCAGCGGTTCTGCATCAACTCGGTTTCCCTGAAGCTCGTTCCCGCGGACGACGCCGGGCAATAGCCCGCAGCCCTGCCTCTCCTTCCGCTGGAACGGCTTTTCAGAATCACTTGCCACAGATTTTCTTATGCTCGAAGCAATTTTGCATTAGAGTCTCTGCTTGCTTGCTACGCTCGATTTAGATCCAGCGACACGCTCCACAGCAACCAGAAAGGCGACCGTTGACGATGACCACGACCGCTCTTACCGCCCCCGCCCCGATCACCGCCGGCAACCAGGAATGGCTGCGGCTCAAGGCTGCCGCAACCGCCCTGCGTGCCCTCCAGGTCCAGGACGGATCCGTGCCGGATGCCGAAGCCCACGAGGCCGCGGCCGGCCACGTTGAAACGATCACCGCGGCGGTCGCGGCCCTGACACCGTCCTTGCCGCACGACGCCAACTACCTGGAACTGCTGGTCACCGACTTTGACCGCTGGGCGGATGGCGGCTTCGGCGTCCCGGACTTCCTGGATTCCCTGCAGGCCTTCCAGCCGCAGCAGCACCGGGTCAACGGACTCCAGCACCTGGTCGTGTTCCCGATGTACACGCAGAACGGCAGCAGCAGCCGGCTCGTCGAGGCCGTGCTGATCGAGGTCATCTGGCCCGAGTTCATCGGCGGCCTGGAAACGGGCGAATACTCCAACAAGCTCTTCGTCCCGATCCGGTTCCTCGACTTCACCGCGGGCTACAACACCAACTCCGCAGTCCTCTTCCCCGAGACCGTCGCCGTCCGCGAGACCCCGACGTTCACGTGGGGCGCGATCTTCGCCGACCGCGAGGCCGCCCGCTTCCGCCGCGTCCTGCGCGCCGCCGCGGAGATCACGTCCCTGCAGCTGCCCGAGGACGCAGCCGGGCTGCTGGAGGACCAGGAGCTGACGCAGGAAACCTTTGTCATGTGGGACCTCATCCACGACCGCACCCACATGCGCGGGGACCTGCCCTTCGACCCGTTCATGATCAAGCAGCGCATGCCGTTCTTCCTCTACTCGCTGGAGGAGCTGCGCTGCGACCTCACTGCCTTCCGCGAATCGGTAAAGATCGAGAAGGATGAGGACGCTGACCCGGAGGCGCGCCGGCACGCCAAGCTTGTCCAGTACGCCGTGATCTTCGACCGCATCTTCCGCTTCGCCATCACCGGCACGCGTGTGCGCAACTACGACGGCCTTGGCGGCCAGCTGCTCTTCGCGTGGATGCACCAGCACCACGTCCTGCACTGGACCGACAGCAAACTCAGCATCGACTGGGACGAGGCCGCCGGCGTCGTGGTTGAACTCGGCGCGAAGATTGAGGAACTGTACTGGCGCTCGATCGACCGCCCCAAGATGGCCCACTGGCTCGCCGCCTACGAGCTCATCTCCGGCACGGTCACGCCCAACCCGGCCTCGGTCTGGGCCAAGGGGCCGGACGCCCTGCCCCTGGACGGTCCGCCCCGCGGCCTCACGGACCAGGTCCTCGACGACGAGTTCCCGCTCTCCATGTTCTACGAGGCGCTGGAGAAGAAGATGCGGCCCGTCATCGAATCCACTGCCGGCATCATTGGGTCTTCAGACACCGGGTCGGCAGACACCGGCGAGGCCGCCGGCAGCCGGGCCCTGAACGCCGGATGAGCGCCGGACGCACCTTGAACGTGCTGGTCACGGGCGGCAGCGGGCCGTCCGGGATCGCCACGGCCCGCGCCCTTCACGACGCCGGCCACAGGGTCTTCACCGTCGGATCGAATGCTGCCCGCATCGAGGCCGCCGCCGCCGAAGCCGGCGGCGGCGTCACCCCGCTGGTGAGCGACCTCGCGAGCCTGGCGGACGTCAGGGCCTTGCGGGAAAGCATTGCCGGCCTGGCCGGAAGCGTCGACGGCGTGATCCACTTGGTGGGCGGCTGGCGCGGCGCGAAAGGCATCACGGACCAGAGCGACGACGACTGGGACTTCTTGGAGCGCAACGCCGTCACGACGCTGCGGAACGTCACCCGCGTCTTTTTCGACGACCTCGCCGCCTCTGACTCCGGACGTTTCGCCATGGTGTCCTCCACGGCCGTGAGCACCCCGACGGCGGCCGGGGCCAGCTACGCCGCGGCCAAGGCCGCCGCGGAAGCCTGGACGCTGGCGGTCGCGGACGGCTTCCGCCGGGTCCACGCCGCAACCGGCGCGGGCACTGGCGCTGGCGCTGCCGGGCAGGAGGGCGCGCAGCAGGACAACGCCAAGCAGGACAGCGCCGTGCTGCGCAGCGCCGCTGTCATCTTCGTGGTGAAGGCCCTCGTTGACGACGAAATGCGGGCCAAGGCCCCGGATCGCAAGTTTCCGGGCTTCACGGATGTGGCTGACCTGGGGGCTGCCGCGGCCGGGCTCTTCAGCGCTCCTGCCGGCGACCTGAACGGCCAGCGGCTGCTGCTCAGCCGCTGAACTACCCCGGGCTCTGTCACGGATTCCGCGGCCCGGACTCTGTGGCCCGGACCCAGCGCCGCCGGACTTAGCCCCGGCCGCCTGACCTCTTAGACTGAAAGCGTGAGCAAAACGATGACCAGCACAGTTGAATCCGTCCCCGCCGACACTGCGGTGCGGCTCCACGATCCCTCCGTCCGCGGCTTCGCCTCGGACAACTATTCCGGCGTGCACCCGGAAGTTCTCGCGGCCCTGGCCGCCGCCAACGAAGGCCACCAGGTCTCCTACGGCGAAGACGACTACACCGCGCGCCTGCAGCAGCTGATGGAAGAGCACTTCGGTGAAGGCATCGAATGCTTCCCGGTGTTCAATGGCACCGGCGCCAACGTCCTGTCCCTGCAGTCGCTGCTGCCGCGCTGGGGTGCCGTCATTTGCGCCTCCACCGCCCACATCAACATGGACGAAAACGGTGCACCGGAGCGGATCGGCGGCATCAAGCTGCTGCAGGTCCCCACCAACGACGGCAAGCTCACTCCGGCACTGATCGACCACGAAGCCTGGGGCTGGGGCGATGAGCACCGCGCCCAGCCGCTGGCCGTGTCCATCACCCAGACCACCGAGCTTGGCACCTGCTACACCCCGGACGAGGTCCGGGCCATCGCTGAGCATGTCCACGCAAAGGGCATGAAGCTGCACATGGACGGCGCCCGGCTGGCCAACGCCGCCGCCCATCTTGGCGTCCCGCTGCGGGCCTTCACCCGGGACGCCGGGGTGGACATCCTCTCCTTCGGCGGCACGAAGAACGGCCTGCTGTTCGGCGAGGTTGTGGTCGCCCTGAACCCGGAGGCCGCCCACGGCCTGGTCTACCTGCGCAAGATGAACATGCAGCTGGCGTCCAAGATGCGGTTCATGTCCGCCCAGTTCATTGCCCTCCTGGAGGGTGACCTGTGGTTGCGGTCGGCCTCGCACGCCAATGCCATGGCCGCCCGGCTGCGCGCCGGCGTCGAGGCGATCCCCGGCGTCGAACTGACCCAGAAGACCGAGTCCAACGGCGTCTTCGCCGTCCTGCCTGCCGGTGTTGCGGACCGGCTGCGCAAGTCCTTCCGCTTCTACGACTGGAACGAGGCGGCCCGCGAGGTCCGCTGGATGTGCTCCTTCGACACCACCGAGGATGACGTTGATTCGTTCATTGCGGCCATCAAGCGCGAACTCGCCGCTGCCTGAGCCTTGCACAGCTTCCCCTGCCCGGCGGCGAGCCTGCCGGGCAGGGCTCCGGCCGTTGCATAACCTTCCAAAGTGAGCTCCCTCGATCAGGTTCCGGCAGATTTCCTCTTCGCCCTGGGGACCCTTCGACAGGCACGGTGCCGCAGCGAGCTGCACCTGGACGAAATTCCGGCCCCGACCCGGCTGGCGCCGTTCGCGGTGGCCCTGGGCGCGGAGGTGATCGGACCCGGCGACTCCCCCGCCGGCGGACCGGTCCACGGCCCGGCGGCCGCGGCGCTGGCCCGGGCGTCCGGCAGCGACGACGTCGAACTGGCCACCGGCCGCTTCATCCTGCTCCACGATCCCGACGGCTCTGCCGTGTGGGACGGGGAGTTCCGGATCGTCACCTACATCCGTGCCCAGCTGGAACCCGAGATGGGCAACGACGAACTGCTGGGGTCCGTGGCATGGACCTGGCTGGTCGAAGCGCTGGACAATCATCAGGCCCCGTACCGCTCCGCGGGCGGCACCGCCACCCGGGTACTCTCGGAGAGCTTTGGCACGTTGTCGGACCGGCCGGATTCAATCGACATTGAACTCCGGGCCTCCTGGACCCCGGCCACCCCGGACATCACCTCGCACCTGGAGGCGTGGTCGGACATGGTCTGCACCTTCGCCGGACTGCCGCCGCTGCCCGAGGGCGTGACGGCCCTTCCCAGGCGCCCCCGCGGACACGCATGAGGCGCCTGTTCGGCCGTGGTCACGGCCCCACACGCCATGTTGTCGGTAAACTGTAGAGACCATGACCCCTCAGAATCCGGAAATCAGCACGGCCGGCGCCAGTCGCACTACGGCCGAGGCTGCTGACACCACAGCCCACATCACCGTGGAAGGCTTCGACAGCCTGGTCCCTGAAGTGATCGACCTCGACATTCCCCGCGACGGCGTGCCGCTGGTCATTGAAACCCAGTCCGGACTCGAACGCTGCGCCGCGGCCCTCGCGGCCGGCCACGGCCCTGCCGGCGTGGATGCGGAGCGGGCCTCGGGCTTCCGCTACGGCCAGCGCGCCTTCCTGGTCCAGATCCGGCGCGAAGGCTCCGGGACCTGGCTGATCGATCCCGAACCCTTCGGGGACCTGAACATCATCAATGACGCATTGCGCGGCGTCGAATGGATTCTGCACGCGGCCAGCCAGGACCTGCCCTGCCTGTCCGAACTCGGCATGTGGCCGGACAAACTCTTCGACACCGAACTCGCTGCACGCCTGGCCGGGCTGCCCCGGGTGGGCCTCGCCGCCGTCATCGAACAGCTCCTGGGCTTCGGCCTGGCGAAGGAACACTCCGCCGCCGACTGGTCCACCCGCCCCCTGCCGGAACCGTGGCTGCGCTATGCGGCGCTCGACGTCGAAGTCCTGACCGAACTGCGCGAGGAACTGATCGAACTCCTCGTGGCGGACGGAAAGCTGGAATACGCCGAGCAGGAATTCGCCGCCATCCTCGAGGCCGGACAGGCCCCGCCGCGCGTTGATCCGTGGCGCAAGACGTCCGGACTGCACCAGATCCGGGACCGCCGCCAGCTGGCCGCAGTCCGGGAGCTATGGCTGGAGCGCGATTCCCTGGCCCAGAAGCGTGACGTCGCCCCGGGCCGGCTGATCCCCGACTCCGCCCTCGTCGCGGCGGCCAAGGCGATGCCCTCTACGGTTCCCCAGCTCCTCGGCACCAAGGGTTTCCACGGCCGTGCAGCGCAGCGCGAAGCCCCCCGCTGGCTGCGCTGCATCGGCATGGCCAGGGCACTGGAGGACCTGCCGCCGCTGCACCTGCCCACCAACGCTCCCCCGCCCCCGCGTGTCTGGGCGGACCGGGACCCGGAGGCGGCCGCCAGGCTTGCCACCGCCCGTCCGAAACTCCAGGCCAGGGCGGAGGAACTGAACCTGCCAGTGGAAAACCTGCTGACTCCGGACTACCTTCGGCGGGTCGCATGGCGTCCGCCGGCAGAGCTCAGCGAGGAAGGCGTGGCCGAGGAACTGGCGAACCTCGGGGCGCGCCAGTGGCAGATCGAAGTTGCTGCTCCGCTCATTGCCGAGGCTTTCCTGCACCCCGAGCCGTTGCCCGCCAAGGAGCCCAAGGCCACCGCAGAGGCGCCGTCGGGTTCGACGGTCTAGCAGGTCCTTCCGGGGCCGCTCCCCTCCCCTTGCCAGCTATGTTACTGGCGAGTAACATAGTGCATGATGTCGTTCGGAACCCGCCCGCCCGTGGCAACCCCTGCCACCGGCACGGTTCCGGCACCCATGTCTCAATGAGGAGTACGCCGTGAGCCAAGCCCGCACCAGCGGAAAACCCAGCAGCGCAAACCCGAGCATCGGAAGAAACAGGACCGCGGGTCCCCGCACCGTCCGCGATGTCGTCTTTGTCGACGGCGTCCGCACCCCGTTCGGACGCGCGGGCGAAAAGGGCATCTACGCCGGCACCCGCGCCGACGACCTCGTGGTCAAGTGCATCCGCGAACTGATGCGCCGCAACCCCTCGCTTCCGGCGGACCGGATCGACGAGGTCGCGATCGCCGCCACCACCCAGACCGGCGACCAGGGCCTGACCATCGGCCGCACCGCCGCCCTGCTGGCCGGGCTCCCCCGGACCGTTCCCGGCTTCGCGATCGACCGCATGTGCGCCGGGGCCATGACCGCCGTAACCACGACCGCGAGCGGCATCGGCTTCGGCGCGTACGACGTCGTGATCGCCGGCGGCGTGGAACACATGGGCAACCACCCGATGGGCGCAGGCTCCGACCCCAACCCGCGCTTTATGTCCGAACGGATCGTGGACCCCGCCGCCCTGAACATGGGGAACACGGCCGAGAACCTGCACGACCGCTTCCCGGCCATCACCAAGGACCGCACGGACGCCTACGCCGTCGCCTCGCAGGACAAACTCGCCGCGGCCTACGCCAACGGACAGATCCAGCCCGACCTCGTGCCCGTCGCCACGATGAAGCCGGGCCGGGGCTGGACCGTCAACACCGTGGACGAACCCCCGCGCCCCGGAACCTCGCTCGGGGACCTGGCCGCCCTCAGGACCCCGTTCCGCGCCCACGGCCGGGTCACGGCGGGCAACGCCGCGGGCCTGAACGATGGCGCCACCGCAGCCCTGCTGGCCTCCGCCGATGYCGCCGAGGAACTCGGACTGCCGGTCAGGATGCGCCTGGTCAGCTACGCCTTCGCCGGCGTGGAGCCCGAGGTCATGGGCATCGGCCCGGTCCCGGCCACCGAAAAGGCCCTCAAGAACGCCGGACTCGGCATCGGGGACATCGGACTGTTCGAAATCAACGAGGCCTTCGCCGTCCAGGTCCTCAGCTTCCTGGACCACTTCGGGATCGCCGACGACGATCCCCGGGTCAACCGCTACGGCGGCGCGATCGCCGTCGGGCACCCGCTGGCGTCCTCCGGGGTCAGGCTGATGAACCAACTGGCCCGGCAGTTCGAGGAGGACCCCTCGGTCCGCTTTGGCATGACCACGATGTGCATCGGTCTGGGCATGGGCGCCACCGTAATCTGGGAGAACCCGCATCACGCGGATTACGGCACCGAGGCACCCGTCATCGAAGCACAGCACGCAGAGACCACGACCACCAAGACTGGAGCCACAGCATGAGCGCCGCTGATTTCCGCAAGCTTGCCGACCTCTTCCCGAACGAGACGGTCACCCACTCCTATGTCCAGGACATCGAACTGCCGCCCGTCAACGGCAAGAGCCCCGGCATCTTCGCGCTTATCACCCTCGACAACGGCCTGGACCACTCCAAGCCCACCACGCTCGGTCCCAACACGCTGATCGAACTCGGCACGGTCCTGGAAGGGCTGAAGGAGCGCGCCGCCCGCGGCGAGATTGCCGGCGTCGGCGTGACCGGCAAGCCGTACTTCCTCGTGGCCGGCGCCGACCTGTCAACGGTCAAGTCCGTCAGCGGACGCGAACAGGGCCGGTGGATGGCCCAGCTGGGTCACGACGTCTACGCCACCCTGGCCGGCCTGGGCGTGCCGAGCTTCGCGTTCATCAACGGCCTGGCCCTGGGCGGCGGCCTGGAGATCGCGCTGCAGTCCACCTACCGCACGGTCTCCACCGGCGCCGGCGCGCTGGCTCTTCCCGAGGCGTTTATCGGACTCATCCCGGGCTGGGGCGGGGTCTACATCCTGCCGCGGCTGATCGGGCCAGAGAACGCCCTCAAGGTCATGATCGAAAACCCGCTGAGCAACAACCGCACCCTCACCGGGCCGCAGGCCTACCAGCTCGGCATGGCGGACGCGATGTTCGAACCGGCCGACTTTGTGGAACAGTCCCTGGCCTGGGCAGCGAAAGTCATTGCCGGCGCCGTGGCGCCGGAGCGGGCGAACGCCGTGGACCCGTCCGCTCCGGAGGTCGCCGCCCGCTGGGCGGCCGCCGTCGCCAAGGGCCGGGCCTTCGTGGAGGCCAAGACCTCCAACGCCTCCCCGGCGCCGGCCAAGGTCCTGGACGTCATGGAAGCCAACCGCCCCCTGACCCAGGCGCAGTCCGCCGAGCTCGAATGCGAGACGCTTGCGGACCTCATGCAGACCGACGAGTTCCGCTCCACCGTTTACGCCTTCCTGGACCTTGTGCAGCGGCGCTCCAAGCGTCCCGCCGGCGCACCGGACCGCAAGCTCGCCCGTCCGGTGACGAAGATCGGCGTCGTGGGCGCCGGGCTGATGGCGAGCCAGCTGGCCCTGCTCTTCGCCCGCCAGCTCAAAGTTCCGGTTGTGCTGACGGACATCGACCAGGCCCGCGTGGACAAGGGTGTGGGCTACGTCCACGCCGAGGTGGACAAGCTGCTGGCGAAGGGACGGATCAGCGCCGACGCCGCCAACCGCACGCGCGCGCTCGTCACGGGATCTGTTTCCAAGGAGGCCTTCGCCGACGCCGACTTCGTCATTGAAGCCGTCTTTGAGGAACTCAACGTCAAGAAGCAGGTCTTCAAGGAAGTCGAGGCGATCGTCTCGGCAGAGTGCATCCTCGCCACGAACACGTCCTCGCTGTCCGTCACGGCGATGGCGGAGGACCTGGAGCACCCGGAGCGCCTGGTCGGCTTCCACTTCTTCAACCCGGTGGCCGTGATGCCGCTGCTGGAGATCGTGCGCGCGCCGAAGACCGACGACGCCGTGCTGGCCACCGCGTTCGAGCTCGCCAAGGGGCTCAAGAAGTCCGCCGTGCTGGTTAAGGACGCCCGGGCGTTTGTGGTCAACCGCGTCCTGCTGCGCCTCATGGGTGAAGTCACCGCGGCCTTCGACGAGGGCACGCCCGCCGATGTGGCGGATAACGCGCTGCGGCCGATGGGCCTGCCCATGACTCCGTTTGTGCTCGGCGCCATGGTGGGACTGCCCGTGGCGCAGCACGTCCAGGAATCGCTGCACGCGGCGTTCGGGGACCGATTCAGGGTCTCAGAAAACCTGCAGGCGCTGATCGACAGCGGCGTGAAGTCCATTTGGGCCGTGCAGAACGGGCAACCGGTGCCCGGTCCTGAGGGCAAGCCGTTCATCCCGGCCGAAACCCTGGCGCTGATGTCCTTCGGCAGCACACCGTCCACTGGCGAGGAGGTGCTGCGCCGGACGCAGGACGCGCTGGCGGAGGAAATCGGACTCATGCTCGAGGAGGGCGTCGTGGCCGGCCCCGAGGACATCGACCTCTGCATGATCCTCGGCGCGGGCTGGCCGATGTTCCTGGGCGGTATCACCCCGTATCTGGACCGGGTGGGCGCCTCGGAGCGGGTCAACGGGAAGAAATTCCTGGCCCCGGGCGTGGCCTCCGAACCGGCCTAAAAGCGGGCCTACGGCGGCCAGGAGCCGGCCTACGCCCGCCCCGCCTTGTGGCGCCGCCGCCTGGACTTTGGTCCGGGCGGCGGTGCTGTTTTTTGTTCAGGCCCAGGCGGGGGTCACTTTCCGGGTGCCAGCGCCGCCTCAAGAAGGACCCGCTCCAGCCACGCGAGATAGCGCTGCGGCGTCCAGCCGGCCTGCACCACGAGGTGCTCATGTTGGTACGGGGAGGTCAGAAGCCACAGCGTCAACGCCACCTCCTCCACCGGAACATCCGCCCGAAGCCCGCCGCGCTGCTGCAGCAAACGGGCGACCTGCAGGAAGTCCGTCCGGATACGCTCCTGCAAGCCGGCATGCGCCGACGCAATCTCCGGGTCGCCTTGCGCCGCAGCCGCCATGGCCTGCCACAGCCGCCCGATCCTGCCGTTGAGTTCCGCCGCGAAGGAGGCCAGGCCAAGCAGGCCGGTCCGGGCGTCCTCCTGGGCCAGCACGGCTTGCGCCTCCGGCACGTCCAGGATGGACCGCCCGCCGTCCACGCCGGCCGAGGCAGCTTCCAGGGCAGCCAGCAGAAGCCGCTTCTTGGGCCCGTGGGCCTGGACCGTTTCGACGGAAACGCCGGCGTCGGCGGCGATGGCACCCAGGGTCGTTGCCGTGAACCCTTTCGCCGCAAAGCAGCGGCCGGCCGATTCGAGCACGCGCTGGCGCGTGGCGGAGGCCTGCTCTTCGCGCAATGCGGACCGGTAGCGCCTGGGACGGGAAGTTTCAATTGCCATATTGACTACTGTCTCACAGTAATGAAAACTGATGCAACGCACTCATCCACTAAGGAGACACCATGGCATCGGTACTCGTCTGCTCCAGCCCGTTGGTCGGCCACGTCACGCCGATGCTTGCGGTTGCCGCCGGCCTCGTTGAGCACGGGCACGACGTCCGTTTCCTCACCGGCAAGCGCTTCGAACGCCAAGTGTCCCGGACCGGCGCCTCGTTCATCCCGCTGCCCCCGGAGGCAGATTTCGATGACACCAGCCTGGATGCCGCCTTCCCCGGCCGCGTCGGCCTGAAGGGGCCAAAGGGGATCCGCTTCGATATCCAAGAGATCTTCATGCGCCCAGGCAAGACCCAATACCAGGCCATCCTGGCGGCATCCGCGGAACGCCGCGTCGATGCCGTGCTGGCCGAATCATTGTTCATGGGTGCCGCGTTGCTGCTGGCCGGGCCGCCGCGCAACCGTCCGGCGGTCATCAACTGCGGAATCGTTCCGCTAAGCCTCGCCAGCCGCGATACCGCCCCGTACGGGCTGGGCATCGAGCCGATGCGGGGGTTGCCCGGCCGGGTGCGGAATTTGGCCATGCAGGCCCTGACCGAAAAGATGGTCTTCGGCCCGGTGCAGAAGTACGCCAATGAGATCTCCCGGGACGTCACCGGCTCCCCTTTCCCGACCTTCTTCATGGACTGGCCGCGCGCTGCGGACCATATCGCCCAGTTCACCGTTGCGGACTTTGAATACCCGCGCTCCGACCTCCCCGGGACGGTCCACTTTGTGGGCCCGGTGTCCCAGGGCAGGAAGAGCACGACGGGCGGGACAGGCACCACGGACGCGACGGGCAGTGCGGGCGGGACGCCCGGGCCCGAGCTTCCCGCGTGGTGGGCCGAACTGAACGCCGGCCGCCCCGTTGTCCATGTCACCCAGGGAACCGTCGCCAACCGGGATTTTGATGACTTGGTCCGCCCCACCATGGAAGGCCTGGCGCAGGACGACGTCCTGGTGGTGGTCACCACCGGCGGCCGCCCCGTGGACGCGCTCACCGGCCCGCTGCCCGACAACGTCCGCGTCGCCTCCTATCTGCCCTACGACGAGCTGCTCCCCCGGACCGACGTCCTGGTCACCAACGGCGGATACGGCGGGGTGCAGTTCGCGCTGCGGCACGGGGTGCCGCTCGTCGTGGCTGGTCAGACGGAGGAAAAGGCCGAAGTATCCGCCCGGGTGGCCTGGTCCGGCACCGGAATCAACCTCCGCACCAACCGGGCGACGCCCGAGGCCGTCGCCAAGGCCGTCCGCACTGTCCTGTCCAACAGCTCCTACCGGGACGCAAGCAGCCGGATCGGCACCGCGATACAGGCCTCCCGCGGCGTCGATGAGCTGGCTGACCTTGTGGACAGCGTCTGCAGCGATCGATCCCTAGAACGGGAGTAGCGGAACCGGGCGTAGCGGGAACGGGAGTCAGATCCCGCGCAGCCGGCCGTCCGTGAGTTCCAGGACGCGGTGCGCGTTCAGCCGTGCGTAACTTAGGTCATGGGTGACCATGACGACGGCGGCGCCCCGTGCGGCGGCGCGGTCGACGGCGCCCTGCAGCGCCTCGAGGCCGTGCCGGTCCAGCCCCACAGTGGGCTCGTCCAGGGCCAGCACTGCCGGTTCGCGGGCCAGGACCGTGGCCAGGGCGAGCAGCCGTTGCTGGGACGCAGACAGTTCGGCCGGATGGGCCGCCTCGGTACCGGACAGTCCCACTGCGGCCAGGGCCGCCCGGGCCTTACCCTCGGCTTCGGCTTTCCCGAACAGCGGCCGCAGTCCGAACGCGGCTTCCCGCAGGACAGTCCGTTCGAACAGCTGATCCCCGGGGTGCTGGAACAACAGGCCCATTGAGGCCGCGACTGTTCCCACCGGCACGCCGGCAATGCTGCGCCCGCAGACCAGCACCTCCCCCACCGTGGGCCGGAGCAGTCCGTTGAAGTGGCGCAGCAGCGTCGACTTGCCGGCGCCGTTGGGCCCGGTCACGGCGACGATCTCGCCCGGGCGCACGGCGAAGTCCACGTCCCGAAGGACCGGGGCCTGCGCACCGGTGCTTCGCCGCCGCTGATCCTGGCCGTAGCCGAACCCTACCCCGCGCAGTTCCAGCGACGGCGGCCCCGCCTCGGTCGCCGCGGCAGGCACCGGGCCGGTACGGCGGGCTCCGACACCGCCGGACTCAGCGACACCGGCCCCGACAGTGCTGGGCCCGTGTATGCCAATCACACCGGCGCGCTCCAGCTCCCCCGAGCCGGCCAGCTGCGCCGGCGTTCCCGCGGCGGTGACCGTCCCGCCGTCGAGCCCCGTTTGGCCGTCAAGAACCGTCCAGTGCGTGGCTTCCCCGGCGAGCCGGTCCGCCGCCTGGCTCAGCAGGACGACGCCGGTCCCGGTGCCGCGGAGGCCGCGGACCAGATCCTCAACTTGTGCCGCTCCGGCCGCGTCCAGCGATGCCAGCGGCTCGTCCAGGATGAGCACGTCCGGGTCCGCGATGACGGCGCAGCCCACGGCCAGCCTGCGCAGCTCCCCTCCGGAGAGCGTGGCCGGGTCCCGGTCCAGCAGGCCTGCGAGTCCCGTGCGGGCGGCGGTGCGTGCCACCGCGCGGTGCATGTCCTCCCGGGCCGTCGCGCGGTTTTCCAGCCCGAGGGCCAGTTCCTCCGCGACTGTGGCGCGCACCGAGGAGAGCATCGCGGCGGCGTCCTGCGGGACGAAGGCCACCCGGCGCGACCACTCGGCGGGGTTGATCCGGGGATCGTCGGGCACGCCGCGAAATTCCAGCACGGTATCGCCGAGTTCCAGCCGGCCGCGGAATTGTCCGGCGTGACCGGCCCGGAGCCAGCCGGCCAGCAGTTTGCCCAGCGTGGATTTTCCGCTCCCGGAACCGCCCAGGACAGCGGTCAGGGAGCCGGGCGTGACCGAGATTGCGGCATCTCTGAGCACCGGGGTGTCTTCGCCGTGGAACGTGAACGCCTCGATCCGGATCTGCAGCGCAGTTCGCGTGGCGGCCGTCACGACGCCACTCCGCCGGGCCAGGAGACCACAATCCGCGCGGCGACCGCTGCTGCTGTGAGCACCAGTGCGGCAACCCGGAAGCGCCGCTGGGCGGGCGGGTCGGCGACTTCGCGGTAGCTGGTGCGGGGTCCCGGGCTGCCGAAACCACGGGCGTCGAGCGCCTGGGCACGGCTGCCGGCGTCGTCGATCAGGGCCAGGACCAGCGGCACCATCTGCAGGCGGAGGGTGCCGAGGCGGGACGGCAGGCCGCGCCGGACCACCATCCCGCGCGTTTCCTGGGCCTGCCGGATCCGGTCCAGGCGGCCCGCGACGGCCGGCAGGAGGGTGAGCGTGGAGGCCAGGACGAAGCCGAACTGCGGCGGGATCCTGCGTCCGGCGAGGGCGGAGACGAGGTCCGGGACGCTGACGGTGAAGGAAAAGAGCAGGAATACCAGGACGCAGGCGCTGGTCCGCGTTCCGAGCTCCAGCGCGAAGCCCAGGCCCTCGGCCGTGACCCGGGCCGGGCCCCACTGGGCCAGCACGGTCTGGCCTTCAGGGAAGAAGAGTCCGTGCAGCACCAGCAGGGACAGGCACAGAGGTGTCAGGATCACCGCCGCGGCAGGCAGGACGCGCCCCGCCACTCCACGACGCACGGCGAGGAACACCGCGGCGAGTGCCACGCCGACCGACAGCGGCCAGTACGCAGCCGCCGTCGTGACGACGGCGGCGCTGGCGGCGGCGGTCAGCGTGGTGAAGGGGTGGAGACGCGTTGTCATAGTCAGAGTGTCAGGGTGTCACATGGCGGCAGGACTCAGGCGTCGGGCGCTGAGGGGGCCTTGCCGGCGAGCACCCGGTAGCGCCGGACGAAGGGGAACTGGAAGGTGGTGCGGCGGGGCAGGGCGTAGGCGAGCAGCGCCGCGATCGTGAAGACGATGGCCTTGTCCATGGGGTCGGAAATCAGTGCCTGCTTGGTGATGGCGGCCAGCAGAGTGTCCCCCATGGCGCGGAAGGCGCTGACGATCGCCCCGGTGCCCAGCCCGGACGTGCCGCCAAAGACGAACGCGGCGATCGGGGCGGAGACGACGCCGGCCAGGATGCCGGTGAGGAAGCCGGCCACCGGGGCGAAGTAGAAGCGGCGGAACAGGCCGCCGCGGGCGGCCATGCCTGCGAGGAAGCCGATGAGGGCGGCACCGGCGGCGAAGGGCAGGACGGTGGGGTTGAAGAAGGACCAGACGATGCTGCTCAGCGCGCCCGTGGCGGCGCCGGCCGCGGGCCCGGCGAGAACGGCGATCAGGACGGTGCCGATCGCGTCGATGTAGAACGGCAGTCCCGTGCTGCCCATCAGCTGTCCGAGCACCACGTTCAGGACGAGCGCCACCGGGATGAGGACCACGGTGGAAGTGGGTAGAGCCGGCAGGACGGCCACAATCAGCAGCACAGCGCCGAGCAGGAAGCCGCCGAGAGCAACCAGCGCCGAGAAACTGGCCGGGCCGTTGGCAATGTCCGCGGGCTGGGTCAGCACCAGGAAGATGTACGTGGCGGCGATCGCGGCGGCGCCGGCGATTTCGAGCAGGCGGCGCCTGCGGCCGGCCGCCTGTCCAGGGGCAGTGATGGTGAGGGCTGGCTGTGACATGGCGGGTGTTCCTTTGGCTGGGTGCAACAAGTTCCGCCTCATGTCACCTCGGCGCAGCTACCATCCTAGCGATCCGGACACCCGCCCGGGAACTCCCCGCGTTGACCCAACAAAGATGCCCAGCCTCAGCCCGTCGGTGACCGGTGGCCCACGGCGCGCGCGAGGGCGCCGACCGAGGAAATTAGTTCGTCGAAGCAGTGCCCGGGGTTGTTGTCGGAGACAATCCTGGCGTTCGGTGCCAGCCCCCAGAGCCCGCGGAAGTCGGCCACTGTCGTGCCGATCAGCAGCGGGGAATCCGTCTCGACGTCGACCGTGGCCAGCCGGGTGGCGAACGGTGTGCGTCCTGCGGCAGCGCAGGCCGCGAAGGCGTCGTGCACGTGCGCCACATAGCCCTGGTCGTAGAGCCGGTGGAATTCCATGTAGAACCGCAGGGCATCGGACAGGCACGCGACGAGGGGGTTGCCGGAGCGGCTGCGCTGGCCTTCGGGCTGCTCAGGCAGGACGAGTTCAGGCTCCGGCGCGCCGGCGGCCTCGCCGAGGCCGCGCAGGTGCTCCGGGTGCATCTCGATCCGCTCGGTCATTTCCAGGGCGCACAGGATCGGCAGCTTGTCCTCGGGCAGGCCCCGGTAGGCGGCAAACACTTCCTTGGCGGCATGCGGGTCCACGGAGGTGTTCCATTCGGCCGTCGGGGTGGTGTTGCCTTGGTAGTAGAAGCTTCCGCCCATGATCACGAGTCCCTTGAGCAGCCGGGGAAGCTCCGGCTCCCGGCGCAGGGCAAGGGCGAAATTGGTCAGCGGGCCGGTGATCAGCCCGGTGATCTCCCCGGGGTGCGCCCGCACCTCCTCCACCCAGACGTCGACGGCGTGCCGCGCCGAGATCTGCTGGTGCGGCGGCGGCAGCTCGGCGTAGCCGATCCCCTGCGGCCCGTGGGTCTCCTCGGTGGTGATCAGCGGGATCTCCAGCGGGACCTCGGCGCCGATGGCCACCTCAATGCCCTCGCGGCCGCACAGCTCCAGCAGGGCCAGGCTGTTCAGCGCCACCTGCCGGGCCCCGACGTTCCCGGCGGTGCACGTAATTGCCTGGACGTGGACCTCGGGCCGGGACAGCAAGTAGACGATGGCCAGGGCGTCGTCGATCCCGGTGTCGACGTCCATCAGGATCGAATGCGTGACGGCAGGGCCGGCCGCGGAGGTGTTCAGATCCGAACCGTTCAGAACAGTGCCACCTTGGGCGTGCGCGGGAAGAGGTCATCCAGCTCGGCGAGGTCGGCATGGCTGGGTATCCAGGCCACGGCGGCGGCATTCTGGCGCACCTGCTCCGGCGTGGTGGCGCCGGCGATGACGCTGCTGACGGACGGCTGGGCGGCAAGCCACGAGAAGGCCACCTGGACTTCGTTGAGCCCGCGTGCGGCGGCGAACTTGCCGAAGGCATCCAGCTGTTCCCAGTCGGCGTCGTGGACCAGGTTGGTGCGGGTGTGGCTGAGCCGGGTTCCCTCCGGGGCCCGGCCGGCCGAGTATTTGCCGGTGAGCAGGCCGTTGGCGAGCGGGAAGTACGGAAGGACGCCCAGGCCGTAGGCCTCCGCCGCCGGGGTCACCTCGAGCTCGGCGCGCCGGTCCAGCAGGTTGTAGTGGTTCTGGCTGGAGATGAAGCGGGCTCCCCCGCGGGCACGCGCCACGTACTCGGCCTCGGCGATCTGCCAGCCGGCCCGGTTGGAGTGGCCGATGTAGCGGACCTTGCCGCTCGTGATGAGGTCTTCGAGCGCCGACAGCGTCTCGTCGATGGGCGTGAGCGGGTCCGGGGTGTGGAACTGGTAGAGGTCGATCCAGTCCGTGCCGAGCCGGCGCAGCGAGGCTTCCGCCGCCTTGATGATGTAGCGGCGGGATCCGCGTGCGCCGAAGTCCTCGCCGTTGGCGCCGCGCATGTCCATGCCGAATTTCGTGCCGATGACGGCGTCGTCCCTGCGGGCACCTAGGGCCTTGCCGAGCATTGACTCGCTGAGGCCGGGCTCGCGGCCGTAGGCGTCCGCGACGTCAAAGAAATTGATCCCGGCGTCGAGCGCCGCATGCACGACGGCGTCGGTGCCTTCCTGCGATTCAGTCACGGTTCCGGGACGGCCCAGGTTGTTGCAGCCAAGTCCCACGACAGAGACGGACAGTCCGGAATTTCCAACGCGGCGGTATTCAGTCATGGATTTAGCCTATATCGCCCCGGCGGGCGGCCGGGCCAAGGCCGCGGCGGCCGGCGGAGCGGCACCGGCGCTAACCTGCTGGCAGCTCCAGCCCGTGCTCGTCCATGGCGTCCTGGAGTTGCGCGAGCGTGCGCGGGCAGACCCCAGGCATCCCGGCAAGCCGGCGCTGGCCAAGCTGCACGATGTTTTCGAGGGTTTCGACCCCCGCGTGTGCGAGGGACTTGCGCGCGGGCGCCGCCAGTCCTGCGGGGAGTGGAGTACTGCCTGGTTTCGAGGGTTTGCGCGTCATTGCGTTGCCTTTCAGTCCGTGCCCCCAAACTGGTGTGAGCCGTGTCCGGCTCCTTGCCCGTGCTGCCTAAAGCGTGAAGCTGTTCGCCGGTTTCGGCGAGTGCTTGAGCTTGAAAGTATCCTCGCCAAACGGCGCGGCGCCAATGCTCAGTTTGGTGAAGTCGAGGTCTTCACCGCGGATGCAGACCTTGATGGCGTTGACCGTCTTATTGACGTCCGGAGTGAGGCAGAAGATATTGAGCCGGGCGTCGGAAAATTCGCTGCGGTCCACGATCCCCAGGCCACGCCAGGCCAGGTGGCTGATCAGCGCGTCTTTGGCTTTTTCCTCGAGGTACCGGTCGCGGCTGGTCCCCTCTTTGGTCTTCAGCGCGTACTGGGCCACTACCCAGGACTGCTCCTCCACCGGAATTTCGGCGTAACCGTCCTCGGCGCACTGCACCGCGAATGCGTCCATGAGGCGCTCCGCGGCCTCGGCGTCCGCGACGTCGGTCTCGTCGGTCTTGCTCTGGTGTCCGACGACGCCGTGGTTCATCACGAACTGGCTGTAGTCCTCATCAAACCAGCCCTCCCTAAAATGCAGGGTGCCCTCTTCGTCACGTTTGTAAACCCTGATAATTCCACTCATATGCCAGTTCCTTCCTTGGCCGTCCGGCGCCGGATTCAGTGGCGCCGTTCGGGTAGTGCTCAACGGATGTGCTGGCTACAGCAGCGGCAGACTGCCGGTGCTGGGGTGTTCCTGGCCGGGCAAGGGGCGCGCAAACGGCACCTTCGTGCCCAGGACCTGGGCGACGACGTCGTGCGTGATCTGCTGGGCGGTCAGGCCCACGCGTTCGAGCACCTGGTTGCGGGTGCCGTGATCGAGGAACTCGACCGGCAGGCCGACCTCGTTGAGGGCGGTGTCCACGCCCGCGGCACGCATCTCCTGGCGGATCCGGGAGCCGACGCCGCCGGCCCGCACACCGTCCTCGATGCAAATGACCAGGCGGTGGCGTGCGGCGAGATCGATGATGGACCGCCGGACCGGGAGGACCCAGCGGGGATCCACCACAGTGGAGCTGATGCCCTGGGCACCGAGCCGGTTGGAGACGTCCAGGGCAAGTTCAGACATAGCGCCCACGCTGACGATCAGGACGTCGTTCTCGCTGGAGCCCGCGGGCCGGCGGGCCAGCACGTCCACGCCGTCGTCCAGGCGTTCGACCGCCTCGACCTCGGCGCCGACGCTGCCCTTGGAGTAGCGGATCACGCTGGGGGCGTCTTCGACGGCCACGGCCTCGCGCAGTTCCTCCCGCAGCCGGGTGGCGTCGCGCGGGGCCGCCAGGTGCAGCCCGGGGACGATCTGGACCATTGCCATGTCCCACATGCCGTGGTGGCTCGCACCGTCGGGTCCGGTGACGCCGGCCCGGTCCAGGACGATCGTGACGCCGGCTTTGTGCAGGGCCACATCCATCAGCAACTGGTCGAAGGCCCGGTTCAGGAACGTCGCGTAGACCGCGACCACCGGGTGCAGTCCCCCGAACGCCATGCCGGCAGCCGAGGTGAGGGCGTGCTGCTCGGCGATGCCGACGTCGAACACGCGCTCCGGGTGCCGGGCGGCGAACTTGTGCAGTCCAACCGGAATCAGCATGGCGCCGGTGATCCCGACGATGTCGTGGCGTTCGTCGGCGATGTCGGCGATCTCGTCGGCGAACACGGCGGTCCAGGACTTGGCGCCGCCGGCTTCGGTGGGTGCGCCAGTCTCCGGATCGATGATCCCGACGGCATGGAACTGGTCCGCTTCATGGGCGCGGGCCGGGGCGTAGCCGTGGCCCTTTTCGGTCATGGCGTGCACGATCACGGGGCCGGCGTAGTTCTTGGCGGTGGAGAGCGCGTTTTCCATGGCCTGGAGGTCGTGGCCGTCGACGGGACCGATGTACTTCATGCCGAGGTCCTCGAACATGCCCTGCGGGGCCCACCAGTCCTTGAGGCCCTTCTTCATGGCGTGCAGGCTCTTGTAGGTGAACTGGCCCGCGGGGCCGCCATTCTGCAGCCTGCGCTTCCACCACTCGAGCGTGCCTTCATAGGAGGGGGCGGCGCGGAGGGAATCGATCGTGGGGCGCAGGGACGCGAGGTAGTCGGCGAACCCGCCGACCGTTGCGGCGTAGGAGCGGCCGTTGTCGTTGACCACAATCACGACGCGGCGCTTCTTGTCCGCCGCGATGTTGTTGATGGCCTCCCAGGCCATGCCGCCGGTCAGGGCACCGTCGCCCACCACTGCGACGACGAAGCGGTCGCCGTCGCCGGTCAACTGCCGGGCGCGGGAGATGCCGTCGGCCCAGGACAGCGAGGAGGACGCGTGCGAGCTTTCGACGATGTCGTGCTCGGATTCGCCGCGGTCGGGGTAGCCGGACAGGCCGCCCTGCTGGCGTAGGGTGCTGAAATCCTGCCGTCCGGTGAGGAGCTTGTGCACGTAGGACTGGTGACCGGTGTCGAAGACGATGCTGTCGCGGGGGGAATCGAAGATCCGGTGCACCGCGATGGTGAGCTCGACGACGCCGAGGTTCGGGCCCAGGTGCCCTCCCGTCCGGGAGACGTTGCCGATCAGGAAATCCCTGACCTCGGCTGCCAGCTGATCCAGCTGCGCCCCGGACAACTTACTCAGGTCCTGCGGATTCCGGATGGTGTCCAAGATTCCCAACGGCCCCTCCTTCGGGTGGTAGACATGCCTTTTAACTCTAACGCCTCCGGGCGGGGCGCCGCGCCGGACGCCCGCGCCGGCGCCCGCCCCTGATTGCGTTCCTGATCGAGCCCCCTGATCCCGTTCCTGAATCGGGGAACGCAAAGGCCCCGGCCGGTCASTGACCGGCCGGGGCCTTTGCATGCGTTACCGGACCTGCCCGGCAGCTCCGCCTAGTGCGCGGAGATCTGGCGCAGGACGTACTGCAGGATCCCGCCGTTGCGGTAGTAGTCCGCCTCGCCCGGAGTATCGATGCGCAGCACGGCGTCGAAGGACGTGACGGAACCGTCTTCGGCTGTGGCCGTGACCTTGAGGGTCTTCGGCGTGGTGCCCTCGTTCAGGGCGGTTACGCCCTCAACTGCGAAGGTTTCCGTGCCGGTCAGGCCCAGGCTGGCAGCGTTCTGGCCGGCCGGGTACTGCAGCGGCAGGACACCCATGCCGATCAGGTTGGAGCGGTGGATGCGCTCGTAGCTCTCGGCCACGACGGCCTTGACGCCCAGGAGCGCCGTGCCCTTGGCGGCCCAGTCGCGGGACGAACCGGAGCCGTACTCCTTGCCTGCCAGGACCACCAGCGCGGTGCCGGCTGCCTGGTAGTTCTGCGCGGCGTCGTAGACGTAGGCCTGCGGGCCGTCGGCCTGGCTGAAGTCGCGGGTGAAGCCGCCCTCCACGCCGTCCAGGAGCTGGTTCTTGATGCGGATGTTCGCGAACGTGCCGCGGATCATGACCTCGTGGTTGCCACGGCGTGAGCCGTAGGAGTTGAAGTCCTTGCGCTCCACACCGTTGGCCAGCAGGTACTGGCCGGCGGGGGTGTCCGACTTGAAGGAACCGGCCGGGGAGATGTGGTCCGTGGTGACGGAGTCGCCGAGCTTGAGCAGCACGCGCGCACCGGTGATGTCCTGGACCGGCTCCGGCTGGGCCTTCATGCCCTCGAAGTACGGGGGCTTGCGGACGTACGTGGACTTCTCGTCCCAGGCGAAGGTGTCGCCGGCGGGGGTGTCGAGCGCCTTCCAGCGATCGTCGCCGTCAAAGACGCCTTCGTAGCCGCGGGCGAACATTTCCTTGTCGATCGAGGAATCGATGACCTGCTGGACCTCGACCGGGTTCGGCCAGATGTCCTTCAGGAAGACGTCGTTGCCGGCCTCGTCCTGGCCCAGGGCGTCGTTGTCGAAGTCGAAGTCCATGGAACCGGCCAGGGCGTAGGCGATGACCAGCGGCGGGGAGGCCAGGTAGTTCATCTTCACGTCCGGGTTGATCCGGCCTTCGAAGTTACGGTTGCCGGACAGCACGGCGGTGACGGAGAGGTCGTTGGCCTGGATCGCCTCGGAGATCTCGGCGTCGAGCGGACCGGAGTTGCCGATGCAGGTGGCGCAGCCGTAGCCCACGATGTAGAAGCCGAGCTTCTCCAGGTACGGGGTCAGGCCCGACTTGTTGTAGTAGTCGGTGACCACCTTGGAACCGGGAGCCACGGAGGTCTTGACCCACGGCTTGGACGTCAGGCCCTTGTCGACGGCGTTGCGGGCCAGCAGTGCGGCGGCCAGCATCACGGACGGGTTGGACGTGTTGGTGCAGGAGGTGATCGAGGCGATCGACACTGCGCCATGGTCGAGCTCGAACTCGCGTCCGTCCGCGGTCTTGACGCTGACCTTGTTGGACGGGCGGCCGTTCGACTTCGGGCCGTGTGCGTGCGGGGCCACGTCGCTCACGTGCGACGCGGACGCGGTGAACGAGGGCGAGTCCGAAGCCGGGAAGCTTTCGTCGATCGCTTCGTCCAGGCTTCCGTCGGCCAGGTCTTCCTTCACGTAGTTGCGCAGGTCCTCGCGGAACTGGGCCTTGGACTCGGTGAGGATGATGCGGTCCTGCGGGCGCTTCGGGCCGGAGATCGACGGAACAACCGTGGACAGGTCCAGCTCGAGGTACTCGGAGAACTTGATCTCGCGGGAGGGGTCGTGCCAGAGGCCCTGTTCCTTCGCGTACGACTCCACGAGGGCGACGTTCTCGTCGGACCGGCCGGTGAGGCGCAGGTAGTCGAGGGTGACGTCGTCGATCGGGAACATCGCGGCGGTGGAGCCGAACTCCGGGCTCATGTTGCCGATCGTTGCACGGTTGGCCAGCGGCACAGCCGCGACGCCTTCACCGTAGAACTCGACGAACTTGCCGACCACACCGTGCTGGCGCAGCTGCTCGGTGATGGTCAGGACGACGTCGGTGGCCGTGGCGCCGGCCGGGATGGAGCCGGTGAGCTTGAAGCCCACGACGCGCGGGATGAGCATGGAGACGGGCTGGCCAAGCATGGCGGCCTCGGCCTCGATGCCGCCAACGCCCCAGCCCAGCACGCCCAGGCCGTTGACCATGGTGGTGTGCGAGTCGGTACCGACGCAGGTGTCCGGGTAAGCGCGAACGACGCCGTCAATTTCGCGGGTCATGACCGTGCGGGCCAAGTACTCGATGTTGACCTGGTGCACAATGCCGGTTCCCGGCGGGACGACCTTGAAATCGTCAAATGCAGTCTGGCCCCAGCGCAGGAACTGGTAACGCTCACCGTTGCGCTGGTATTCGATCTCCATGTTGCGCTCCAGCGCGCCGGAGTTGCCGAAGGCGTCAATCTGGACCGAGTGGTCAATGACCATTTCGGCCGGCGCCAGCGGGTTGACCCGCTTCGGGTCTCCGCCGAGCTCCTTGACGGCCTCACGCATGGTGGCGAGGTCAACGACGCACGGCACGCCGGTGAAGTCCTGCATGATCACGCGCGCCGGCGTGAACTGGATCTCGGTGTCGGGCTCGGCGCTGGGATCCCAGCCTGCCAGCGCACGGACGTGGTCGGCCGTGATGTTGGCACCGTCCTCGGTCCTCAACAGGTTTTCAAGCAATACCTTGAGGCTGAACGGAAGGTTTTCTGCACCTTCGACGGAGTTCAACCGGAAAATTTCGTATTCGGTTCCGGCTACATTAAGTTTGCCTTTTGAACCGAAGCTGTCCACAATGCTCATCGCAGGACTCCTCTCGCAACAGTTTCATCTTTGCCGCGCCGCTGGACCCTTGCTAGTTARGTCGACCTAACTAATACAGGCATCAGTACATCAAGGTACGCAATGCAGGTAAGAAACGCAGGGAACGGCCGTTAAAACGCCAGTAGTGATGGAGCGCGACGACGGACTACTACGCCCATCCTAGTGGCATCACGGTTGGGGAGTCAGTAACGCCACAGTCTCCATGTGGTGGGTGTGCGGGTACAGGTCGAAGGCACGCAGCCCGGCCATGCCCCAGCCGCCCTGCCGGAAGTAGCCGAGGTCGCGGGCGAACGACGCCGGATCGCAGGAGACGTAGGCGACGGCCCGGGGACCGGCGTCGATCAGCTGCTTGACTACCGCCTTGCCGGCACCGGCACGCGGCGGGTCCAGGATCAGGGCGTCGAAGTTGCGGGGTTTCTGCCGCAGCACCCGCTCCACGCGGCCCTGGACGATCTCCACCTGGGCGGCGTCGTGCAAGTTCTTGCGGGCATCACGGCTTGTTCCGGGCGCTCCCTCGACCGAGAGCACGGATCCGGTCACGCCCACGGCATCGGCCAGCGGTGCCGTGAACAGCCCGGCCCCGGCGTACAGGTCCGCCACCACCGAGCCAGGCGCCAGGAAGCCGCCGTCGTGCAGGAAGCCGGTAACGGCGCCGACGAGCGTCTCCGGGGCATCCCGGTGGATCTGCCAGAAGCCGTCGCCGGTAACCCGGTAGTCGTGACCCGCGGCAGACTCCTGGACATAGGTGCGGCCGCGCAACTGGAGCACCTCGCCGGTGGCCGGGTCCAGGCTGGCCACCGAGACGTCGTCGGGCAGTTGCGCCAGGATCCCGCCGAGCCGCTTTGAGCGGGTGCCCGGAGCAGGCACCAGCAGCACCAGCGGCCGGGAGCCGTTGGCCGGGGCGGCGACCTCGACGCGGTCGATGCCCTGCAGGTCGATTTCCCAGAGCCGGAGCGCGTTGATGCCGGCCACGGCCAGCGGCATGTCACGCACGGGCAGGATGGCATCGGAGCGGTGGGCGTGCATGCCGAGCTTGCCGGCCGGCGTCACGGCGAAGCCGGCGCGCGTGCGCCAGCCCAGGCCGGACGCGGCTGACTCCCCTGCGCCGTCGGTGCCTGCGCCCTCAGACCTGCCGGCGCTCGTGCCGTCCCCGGCGGCCGTGCCGACGGCTTCGACGTCAGGGCGAAGTTCGACGCCGGCCAGCCGCTGGAGCTGTTCGGCCAGGACATCGGCCTTGAGGCTGCGCTGGCGCGCCAGCGAAATGTGGCCGAGTTCGGCGCCGCCGACGGGCGGGTGCCGGTGCGACCAGGAGCGCGCGGAATCGGCGAGGTCCCAGAAATGCGGCACCCGGTCCGGGGAGGGCTCCAGGACCTCCACCACATCGGCGCGCCAGAATTTCGCGGCCGGGCCTTCGTCGGTGAGTCGGACGCGGACCTTCTCGCCGGGAATGCCGTGGCGGACGAAGATGACGCGTCCCTCATGCCGGGCCACGCAGTGCCCGCCGTGGGCGACGGGTCCGACGTCGACGACGAGATCGGTGTGGGTGTGCGTCCGGGTGTCGGGGGTCATTGGATATCCTGCAGGTTCTTGGCTTCTTCGGACGATTTCAGCTGCCACGGCACACTGGCCACCATGACGCCGGGCTCGAAGTGCAGCCGGGTCTTGATGCGCAGCGCGGTCTGGTTGTGGACCAGCTGCTCCCACCATTTGCCCACGACGTACTCCGGGATGTAGACCACGATCAGGTCGCGGGGCGAATCCCTGCGCATGCTCTTGATGTACTCCATTATCGGGGTCACCGTTTCACGGAACGGGCTGGCGAGGACGGTCAGCGGCACCGGGATTTCGAGCTTCTCCCACTCCGCAACTGTCGCCTCGGTCTCCTCCGGACTGATGTCCACCGTGATCGCATCCAGCCGCGACGGGCGTGAGGCCCGGGCGTAGGCGAGGGCGCGCAGAACCGGTTTGCGCACGTGCGAGACGAGCAGCACGGCGTGCACACGCGTGGGCAGGGCGCGCGGCGAGGAGTCCTCGTCCACGGCGAGTTCCTTGGCCACGTTGTCATAGTGCGCCCGGATGCTCCACATGATCAGGAAGAGCACGAACATGGCCAGCAGTGCGATCCAGGCGCCCTGCGAGAACTTGGTGATGAGGACGATCACCAGCACCAGGGCGGTCATGCAAAAGCCCACCGTATTGATGGTCCGGGACTTGATGATGCGCCGTCGCACGGCGGGGTCCTTGGACAGTTTCAGCTCCCGGCCCCAGTGCCGGATCATGCCCAGCTGGCTCATCGTGAAGGAGATGAAGACGCCCACGATGTAGAGCTGGATGAGCTTTGTGACATCGGCGTTGAAGGCGAGGATCAGAACGATGGCGCCTGCCGCCAGTGCGAGGACGCCGTTGCTGAAGGCCAGCCGGTCGCCACGGGTGCGCAGCTGGCGCGGCAGGTAGCCGTCCTGGGCCAGGATCGAGCCGAGCACCGGAAAACCGTTGAACGCCGTGTTGGAGGCGAACACGAGGATGACGCCGGTGGCAGCCACCACGATGTAGAACGGGATGGAGCCCTCGCCGAAAACGGTCTGCGCGATCTGGCTGATGGCCGGGTTCTGGATGTAGCCCTCCTCCAACGGTTGGCCGTTCACGAGGAATTCCGTCGCCGGGTCCTGCACGATGTGCACCTTGGTGGCGTTGGCCAGGTAGATGATGCCCGCGAGCATGGCCGAGGCAATCACGCCGAGCAGCAGCAGCGTGGTGGCCGCGTTCTTGCTCTTGGGTTTCTGGAAGTTGGGCACGCCGTTGCTGATGGCCTCGACGCCGGTCAGGGCCGCCGCGCCGGAGGAGAAGGCCCGCAGCAGCAGGAACGCGCCGGCCAGCCCGACGAGCCCTTCGTCGAAGCCCGGCTCCGGCACGATCTCGAACGCCGCCGAGGGCGCCTGCCCCAGCTGGCCGGTCGAGGCCTGGAAGATGCCGACGGCGGTCATGCCCAGGATGGAGGCCATGAAGATGTAGGTCGGGACGGCGAAGACGCTGCCGGCCTCCTTGATGCCGCGCAGGTTCACGAGGGCCAGGATGACGACGCCGATCGTGGCAATCGCCGCCTGCTGTCCGTGCAGCGAGGGCACGGCGGTGGTCAGGTACGTCGCGGCCGAGGACATCGACACGGCCACGGTCAGCACATAGTCGACCAGCAGCGCCGAGGCCACGGTCAGGCCGGCAAACTTGCCGAGGTTGACGTTGGCGATCTCGTAGTCGCCGCCGCCGGAGGGGTAGGCGTGGACGTTCTGGCGGTAGGAGGCCACGACGGTCAGGAGCACCACCATGACGGCGAGGCCCACCCACGGCGCGACGGCAACGGCGCTCACGCCGGCCAGGGCCAGGGTCAGGAGGATTTCATCAGGCGCATAGGCCACGGAGGACAGCGCGTCCGAGGCGAAAATGGGCAGCGCGATCCGCTTCGGCAAGAGCGTGTGGGCCAGACGGTCGTTCCGGAAGGGCTTGCCTACCAGCACCCGCTTCACGGCATTGAAAATTGTCAGCACCACACAAAACTAGTCTGATTCGGACGCGATGTCATGACGGCGAAGTCGGCGTGCGCAAGGACGCCGCCCGGCGCCCCGTGGCCGTGGCCTTCCTGCACCGCGTGGCCGGTAGAGTTTTACGCAGTATCAGACGCAGAACCAAGAGGAGGCCCATGTGGCGCACTTCGTGATCATGGGTTGTGGCCGTGTCGGGGCAACCCTGGCACACACGCTCGAGGACGCCGGGCATTCGGTGGCCATCATCGACCAGGATGACCGTGCCTTCCGGCGGCTCCGCACAGGATTTTCCGGACGGAAGGTCACGGGGGTCGGGTTTGACCGCGAGACGATGAAGCGGGCCGGCGTCGAGGAAGCCTATGCCTTCGCGGCCGTGTCCAGCGGTGACAACTCCAACATTCTCGCCACCCGGGTGGCGCGGGAGACTTTCCATGTTCCCCATGTGGTGGCCAGGATCTATGACCCGGGCCGGGCCGAAATCTACCAGCGCCTCGGCATTCCCACGGTCGCCGCGGTCCGCTGGAGCGCCGACCAGGTGCTGCGCCGGATCCTGCCCGAACAGCACATTGCCGGCGACTTCCGGGAGCCCTCGGGCCGGCTGGTCCTCGCCGAGGTTGACCTCAACCCCGACTGGATCGGGCACCCGATCTCGTCGATCGAGAAGGCGGCCGGTATCCGGATCGCGTATCTGACCCGGTTCGGCGAGGGCATGCTGCCCGCTGCCGCCACGTCCTATCAGGACGGCGACACTGTCCACGCCATGCTGAACGTGGACCGGAGCTCCGAGATCGGCCACATTCTCGCCAAATCCCCCGCCAAGGAGTCTTAAGTGAAAGTCGTCATCGTCGGTGCCGGAAGCGTCGGTTCCTCGATCGCCCGCGAGCTGTTGGCCCACAAGCACGAAATCCTGCTGATCGACGAGAAGCCGGAGGTCATCGGCCGGAGCGGGCTGCGCGGCGCCCACTGGCTGGTGGGTGATGCCTGCGAGCTGAGCACGCTGCAGGACGCCAAACTCGAGGACGCCGACGTCGTGGTCTCCGCCACCGGTGACGACAAGGTCAACCTGGTGGTCTCGCTGCTGGCCAAGACGGAATTCGGCGTCGGGCGTACCGTCGGCCGGGTCAACAACCCCAAGAACGACTGGATGTTCGACGATTCGTGGGGCGTCGACGTCGCGGTCAACACCCCGCAGCTCATGACCGCCCTGGTGGAGGAGGCGGTGGAGATCGGTGACCTGGTCCGGCTGCTGACGCTGCAGACCGGGGTGTCTTCACTGGTGGAGTTCACGGTCCCGCACGACTCGCACGTGATCGGGCTGACCGTGGGCGATGTCCAGTGGCCCGAGGACTCCACGCTCGTCGCGATCCTGCGGGACCAGGCGCCCATCACACCGAGCCGCGACGACGTGATCGACGGCGGCGACGAACTGTTCTTTGTCACCACGATCGCGGCCGAGGACGACCTCCGCGCCCTGCTGGCCCCCGAATCCCCGCTCGAAGATCAGCACCCGGTGACCTCGGACCAGCATGGCCACGGCACCCAGCCGGCCGGGGACGACGGCTTCGACGGCTGACCCGTTTTGAACTAAAGATGCGCTATCAGTAATGGCCGTTCCCAAGGCTTGGGAACGGCCATTATTGATAGCGCATCAGGTCAGTTGACCTCTTTGGCCGCGGCGGGCACCGGGGCCGGCCGGGTGATCAGCCAGGCAATCCAGATGCCGAGGATGTACAGCGGGGCGCCCATGAGGAGCCTGGTGGTGGCGAGGGCGGCGAGGCCCTGCTCCCCCATGAAGTACAGCGGAACCTGCACTACGAGCCGCAGGACCAGCACGGCAACTATCACCCAGGTGCCAATGCTGTACGCCCTGACCCGTTTCGGGTCCTTGCGCCATTCCAGGCCCTCGTTGCGGATGAAGCCGAAGAGCAAGCCGGCGATCGGCCAGCGCACGAACACGGAAATGGACATGGCCAGGATGTAGCCGAGGTTGGTGAAGAACCCCAGGACGTAGAAGTTCTCCGCCTTGCCGGTCGAGGTGGCCAGCCAGGCGGAGAGACCGACGCCGATGAAGCCCGCCAGCGCCTGCGTCAGCGGTTTGCGCTGGAGAAGCCGTGCGACGGTGAAGGCGGCGGCCACCGCCAGGGAGGCCGTGACGGCCATGGCCGGGTTTTCCCGGTCGATGGTGAAGGCAATCAGGAAGACCAGGCCCGGCAGGATGCTCTCGGCGATGCCCTGGATGCCGCCGGCGCTTTTAAGCACGTCGATGTTGCCGTTGCTCGACCGGTGCAGGCCGGCCTTGGCCGCATAGTCCCCGGCAAGCTGGGCGACGGTGGGCTGCGAAGTCACGGGCTGGGTGGCGGTGGGCTGGGAAGCTGCGGGTGCGGAAATGTCCGGGCTGCCGTCCACTGTTTCCCCCGGCTCCTGCTGGCCGGTGTCCGTGTCTTCCCGCTGGGGGGCCCGCTCGGGGTGTTCGGGCAGGGTCATTGCTCCTCCTGGCGGGAGAGTATTTCGTAGCGGGGATTGAAGATCGTGGGCAGCCCGTCGCGCATGGTGACCATGCCCTCGAGCCGGAGCTCTGTTCCGGCGTCGACACCGGGGATCCGGCGCCGGCCCAGCCATACGACGCGCAGCCGCTCCTTGGGTCCGGCCGGCCGCTGGCGCTGGGCGCCGGGGCGCACCCGGTGTGTGGATACCCCGTTGGCCGGCAGGCTGCTGGTCGCTCCGGCACCGGGGCCGGCTTTGGCACCCAGACCCGGGAAGCGGGTGACGGGCGCGGGCGTGTCGTGATCGATCAGGATCGCAATGAAGGATGCCACCTGGTTGGCGGGCACGTACGTGACGGACTCGATGAAGCCGTGGCACAGCACCCGCCCGCGGTCCGGCAAGTCCCGGACGGACATGGTGGCGGTGGCTTTCCTGCCGGCGGCATCAGCCAATCTGGGTTATCTCCGGTCCGCGTTCGGGCTGTTCGAAGTCGGGGGCCGGCTGCGGCGACGGTGCAGCCGCGGTGTCCTTGGGCAGGCGCAGCTGCAGCAAATCACGCGGCGGCATGGGGTTCTCGCCGCGAACCACGACGATCTTCCGGAATAGCCCTTCCAGCCCGGCCGCGGCGTCGCGGTCGAGTGCCGCCTCGCCGCCGAAGACTCCGCGCAGGAACCAGCGCGGCCCATCGACGCCGATGAAGCGCGCCACGCGGTACCCCTGGCTGCCGTCCGCACCGCCTGCGGGAAGCTTCGCCACGAGCTCGGTGCCGAAGCTGCCCTCGACCTCCTCGACCTGGCCGCCCTGGCTGCCGACCGACTGGCCGATCTGCTCACGGATTTCATCCCACAGGCCCTCGGAGCGGGGGGCGGCGAAGGCCTGCAGCTGAAGGCTCGAGCCCTCCAGATCCATGGTGACGGCGACGACGCGCTGGCTCGCCTCTTCAACTTCCAGGCGGAGCTGGAGGCCCTCGCGGGGTGCGATCAGCAGCGCACCGAGGTCCACGTACCCGTCCTGGTCGTCGATTTCAGAGACGTCGAGGGGGCCCGTCGCGGCCCGGCCGGCGGTTTCGGCAACGTTCCCGGCCGGCGTCGCGGCGGCGTCAATAGCAGCTTCCGTGGCCTCGCCCGGCTCTGTCGGCTGCTCCTGTTTGGCTTTCCTGCCGCGCCCAAAAACCATGGGGTGTCTCCTTCAGTTGTGATCCTGTGCCGCCGCCCGGCGCCGTCCTGGCACCTGCCCGCGCGGCCGCCCGCTACCCTGCGGCCGGCTCCTTATTCCCTGCATCGCTGATCATGTCTCAGCGCCTGTGTTGCCGTCATGCCTATTGCTTCAGTACCTATATGTCTCAGTGTCTATGTGCCGCAGTGCCTGCGGGACTGCAGTACCGCAGGCACTGCAGAACCCGATTGGCTCCCGTGGCCTTGCCGTGACCTGCGCTCAGGCCGGTCCGCCGAAACCGCCGGTGGAGCCGAAGCCTCCCCCGCCGCGGACCGAGCCGTCGAGTTCCTCGACCGGAAGGAACCTGGCGTACTCCACGCGCTGAATGACCATCTGTGCAATTCTATCGCCGCGGCGGAGCTCAATCGCCTCGTCCCGGTCAGTATTGAGCAGTGTCACCGCGATTTCCCCGCGGTAGCCGGCGTCCACCGTGCCGGGAGCGTTCACCACGGTGAGTCCGTGCTTCGTGGCGAGGCCGGACCGGGGGTGGATCAGCGCAACGAAACCGTCCGGGAGCGCAATCGAGACGCCTGTCGGGACGAGCCGTCGTTCCCCCGGTGCGAGGACGACGTCCTCGCGGGCGCGAAGGTCGGCGCCGGCGTCGCCCGGGTGCGCGTACGACGGCGGCTCGAGCCCGTCGTCGAGCATTTTCAGCTGTACCGTCAAGGTGGGCGTTCCGTAGGCTGCGTCGCTGGCCATCGATGCGGCACTGGCGACGGCGGTGTTTTCTTCAGTCACAGTCCCTCACTCTAACGCCCGCAAGGAACATCGTCCTAGCCGCCGCCGGCCTGCCCGCGCACGCCGCCCGCGGAGTTGATGCCGGTTTTGCGCCGGGTTGAGGCCGAGATGAAATAGCCCGGGAAAGATGAAAAGCTGTGCTTATGCCCGAATCCAGCGCAGCCGCGCCTGCCCCGAAGAACGCCCCGAGCGACTCCACTGTCCTTTACGCCGAGAAGCTTTGGCCAAACCTCTGGATCTGGCTGGTGTCGGCGTTGTTCTCCAGCGCAGGGATCCTCATGCTGGCGCCCATCAGCATCTGGGCCGGCATTACCGCCGCGATCGTGCTGTTCGTCGTCATCTCCGTGCTGCTGGTGCTGTCCACGCCATCAATCACCGTCACCAGGACCACTCTGACGGTGGGCAAGGCCACGATTGAACGCGGGTTCCTGGGCAAGGCCACGGCGTTCCGGGGCAAGGAAGCGACGGCGGAACGGGGCACGCGGCTCAACGGGCTGGCGTTCCTGTGTATCCGCGGCTGGGTGGATCCGGTGGTCCGGATCCAGATCGAGGACGCCTCGGACCGCACCCCGTACTGGCTCACTTCCACCCGCCACCCCGAGCAACTGATCGCCGCGCTCAACGCCTAATTCCTCACCGCCTCCTCCACGGTTCCTCACCGCGCCCGCGTCCTCAACGCGAGGTCCGGGATCCGGGATCCTGACCAAGGCTGCCGCGTGCCTAGCCCTCGCAATCCTTGCAGTACTTGAGGCCGTCCTTTTCGCGGGCAATCTGCGAACGGTGGCGGACGAGGAAGCAGGAGGCACACGTGAATTCGTCCGCCTGGGCGGGCAGGACGCGAACCAGCAGTTCCTCCCCGGACAAGTCAGCGCCGGGAAGTTCGTAGCCTTCGGCAAGGTCGGACTCATCTTCATCCACCACGGCGGAAGGCTTCTCCGTACGCCGCGCCTTCAGAGCCTCAATCGAATCCTCACTGAGGTCTTCTTCGGTCTTACGCGGCGCATCGTAATCAGTCGCCATTATTTGTTGCTCACACTCCGCATTTCGTTCGATTGATTCGCCGTTCCAGGCTGGCCCGCCGGGATGGTAACCCTGGGCTCCGGGAGCGGTTCACCGATGTAACGCCGGACATGCGGTTTTTGTGCCCGGTGTCGGGTCATTTTTGCTTAAGCGCCTCCCGAATGCCAGAGCCCGCCGGTCTGCACCCCACGATCTTTCCCGCGGACCGGCCAAAACCGGCGTAAAGTCGCGGAAAATCACGGCGCGCCTGCCGTCCTAACCCGAAATGCATCCCGCTGGTGGCAGAGTTTCGATTGTTAGTAATGCCAGGGTGGAGGATTTGTATGCAGGATCTACGGCTTGTAGGTGTCCACGACGACGGAGAGCATCTCCTGTTGAGTGGCACCGGCGGCGAGATGTTCCAGCTGCCGATCGATGAAGCACTACGGGTGGCAGCCAGCCGGATGTCGGCGAAGACCGCGTCCAGCGCGGCCGCACCTCCTATTGCCATGTCTCCGCGCGACATCCAAACCAGGATTCGCAACGGAGCCACCGCCGCCGAAGTGGCGGAACTGTCCGGAATTCCGCTGGAGAAAGTCCAGCGCTATGAGGGCCCGGTCCTGGCCGAACGCGAATACATCGCCCAGCAGGCCCGCAAGGTGGAGGTGGCCTCCCCCGCCCCGGGCCACGACGCCTACCGGTCTGTGTTCGGTGAAAGCCCGGCGTCGCTCAGCGACATGGTCGAGCACCGCCTCAGGGCCTACGGCGTCGAACCCTCAACACTGGAGTGGGATTCCTGGCGCCGTCCCGACGGCAGCTGGAACGTGGTGGCCCGCTTCGAACCCAAGCCCGGCGGGCCGGCCGGAATCGGCGAGGAACCGCCGGCCCTGTGGACCTTTCATCCCGCCCGGAAGACCCTGCAAAACGCCAACCGCTGGGCCCAGCAGCTGAGCGAACTGGAGCCGCTCGAAGGCCCCGTTCCGACGCGGCGCCTCACGGCCGTCTCCGACCGGCCCTTCGACTTTGAAACCGATGCCGAGGCCGCGGCCCGCACAGCGACCGGCCAGCACAGCATTATTCACCAGATGCTGCTTCAGCAGGACAGGATCCACCAGGAACAGGACGCCGACGGGCTGCTGGACATGCTGCGTTCCCGCCGCGGCCATCGGATCGGGGTAGACGAGGACGCGGACGACGCCCTTGCCACGCTCCTGACCAACGGTGTCCCCGCGGCCCACCCCCGGCCGGCAGAGGCGCCCGAGGCGCCCGAGGGCCCGCAAGCGACGGAACCGGATTCCATCCCCGAATTCGCTGCGGACAACGCTCCCGTCTCTGCCGAAACCGACCCGGCCGCAATCAACCCAGGGCTGCCGGAGGTTCCGGCAGTGGAGGCGGCCACCCCGGCGGAAACCGACCCCTTCACCCGACGGCGCGATGGCCGGCCGTCGATGCTCTCGCGGCTGACCCTCGCACCGCGCCTCCAGGAGGAGGACGATGCCCTGAAACTGCACGACGGCGTCAGCACCGAGACCCGGGAAGTCACCATCGCGGCCTCGCAACTGCGCCCGGCCAGTAAGAGCGGCCCGACGGCAAGCCCGGGCCTGGATGAATTGATCGGCGGCGGAACGTCCCGGCGTCAGCACCGCGAGTCCCACGCCGCTCCCCGTACCGACGGCGGCACCGAGCAGCCGGAGCGCCAGCCGGCCAAGCCGAAGCGGTCCAGCGTTCCGAGCTGGGACGAAATCGTCTTCGGAACCCGCAACGACCAATAGAAGTCCCAGGCCCGGATTTCAGGCATGGACTTCATACCCGGGCGTCAGCCGCGGGGCGCCTTCTTACCGTCGGCCTGGAAGTAGAGCAGCGGGACTTCCCGCTCGGCTTTCGTCAGGGAACCGTGCTGGCCCACGACCTCCAGGGCTGTGGGCCGGACCCGGCGTGTGTCGTAGAGCGCCAGCGCGTCCCGGGCCGCGATCATGACGTCGCCGATCCGCCGGGCGGCTTCGGCCCGCACGTCACCGAACAGCCCGCCCGCGATCGCCTCCTCACGGGTGAAGGCCCAGATTCTGTCGCCGAAGCGGGATCGCCAGTTTGCCAGCAGGCGGGCGCGGGCGGCGTCGTCCGTTCCATCCTCGAGGTAGAGGTGGACCATCCGCGGCTCTCCAGCGGTGTGCCGCACGCCGGCGAGCAGTGCCGGCTCCGCGGAGTAGTCGATCCGCTGCGACTCGGGCACATCCACCATGCCGTGGTCCGCCGTCAGCAGCACGGTGGTGGCGGCCGGCAGGGTGGCGTTGAGCCGCCGCACCGTGGCATCGAGTTCTTCGAGCTGGTGCTCCCACTGGGGTGACTGGCAGCCGTGGCGGTGCCCGGCCTTGTCGAGCTCATTGACATAGAAGTACATCAGCGAGGGTCCCGCGCCGGCCATGGCCTCGGCGGCCGCTTCGGTCCGGGCGTGCGACGTGGTTCCGGTGATGAAGCGGCCCCCGCGGAGCGCGGCCTCGGTCATGGCCGAGGTGCTGAACTGCGGCAGGCTGACGGTCGTGACATCGACGTGCTCCGCAGCCCGTTCGAAAACGGTGCGGAACGGCTGCCACGTCCGCGGATCCACGCCGGCGTCCCAGTTGCCCAGCATGTTCACTACCCGGTCCTGATCCGGATCCAGGACGTCATAGCCCACCATGCCGTGCCGGCCCGCCGACAGTCCGGTGCCAAAGCTGGCGAGGGATGCCGCGGTGGTGGACGGGAACGCTGAGTCCAGCGTCACGGGCACCTGGCCCTGGCCGGCCTGCATGACCGCGCGCAGGAACGGGGTGTGGGCGATCTTCTGCTTCAACAGGTTCCGGCCCAGCCCGTCCGCCAGCACCACACACACGCGTTTGGCGGGCGGAAGATTCAGTTTGTTCTCGAATCCCGGGACGCCCAGGCTGGCCGCGGCGCTGGTGAGTACCTCGGCGATGGAACGGTGTCCGAATGCCGGGGCAGGCGGGAGCGCAGACGGACCGACGCCGGCGGCCAGCGGGGCGGGCGGGGCGACACCGGCGGCGGCCGGGGAGGCACTTAGAACCGGAACTGGCAGCTGATCTTCGGCGGGCTCAGGCTGACGGAAATGGGCCATGTCAGCGCTGGTGGCCGCGGCTGAGGCGGTTTCCGAACACGCCCATCCGCGGCCGGGGCGGCAGCCCGGGCCCGTTGTGCGGGACCGGCGCCGCGGAGCCGGTGTTCACTGCACGCAGGGCGCGGGCGAAGAGCTTGGCGTCCTGCACTGCCTGCAGGCCGTCCGCTTCGGCGCTGATGCGCAGGACGATGTCTTCCTGCGCAATGGTGCCGCTGTAGCCGTGATCGGCCTCGCACTGCGGGTCCCCGCAGCTGGCCGGACCCATGTCGAGGCGCTGGCCACCGGACCACGCGATGGACAGCGTCAGCTCCCGGACCGGGTCGGAGGGCTTGTAGTCCTGCGGCTGGGCGTAGACGTAGCTCAGGACCACCGAGCGGATCTGGGTGACGGGGACGGACTCGGTGGACACTTGGGCGACGGTCTGCTCCCCGGCCTCGTCGAGCTGCTGGTCATCGACATGGGTGATGACCAGCATGTCTTCGGTCAACACCAGGACGGTGATGTGGCGGCGGACTTCGGCGCGATCGAAGTGGGTCTCGAGGTGCACGAGGTGGGCCACGCAGTCGCGGCCGTCCAGTGCATCGGCGACGACGTCGGCCACGAGCCGGGGGTAGAAACCGGCCTGCTGGAGGGCACCTTCCAGGCTCTGGCCCTGCGCACTGTGGTCATGGAGGCCGTGGTGGTGCGCGGTCTGGCGTGCGGGGGCGGTCGCCAGGGGCTTGGGTGCTGGAGGCTGGGAGCTCATAGTCTCCATTTTCACAGATCGGCTGGGGACTTGCTAACTGCCCGGCCCCGGACGCGGGCCACAGCCCGGCAGCAGCGGGGCCTAACTGCGCATTGCCCGGCGCGCACTGTCTGTCCGCTGGGCGGCGTTTGCGATCCGGACGTCGGCGGCAAGGATCGAGGCGCCGTCGGGCCCGGCGAGGACGGGATTGAAGTGCACCAGCGCGATCTCGGGATGGTTGTCCTTCAGCCTGGTGAGGCGGGCGGCGAGGTCTTCGAGTGCGGTGACGTCGACGGCGGGCAGGCCCTGATACCCGAAGAGTTTCCGCGACGCCCGGGGCGCCCGCATGAAGTCGTGGACATCGGAACCGGAGAGCGGCGGCACGCGGTGGGCCCAGTCATCGAGCAGGTTCACGGCGTCGCCGGCCAGGCCGAAGGAGATCACAGGCCCCAGCAGCGGGTCCTCGATGGCACGGAACGTGCAGGCCTGCCCCACGGGAACCATGGTCTGCACTTCGAGTGACGGGGAGCCGTACCGCTCGAGCGACTTGCGCATCTGCAGCACGTTGCGCCGCAGCGAATCGGCGTCCTGGATGTCCAGCCGCACGCCGCCGAGGTCCAGCCGGTGCCGCAGCGCCGGGTCCGTGGTCTTCAGTGCGACGGGCCAGCCGAGTTGCCCGGCCGCTGTCACGGCCTCTTCCGCCGTCTCGAACCCGACGGACGGGACCAGCCGGATGCCGTAGTGGCCCAGCAGCCGCGCGGCCGTGTCCTGGTCCAGCCGGACGAGCTGCTCGCCGCCCACATTGTGCAGCAGCCGCTCCAGGTCTGCCCGGGCAGCCTCCGGGTGGCAGCCTTCGGGTTCCACGAACAGGCCTTGATCCCGGTCCAGCCACTGCGCGTAACGCACGACGGCGGCCAAGGCCGCCACCGCCGCACCCGGGTTGGAGTAGCACGGAACCGGCGGGGCGGCCGCGGGCTGGTTTGGCTGCTCCGGTTCCGCGCCGACCATGCCCTCCACGTAGATGGAGGGATCAAGGATTCCGCTAAAGGCGGCGACCACCGGTTTGCCGGCCGCCGCGGAGCACTCGGCCAGCACGCCGGCGATCTTTTCGACGGTGAGACCGCGCGCAGGAAGCAGCGCGACCACCGCGGCGTGCACCGTGTCCGCTGTCAAGGTTTCCTGCAGGCTCCGCCGCAGGGCCGGCAACGCCCGGGACATGCCCGCGTCGAGKTCAACGTCGGCAACGATCCGTTCCACGCCGAGTCCCTGGCGGGCGGCACTGTCCGCGACCACCTTGCCAAGGGCGCGCGAGTTGCTGAAGACGGCGATTCCGGGACCCGCGGGCAGCGGCTGGCTTGAGACGATCTGGGCGACGTCCATGAGCTCTTCGATGGTCTCCACCCGGATTACGCCGGCCTGCCGCATCATGGCGTCCAGCGCTTCCGAGGGAGCCTGGGTGGTGCGAACGGCGTGCCCGGGCGGCAGGTTCAGGCCCATGGCGTCGGACTTGGCCACAATCACGGGCTTGGTGCGGGCCAGGCGGCGGGCCAGGCGGGAGAACTTGCGCGGGTTGCCGATCGATTCCAGGTAGAGGCCCACCGCCGTGGTGTCGGCGTCGTCCTCCCAGTACTGCATCATGTCGTTACCGGAGACGTCGGCGCGGTTGCCGGCGGAGAGGAAGGTCGAGATGCCTACCCGGCGCCGGCTGGAGGCCGCGTAGAGGGAGACGCCGATCGCGGCCGACTGGCTGAACAGCCCCAGGCCGCCGCGGCGGGCCAGTGCCGGTGCCATCGAGGCGTTGAGGGACACGGCCGGGTTGGTGTTGACGATGCCAAGCGACGCCGGGCCGATCACGCGCATGCCGTTTTCCCGGGCCTGCCGCACCAGTTCGCGCTGGCGTGCCAGGCCGCGTTCGCCGTCGTCCGCGTACCCCGCGGTGGCCACCACGATGCCCTTGACCCCGGCGGCGGCGCATTCCTGGACCACCTTGGGAACCTCGTCGTACGGGACCGCGATGATGGCGAGGGTGACCGGGCCGGGGACCTCGGAGAGCCGGGCGAAGGAGAGCATGCCGGCGAGTTCCAGGGCCTCCGGGTTGATCGCATAGACCGTGCCGCCGAACCCGCCTTCGATAACGTGCTCGAGGAGCTGGTAGCCCACCGTGCCCCATTTGCGGCTGGCTCCGATCACGGCCACGGAGGCCGGGGCGAGCAGTTCCTGGATGCTGCGGGCCTCGGCGCGGTGCTCGCGGGATTCCATCACGGCCCGGGACTTGTCGGTGGGGTCGATGTTGAATTCGAGGCTGACCACGCCGTCGTCGAAGTGCCGTTTGACGTCGTAGCCGGCGTCGGAGAAGACCATGAGCATCTTGCGGTTCTCCGGGAGCACTTCGGCGCTGAACTTGCGGATCCCGTTCTCGCGGGCGGCGGCGGCGAGGTGTTCGAGCAGGATCGAACCGATGCCGCGGCCCTGGTGGGCGTCGGCGATGTTGAAGGCGACCTCGGCGTCCGCCGGGTCATCGAGCCGGTCGTAACGGCCGATGCCCATGATTTCGCCGCCGATCGTGATGACCAGGGCCACCCGGTCCCTGTAGTCCACTTCGGTGAACCGCTTGAGTTCCTTGCTGGAAAGCTTGGACTTGAAGGCGAAGAAGCGCATGTAGATGGACTTCTGGGACTGGCCCACGTGAAAGGCTTGGACTGCATCTGCATCGGAGGGGTGGATGGGGCGCACATGCGCTGTGCCGCCGTCGCGCAGGACAACATCGGCTTCCCAATATTCCGGATATACGCCGTCCGCCGGCTGATCCACCATAGGCTTAGCCTAGTCATAAACTTACGCAGTACCCGTTCAGCACCCCTCAGAAGGATCCACCAGCCTTATGGCACGCCGCCAAACCACGCCCCCGGAACCCAGCCAGGATTTCATCGAGAACATCGTCGATATCGATGTCACGTCCGAGATGGAAGGCTCATTCCTCGAATATGCCTATTCGGTGATCTACTCGCGGGCCCTCCCCGACGCCCGCGATGGACTGAAGCCCGTGCAGCGGCGCATTCTCTACATGATGTCCGACATGGGGCTGCGCCCTGACCGCGGTCACGTCAAGAGCGCCCGCGTGGTGGGCGAGGTCATGGGCAAGCTGCACCCGCACGGCGACGCCGCGATCTACGACGCCATGGTCCGCATGGCCCAGGACTTCTCCCTGCGGCTGCCGCTGATCGACGGACACGGGAACTTCGGCTCGCTCGACGACGGCCCCGCCGCACCCCGCTACACCGAGGCCCGGCTGGCCGCCGCGGCCCTGACCCTCACGGACCACCTCGACGAGGACGTCGTCGACTTCGTTCCAAACTACGACAACCAGCTGACCCAGCCGGACGTGCTGCCGGCCGCGTTCCCCAACCTCCTGGTCAACGGCGCCACGGGCATCGCCGTCGGCATGGCCACCAATATGGCCCCGCACAACCTTGTGGAGGTCATTGCCGCCGCCCGGCATCTGATCGACAACCCGGACGCCACGCTTGAGGACATCATGAGGTTCGTCCCGGGCCCGGATCTGCCCACCGGCGGCCGGATCGTGGGCCTGGACGGCATCCGCGACGCCTACGCCACGGGCCGCGGTTCCTTCAAGACCCGGGCAAAGGTGGACATCGAGCAGCTCTCTGCCCGCCGCACCGGTCTGGTGGTCACGGAACTGCCGTACATGGTGGGCCCGGAGAAGGTGATCGAGAAAATCAAGGACGCCGTCAACGGCAAGAAGCTCACCGGCATCAGCGACGTCGTGGACCTCACGGACCGCAAGCATGGCCTCCGGCTGGTCATTGAGCTCAAGAACGGCTTCAATCCCACCGCCGTGCTCCAGCAGCTCTACCGCTACACCCCGATGGAAGACTCCTTCGGCATCAACAACGTCACGCTGGTCGACGGCCAGCCGCAGACCCTCGGGCTGCTCCAGCTGCTCTCGGTCTATGTAGACCACCGGATCAATGTGGTCCGGCGCCGCACGGCCTTCCGGCTGGGCAAGAAGAAGGACCGCCTGCACCTGGTCGAGGGCCTCCTGGTCGCGATCGTGGACATTGACGAGGTCATCCAGATCATCCGGTCCTCCGACGAGGTCGCCGCGGCCCGGACCCGGCTGATGTCCATTTACGATCTCTCCGAGATCCAGGCGAACTACATCCTGGAACTGCGGCTGCGGCAGCTGACCAAATATTCGCGGGTCGAGCTGGAGAAGGAGCAGGAGGAGCTCCGCCGGGAGATCGCGGAGCTTGAGGCGATCCTGGGCTCCCCCGTGCTGCTCCGTGCCCTGGTGTCGGACGAACTCGGCGAAATCGCGGAGAAGTACGGCACACCGCGCCGGACCGTGCTGCTGGAATCCGAGGCCGTCTCCCCCACTGTGGCAGCCGCAGTGGGCGCAGCCACCGGGGCCAAGGGCAAGGCCGCACCGCTGGCCCTTGAGATCGCGGACGATCCTTGCTGGGCCATCCTCACCGTGTCCGGGCAGATCGCCCGCACCGCCAACCAGGACAGCCTGGCCGAGGCCGGCCCGCGGACCCGGCATGACGTATTCTCCTCCGTAGTCAAAACCACTGCCCGCGGCGAGATAGCGGCCGTGACCTCGCAGGGCCGCATGTTGCGCCTGCAGGTCATGGACATGCCCGTGCTGCCGCCAACCTCGGGCACACCGAACATGGCCGGCGGGGTGGCGGCCAAGGATTTCATCACGCTCCTCAAGGGCGAGTCGCTGGTGGCCTTCGCGCCGCTGGACCAGGTCCTTGCGATCGGAACCGCCCAGGGCGTGGTCAAGCGGGTGCAGCCGGACTATCCGTTGAACCGCGAAGACTGGGAAGCCATCGCGCTCAAGGACAAGGACACCGTGGTGGGCGTTGCGCCCGCCGGGTCCGACGACGACGACCTTGTCTTCATCACCCGCCAGGCCCAGCTGCTGCGCTTCAGTGCCTCCGCCGTCCGCCCGCAGGGCCGGACTGCGGGCGGCATGGCCGGGATCAAGCTGGCCGCCGAAGACCGGGTGATGTTCTTCGGGACCGCCAGCTCCGCTGACGCCGCCGCCGTCGTCGTGACCATCGCGGGGACGGAGGGCGCCCTACCGGGAACAGCCCCCGGCGCCGCGAAGGTCACCGCCCTGGCCGAGTACCCCATCAAGGGCCGGGCGACTGCCGGGGTGCGGGCGCACCGCTTCCTCAAGGGCGAGGACACGCTGCTCCTCGGCTGGGCCGGCCACGGTCCGGCCAAGGCTTCCTCCCTGGCCGGCGTGGCGCGCTCACTCCCCGGCGAGCATGGCCGCCGCGACGGCTCCGGAATTCCGTTGTCCCAGGCGATCGACGCGATTGGACCCAGCATGGCGTGGTCAGAGGAACCGGAAGCCGGCAACGACACGTAGAACCGCGGACGTACGAAGCACGGCCGGCGGCGTATTCGCGCTCCGGCCGGGCTTCGTGATCGGCCCTTGTCTCCGGCGACCTCAGTCCGGGAAAGGTCTTGCCCGTATCCAGTGGGCTGGCGCTAGGGCATGTGAACGAGGGTCAGGATGTTGCCCTCCGTGTCCAGGAACCACGCGGCCGAGCTTCCGTCCGGAGTGGTGGCGATGCCGCCCTCGGTTTTTAGGCCCGGGAAATCGTATTCCTCGAAAACGACTCCGTTGGCGCGGAGTTCGGCAACGGCGCCCGGCAGGTCATCGACCATCCAGCCGATCTGCGTGTTTTTGGCCGTTCCGGCATTGGGCGTCTGGTACAGGAGGAACGCGGAACCTCCGCCGCATTTGTACTGCAGGTTGTCCTCGGCGTCCGCGTTTTCGGGTTCGAGCCCGAGCTTATCGCGGTAGAAATTCCGTGCACGGGTGATGTCTGCTGCCGGTAGCACTGCGCCGACTTGCTTGTCCTTGAGCATGGCTATTCTCTTTCCAGGCCCGCCCCCCGGAAGGAATAATACTCCTCCATGTGCCCCACGTACCTGAGAAACTGCAACGCTGATTTTCGGGGCCGGCGGCGGCATGGCCGGCACTTTGTTCCGCACTGCCATGCTCACTTTTATTCCGGCGCGTTTATGCCGAGCGCGGTGGTTGCGACATAGCTGCCGTCGTGGAGCCGCCGTGTAGCTGCGACGGGGCGGTCGCCCCCGCCCTGGCCACGAGACGCACTGTCATGCGGCGCCTTGTCGCGCGGTGGCCACGGGATCTGCGGGCTGGAAATAGCGGTTGCGTCGGGGCGTCTGGGCGGGGTCGAGGTGGGGTGGCGGGATGAACCAGGGTGTGCCGGCCCGCATTTGGATGGTCCAGTGTTCCTTGTGGATCAGGTGGTGGTGATGGCTGCAGAGCAGGGTTCCGTTCTCGGTCCCGGTGGTCCCGCCGCGGGACCAGTAGGTGATGTGGTGCGCCTCGCACCACGGCGCCGGAATCGTGCAGCCAGGGAAGGCGCAGCCCCGGTCCCGGGCGGTGAGGGCCTTGCGGATGTGGGGCGGAAAGACACGTGAGGCCCGTCCGACATCCAAAACCTGCCCCTCGCCGCCGAGGACCACCGGGATGATGTCGGCGTCGCACGCGATCTTGCGGACGGTGTCGGCGGTTACGGGACCGGTGAACAGCATCGTCCCGGTTCCTGTCCCGGGCTCTCCGGTGGTTGCTGTGGCGCCGGTGGTCTCGTGAAGCCGGGTGAGCAGGTCTCGGTAGTCGATGGTGGCCATGACCTGCGGCCGGAGTCCGCCGGCGGCGGGCAGCCCTCCGGTTGCCAGCGC
>NZ_JBFUAF010000015.1:0-123192 GCF_056406415.1 Arthrobacter sp. P1_C12_2 | reverse complement strand
CCCGAGCACATCGCGGCGATCTGCGACTCCAAACCCGAGGTCTTCGCCCACAACGTCGAAACCGTGCCCCGGATCTTCAAGCGGATCCGCCCGGCGTTCCGCTACGACCGCTCCCTGGACGTCATCACCCAGGGCCGCAAGCTCGGCATGGTGACCAAGTCCAACCTGATCCTGGGCATGGGCGAGACCCGCGAGGAAATCTCCGAGGCCCTGCGGGACCTGCACGAGGCCGGCTGCGACCTGATCACCATCACCCAGTACCTGCGCCCGTCCGAGCGCCACCTGCCGGTGGACCGCTGGGTCAAGCCGCAGGAATTCGTGGACCTGCAGAACGAAGCGGACGAGATTGGCTTCCTCGGCGTCATGTCCGGACCCCTGGTGCGTTCCTCCTACCGTGCCGGCCGGCTCTGGGCCACCGCGATGCGCAAGAAAGGCTGGGAAATCCCGGCCCAGCTCGCGCACATCGAAAGCTCCGGCAGCACCCGCCAGGAAGCCAGCTCGCTGCTCGCGGCACATTCCTGAACCCTGCTCTAACACCCTTCCACATCAGGGCCGGCACCGAATGACTTCGGTGCCGGCCCTTGGCCGTCCATCACGTAGAATTAAGGGACTATGGCGAATTCCCCTGATCCCAGCAACTCCAGCCCGGCTTCCGAAGCTCCGAAGCGCGGTCTTTTCTCCCGTAAGCCCAAGGAAGCAAAGGCCAAGAAGCCGAGCCGGCTGAAGCAGATCGGCGAGGTCTTCCAGATGACCCGCCGCCACGATCCCATGGTTCCGTGGCTCATGTTGCTGGCCTTCCTGGGTGTTGTCGCGCTCAGCCTCCTGGTAGGTTTCCTGCTCGACAACTGGATCACCGGCCTGATCATCGGCATCGCCTTGGGTGCCCTTGCGGCCACGCTGATCCTGTCCCGCCGTGCCGAGCGCGCCGCGTTCGCACAGATCGAGGGCCAGCCGGGCGCCTCAGGTGCCGCGCTGGGCACGCTCAAGCGCGGCTGGATCACTGAGGACCAGCCCGTCGCCGTGAACCCCCGCACGCAGGACGCCGTCTTCCGCGCCATCGGCCGTCCCGGCGTCGTGCTCGTCAGCGAGGGTCCCAGCAACCGGGTCAAGCCGCTGGTCGACGCCGAGCGCAAGCGTCTTGGACGCATCCTGCCCAACGTCACCATCCACGTGATCGAAAGCGGCCGCGGCGAAGGCCAGGTCCCGCTCAGCCAGATCGCCAAGAAGATGAACAAGCTCAAGGGCGAACTGACCAAGACCGAGGTCAGCGCCGTGTCCAAGCGCATTTCCTCACTTGGCGGCCGCCTGCCCATCCCGAAGGGCATCGATCCCTACAAGGCGCGCCCGACCCGCGGACGCTAAGCCGCGACGGCAGCACCGCCCCACGCATTACTGAATCGCCCCGGTTCACGGCCACCTCAGGCCGCCAGCCGGGGCGTTTCTCTTACCCCCGACGTCGGTCCACACGGACGCAGGAACTCTGGAGACACGCATGAAATTACCCTCGACCGCCCTCATGATCCGCATCTTCCGGGGGCTGGCGATCGCCGAAGCGTTCAGCTGGGCCGCGCTGCTGCTGGGCATGGTGCTCAAATGGGTCACCCGGACGACGGAACTCGGCGTGGAGATTGCCGGGCCGATCCACGGCGCGTTCTTCATCGGCTACGCAGTCGCGGCGTTGAGCCTGTGGCCGAAGCTGCGCTGGCCGTTCCGGGTTGCCTTGCTCTCAGGGCTCTCCGCCGTCGTCCCCTTCGCGACCGTCTGGTTTGAGCGCTGGGCCGGGCGACGCGGCTATCTGGCGGTGCAGGCCGGAGAGGCTGCTCCGACGCCGGCCCAGGAGCCAGCGGGGGTCTAGTTCCACCCCGGGCCGCGGGTTCTGTGCGCCGGGGCAACATCGCTGCGTCCATCTGACGCAGATGGCCGCAATGCGGGAACGTTTGCGGCCATTCGTGACAAACGGACGAGACACGTGGAGGTCGAGCGGCCATTGGTGGCAAGCGGACGAGGGGCCGCCGGGCCTGGCAACGTCGCTGCGCCCGCCTGACGCACATGGCCGCCATGCGGGAAGGTTAGCGGCCATTCGTGGCAAACGGACGAGGAACCGCCGCGCCCTGGCAGCCTGGCACCGCCGTCGGACACGGGAAGGGGCTACATCCGGACGAGCATGGTATTTACGGCCTTGTCGTGGAGGCCGCGCTGGTCCGGGTCGAAGATGACGGCAGGGATGACGAGGCACAGCAGAAGTGTGCGCACCAGGGCCGGGATCGGACCCGCCGGGCCGCCGCCCAGCCGGACCACGTGGATCCCCACGATCCGGTGGCCGATGCTGTAACCGAGGGTGCCGATCAGCAGGATCTGCTCGATGGCAAACACGGCAAGCGTGGCCCAGGAATCGCCGGCGAAGGCGAAATTGCTGATCAACAGCGCGATGCCCCAGTCAATGCAGATCGCCAGGATGCGCCGGCCGGCGCGGGCGATCGAACCCGACCCGGTGTCGGGCAGTCCGAGGCGCTCCCCCGGGTACCTGGAGATGCCGGATGTGTCCGGCCCGCTGAGCCATGAACCGATGTCTTTGCGATCAACCACCCTCCAAGCTTATCGGCTCTGGCCCGTCCACAGTGTGGGCGGTAGTGTGTCACACTGTGGACCAGATAGGCCACAGTGTGGACTGGCGACTAGCGTTTACGTGTCAGGACATTCTGTAACCTCCCCGAAACAATGCGGACACTGCGGGGAAATCCCGTGTCCTTAGGGTGGTAACAGTTGCCAGCGACTGCGAAGCGGGGGAGCTTTTTGCCTTCCCCGCCGCTGGGCTGCGCTGGACAAATGTGCCTGACGGCCAGATTTTTCATATGCGTAAGGAGCATAGATGTTCAAGACTGCGGACGAAGTCCTCAAGTTCATCAAAGACGAAGACATCAAATTCGTCGATATCCGCTTCACCGACCTCCCTGGCGTTCAGCAGCACTTCAACGTGCCCGCCAAGAGCGTTGATGCCGACTTCTTCGTCAACGGCCAGCTTTTCGACGGATCTTCGATCCGCGGCTTCCAGGGCATCGCCGAGTCTGACATGCAGCTCATCCCGGACGTCACGACGGCGTTCATCGACACGTTCCGCATGGAGAAGACCCTTGCGCTGAACTTCTCGATCGTGAACCCGCGTACGGGCGATCCGTACCACCGCGATCCCCGCGGCGTGGCTGAGAAGGCAGAGGCCTACCTCGCTTCCACCGGCATCGCCGACACTGCGTTCTTCGCTCCCGAGGCCGAGTTCTTCGTGTTCGACAACGTCCAGTACCAGTCCTCGCCTCAGGGCAGCTTCTACAAGATTGACTCCGAGGAAGCGCACTGGAACTCCGGCCGTGAGGAAGAGGGCGGAAACCTCGGCTACAAGACTCCGGTCAAGGGCGGTTACTTCCCGGTCTCCCCCACCGACAAGCAGGCCGACCTGCGCGACGCCATGTGTGTTGCCCTGGACGAGGCTGGCCTTGAGGTCGAGCGCAGCCACCACGAAGTCGGCTCCGCCGGCCAGGCTGAAATCAACTACAAGTTCACCACGCTGACCCACGCGGCTGATGACCTGCAGAAGTTCAAGTACGTCATCAAGAACACCGCCGACGCCTGGGGCAAGTCCGTGACCTTCATGCCGAAGCCGGTCTTCGGTGACAACGGCTCGGGCATGCACTGCCACCAGTCGCTGTGGACCGGTGGCGAGCCGCTGTTCTATGACGAGAAGGGCTACGCCGGCCTGTCCGACACCGCCCGCTGGTACATCGGCGGCCTGCTGAAGCACTCCTCCGCCGTCCTGGCCTTCACCAACCCGACGGTGAACTCCTACCGCCGCCTGGTCAAGGGCTTCGAAGCCCCGGTCAACATGGTCTACTCGCAGGGCAACCGCTCGGCCGGTATCCGTATCCCGATCACGGGCTCCAACCCGAAGGCCAAGCGCATCGAGTTCCGCGCTCCGGACCCCTCCTCCAACCCGTACCTGGCATTCGCCGCCCAGCTGATGGCCGGCATCGACGGTATCCGCAACCGGATCGAACCGCCGGCTCCGATCGACAAGGATCTCTACGAGCTCCCGGCCGAAGAAGCCAAGGACATCCCCAAGGCTCCGGGCACCCTCGAGGAGGCCCTGGATGCACTGGCCGAGGACAACGAGTTCCTGCAGGCCGGCGGCGTCTTCACCCAGGATCTGATCGACACCTGGATCGAGTACAAGTACGAGAACGAGATCCGCCCGCTCTCGCTGCGCCCGAACCCGTACGAGTTCGAGCTCTACTACGGCGTCTAGTTAGATCACAGGGCTAAACCGGGTTTAGTCCGCAGAGGGTCCGCAGGACTTGGATTCCGAGGATCAAGAGGGAGGTGGCCACCGGCACGACGCCGGCGGCACCTCCCTTTTTGTATCCCGTGTGGCCGGCGTTACCTTGGACCCGCGTTGGACCGCTGGTGGGCTTCACGTTCGCAGACCCTTGACGGCCTAAAGCATTGCCTTCGGTGCTCCCCACTCTGTTCACTGGCAGAGGCGGTCGAGGGTTTCCTGGGCGGCCGATTGCATCTGCGTCTGGAGCAGGTCGACGCGGCGTGCAGTCGCCGGGTCCTGCCACTGCAGCGGGGCGTGCGCCATGGTCATCGTGATCTGGCTGCCGCCGTCGGCGCTCGTGATGGAAATACTCGTATAGCCGAATGCGTACCCTCCATGGCCGTAGCGGAAGTCGCCGGAACATGCGTCAGGAAACCGCTCTAGACCGAGCCCGTAGTCCCAGAATTCGGTCTTCTTCTTCATTTCCTCAAGCATGGCGGGGGAAAGGAGCTGGCCGCGGAGGAGGGCCCGGTAGAAGTTGTTGAGGTCCTGCGTGGTGGAGATGACGCCGCCTGCGGGGGAGCCGACAAAAGCCTCGGGCTGGGTGACATCGACCCGTTCGCCGCCATCCATGATGTAGGCGTGGATGTTGTCCGGAGACCCGCGGTCCGGTTCGGCCAGCGACGTGTGCTGAAGTCCCAGAGGTCCGAAGATGTCTTGATTGAGCACGTCGGCGAGGGGCCGTCCGCGCAGCTTTTCGATCAGCTGGCCGAGAGCCAGGTAATTGGAGTTCGAGTAAGCAAAGCGGTCCACATTCTTGGACTCCCAGGGAAGCGTGGCGGCTAGTTCGAGTCCTCGTTGCATGCTGAGCCGTGTGTTCGCAACCTGCCTCAGTGGTCCCGCCGCGTATTCTGAATCTCCGAAATCGGGCATGCCGGAGTTGTGGTTCAGCAACTGGCGGACGGTGATCGGTCCGGGCGGCCGCAGCGTGGTTCGGAAGCTCTCCAGGACACCGTTCACCGGGTCATCGAGCCCGATAAGTCCCTGGTCGACGAGTTTCAAGACCGAGACGGCGACCATCGACTTCGTAATGCTGGCAACGGATACCCGGTCCTGGGGCTGAGCCGGGTCCTTGCTATCCAGGCTTCGCACCCCGTAGGCCTTGGACCAATCGCCGCCCGGCCATCGCACTTGAACAACTAAGGACGTCGCCCCGCCATCCATGAAGTGTTGGACCCTGCGTTCCAGAGAATCCGTCGCTGCCTGGGTCGCGAAGACGCTCGACGGAGCAGGACCGGGAGGGGCCCCCACGCAACCGCTCGCAGCGAGAACCAAAGCCGCGGAGAAAGCTGCGGCACCGAGCGGACAAAAACGCGTCCGCCACCAAGCAGCCATGGCACCCATGACATCGTTTTACGCTCAAACGTGTCCAGCGGATAGGCCGGGCCCGTAAAGTCCCTCCGCAGCCAGGGCGCTGACTATTGGAAAGAGCACCCTCCTCCCGCCTAGAGCAGCAGCGGAGTCTCGACGCCCCGTGACCATGAAACTCAGCACCCAGCGCCGATCGTAGCTATACGTTCCCCAATCGGACTCTCTCCAGCCCAATTCCCAAGGTTGTGCAGTCGACTTCGGAAACTGACACACACCCATACGGATGCTGGGATCCCAATTTCGCGCATACACCGCCCGCAAAAGAGCCCCGCGGGGTGGCCTAACCGCTACGGTTGCAGCCATGACTGCGCACAACGAGAACCGAGAAATCAATCCTCGCCAAACCTGGGACGGCGCTGGCGTCAACGCAAGGTGGCGCCAGCGCCGACGTGATCTGCCGGTCAGAATCCCCGGTACATGATGCGCTGCGGGCCGGCGTCGCCGCCTTCGTAGCGGCCGCGGTCCTCGAATCCGGCCTTGCGGTAGGCGGCCACCCCGCCGGGGTTCAGTTCGTTGACGGAGAGCACGACGCCGGCCTGGCCGCTGCCCAGGCCCGCCGTCAGTTTGGCCGCCTCCCGCAATGCGGCCTCTGCGGCGAGGGTGCCGAGGCCCTTGCCCTGCTGGCGCCGGTCGATCAGGAAGCCCCGAAGGAGCCAGGCGGAGTCGTCGTCGGGCCAGCCTGCCAGGGTCGCCGCTCCGGCCTGGAGCGTCAGCACGCCGACGGCAGTCCCGTTCTCATCCACGGCGAACGGGTGACGGGACTCTTCTTCGAGCCCGATCAGCATCATCCGCAGCGGTTGGCCCACGAACTTCTGCTGCCCCTCGCCGAGCTCCAGCAGCGCAATCTCCCCAAGCTTGATGGCCCGGGCGTCGTCGTCGAGGTTCTTCAAAGGTAGCAGCCATACATGTCCAGACATGTAGACAGCGTACCCGCGCGGGCGGCGTCCGCCGCCTACAGGAAAGCGGCTACAGCGCAGCGTCCTTCGGTGGTCCGGCCGGATCCATCCAGAAGACTTCCCAGAGGTGGCCGTCCGGGTCCTGGAAGCTGTGCGTGTACATGAAGCCGTAGTCCTGGGCCTCCTCCGATGCCGTGCCCCCGGAGGTCAGGGCGGTGCGGATGACCTCGTCCACGGCTTCGCGGCTCTCAAGTGAGAAGGACATGATGACCTCGGCGGTTCCGGCCGTAGCGGCGACGGACTTCGAGGTGAAGGTCTTGAAGTAGGTCTCGACGAGCAGCATTACGTACGCGCCGTCGTTGACGATCATGCAGGTGGCGTTCTCATCGGTGAAGTCGGGGTTGAAGGAGAATCCCAGCGCCGTGAAGAACTCAACGGTCTTATCGAGATTCCGGACGGGAAGGTTCACAAAAAGTTGCCTGGCCATTGGCCCAAGGTAGCACCGCCCCGCGGCATGTGTCAGTAGGACATGTCAGTAGCCGGCAGGCCGCCGTCGGGCGCTATTGGCCGTAGAAGACCCGCTCGAAAACTGCCCGGGCGCGCCGGCTCAACCGGAGGTAGTCTTCCTCCAGCTCCGCGGCGTTGCCCTGTCCATAGCCGCACCAGCGGGCCACCGCCTCAAGGTCGCGGCGGGAAGAGGGCAGCAGGTCCGAGGCCCGGCCGGTCCAGATGACGTTGGCCGAACGGATCCGGCTCGCCAGCCGCCAGGCCCGGAGCAGGATGACCGTGTCCCCCGCGTCCACCAGGTCCAGGGCCGCGGCCGCCTCGAGCGCCTCCACGGTGGAAGTGGTCCGCAGCTCCGGGTGCCTGCCGGCGTGCCGGAGCTGGAGCAGCTGGGCCAGCCATTCGACGTCGCTCAGCCCGCCCCGGCCAAGCTTCAGGTGCCGGGCGGGATCGGCGCCGCGCGGCAGGCGCTCCGCCTCGACCCTGGCCTTGACCCGCCGGACCTCCCGCACGTCCTGGTCGGACAATGACTCCGGGTACCGGATGGAATCGATCAGCGCCACAAAATCCTCGGCCAGGGCATCGTCGCCGGCCATTGGGCGCGCCCGCAGCAGCGCCTGGGCCTCCCAGACGAGGGACCACCGGCGGTAGTACTCGGCATAGGACGCCAGGGACCGCACCATCGGCCCGCTCTTGCCCTCGGGGCGCAGGTCCGCGTCCACCGCCAGCACTCGTTCGGCCAGGATCGCCGGTTTGAGCGGCTGCGTCAGCAGGCTGGAGAGCTTGCCCACGATCTGCAAGGCCTGCGCCTGGGCCTCCTCTTCCGGCACGCCGGGGAGTCCGCGGTGGACGTACATGACGTCGGCGTCGGAGCCGTAGCCGATCTCCCGGCCGCCCTGACGGCCCATCGCGACCACCAGCACGTGCGTCTTCAGTGGTTCCTCGGCGGTGATGATGGTCTCCGCCACGCGCAGCGCCCCCAGGACGGCGGCCCGGTCCGTGTCGGCGAGGGCTGCCCCCACCTGGTCCTGGTCAAGCAGCCCCTCACTGTCCGCAATGGCGATCCGCAGGATTTCCCGGCGCCGGATCAGCCGGATCAACCGCATCGCGCTCTCCGGGTCTGCGTGCCGGGACATCTTCGAGGTGATTTCAAGCCACTGGGATTCGAAGCTCAGCGGCACCAGGTCCTTGTCCGTGCCCAGCCACGCCACTGATTCGGGCGAAACCTCCAGCAGGTCCGCGATCAGCCGGGAGTTGGCCAGCACGTGGCAGAGCCGCTCGGCCGCGGCGGTGGAATCCCGCAGCATGCCCAGGTACCAGTGCGTCGTGCCGAGGGCCTCGCTGACGCGCCGGAAGGCGAGCAGCCCGGCGTCGGGGTCCACGCCGTCGGCGAGCCAGTCCAGCAGGATGGGCAGGAGCTGGCGCTGGAGGGCGGCGCGCCGGCTCACGCCGGCGGTGAGGGCCTCGATGTGCCGCATGGCGCCGGGGGGATCGAGGTAGCCGAGGGCGGCGAGGCGGCCCTGGGCGGCTTCCGGGGTCAGGCGTGCCTCTTCGCTGCTCAGGGTGGCGACGGTATTGAGCAGGGGGCGATAGAAAATGCGTTCGTGGAGTTCCCGCACGGACCGCTTGGTTTTTCGCCAGGCGGCGACCAGGGCGTCCGGCTTGGGCCGCTCGGCGGAGAAGGGTCCCAGGACGGCCTTGGCGAGGGACCGCAACGATGCCTCGTTGACCGGCATCAGGTGCGTCCGGCGCAGCTGGAAGAGCTGGATCCGGTGTTCGAGCAGCCGCAGGTAGCGGTAGTCGCGGTCGAACTCCGCGGCGTCGGAGCGGCCTATATACCCGCCGGCGGACAGCGCGGCGATGGCCGAGGTGGTGTCCCGGCAGCGCAACGATTCATCGGACTTGCCGTGCACGAGCTGCAGCAGCTGGACGGTGAATTCGACGTCGCGCAGTCCTCCGCGGCCCAGCTTGATCTGCCGCTGCTCCTCATCGGCTGGAATGTGCTCAGTGACGCGGCGGCGCATGCCGCGGACGGATTCGACAAAGCCCTCCCGGCCGGCCGAGGACCAGATCAAGGGCGTCACGGCTGCTTCGTAGCGGGCCCCTAGGGCGGTGTCGCCGGCGATGGTGCGGGCCTTCAGGAGGGCCTGGAATTCCCAGCTCTCGGCCCAGCGCGCGTAATAGCTCTCGTGCGAGGCGAGGGTCCGGACCAGTGGCCCCGACTTTCCCTCGGGCCGGAGGTTCGCATCTACTTCCCACAGCCCGGGTTCGCGGCTCGTGGACATGATCGCCCGCGAGATCCCGGAAGCCAGGACGGTGCCGATGGTGGTGGCCCGGGTGTCCTCAAGCGCGCCCGGATCGATCACATAGATGACGTCGACGTCGGAAATGTAGTTCAGTTCGCGGGCGCCGCATTTGCCCATGCCGATTACGGCGAGGCCGACGTCGGCCACCTCCGCGGCGTCGAACTTTTCCGCCGCCTCGGCCCGGGATACGGCGAGGGCCGCTTCGAGGGCGGCGCCGGCGAGATCTGCCAGTTCGGCGCCCGCAGCCGGCATGAAGTCCAGCGGATCGGCCGCGCACAGGTCCTTGATGGCGAGCTCCACGAGCCCGCGCCGGTAGGCGGTGCGCAGGGCCGCGTAGGCTTCCTGTCCACTGAGGGCAGCCACCGGCCGGGCAGACTTGGGATCGGCCCGCACCGACTGCAGAAGCCGGGTCCGCAGGGCCACGGCGTCCGCGGGCAGCGGTTCCGGGCTGACCCGGACGTCGAAGGCGTCGAGGTGTTCGGGGTGGCGGATGAGGAACTCACCGAGCGCCTCGGAGGCCCCCAGGACCCGGTACAGCGGTTCGCTGCTTTCCGGGTCCGCGACGGCAAGCTTGCGCAGTTCCGGGTGCTTCTCGATCAGCCGGACCAGGGACTGCAGGGCCGTGTCCGGGTTCGCCGCCAGCTGCAGCCCCGCGAACAGGGCGTCCTGGTCGAGCCCCTCCAGTTCCCTGGCCGCCAGGAACCGCTCGCCCTTGTCCAGATCACTGAAGCCTGCGGCAATGAGGCGTCGTGCCAGGCTCATTGGGGCAGCCTACAGAATGCCGAGGTTGCGCTGCAGTTCGTAGGGCGTCACCTGGAGACGGTAGTCCTGCCATTCTGCACGCTTGTTGCGCAGGAAGTGCTCGAACACCTGCTCGCCGAGGATCTGCGGCATGAGTTCGGAATCCTCCATGGTCCGGATCGCGTCGTGCAGGCTCGCAGGCAGCGGGTCGTGTCCCATAGCGCGGCGTTCTGCCGAGCTCAGCGACCAGATGTCGTCCTCGGCCGCCGCGGGAAGCTGGTAGCCCTCCTCGATGCCCTTGAGGCCGGCACCGAGGAGCACAGCGTAGGCCAGGTAGGGGTTGGCGGCGGAGTCGATGCCACGGTATTCGATCCGCGCGGACTGGCCCTTGCCGGGCTTGTACAGCGGCACGCGTACCAGCGCGGAGCGGTTGTTGTGGCCCCAGCTGAGGTAGCTTGGCGCCTCTCCCCCGCCCCATAGCCGCTTGTAGGAGTTCACGAACTGGTTGGTCACGGCCGTGAATTCGGGGGCGTGCTTGAGGATGCCGGCAATGAACTGGCGCGCCGTCTCGGAAAGCTGGAACTCGGAACCGGCCTCGTAGAAGGCGTTGGTGTCCCCTTCAAACAGGGAGAAGTGCGTGTGCATGCCGGAGCCCGGGTGGGCGGTGAAGGGCTTGGGCATGAAGGTGGCATACGTGCCCTGCTGCAGCGCGACTTCTTTGATGACCGTGCGGAACGTCATGATGTTATCCGCGGTCTGGAGCGCGTCCGCGTAGCGCAGGTCGATTTCGTTCTGGCCTGGGCCTGCCTCGTGGTGGCTGAATTCCACGGAGATGCCGACCGATTCGAGCATGGTCACGGCGGTCCGGCGGAAGTCCTGGGCCACGCCGCCCGGGACGTGGTCGAAGTAGCCGCCCTCGTCCACGGGGATGGGTGATCCGTCGGGGCCCGGCTGCTGGGACTTGAGCAGGTAGAACTCGATCTCGGGGTGCGTGTAGCAGGTGAAGCCCATGTCCGCGGCCTTGGCCAGGGTGCGCTTGAGGACGTTGCGCGGGTCCGCGGCGGAGGGTTCGCCGTCGGGCGTCAGGATGTCGCAGAACATCCGCGACGTGGCCTCGGTCTCGCCGCGCCACGGCAGGATCTGGAACGTGGCCGGATCCGGCTGGGCGAGCATGTCGGATTCAAAGACGCGGGCCAGGCCCTCGATCGAGGACCCGTCGAATCCGAGCCCTTCCTCGAAGGCGCCTTCCACCTCGGCCGGAGCCAGGGCAACGGACTTGAGCGATCCGACGACGTCGGTGAACCACAGGCGCACAAACCGCACGTCGCGCTCTTCGATCGTCCGCAGGACAAACTCTTGCTGGCGGTCCATACTGGCCTCTTTCCGGTTCTTCCGTCCGCCCCAGGCCCGGCATTCATGGGCCCCGCGGCTACTCACGGTTCACTTTACTAAGCATTGGCACCGATTGCTGAAGCCGGACCCCGGTGTAACACGCCGTTAACACAAAGGCGGACGAATTCGCTGCATGCGGCGGCATTCCGCGGACGCACGGGCCGCCTGTGTGACGTGATTCACTGCAAACCGGGGCGCCCCCCGGTAGCTGCGGCACTTCGTCTCGCACTACGCTCGTGGCATGGCCTCAAGTAACAGTTCCGATTCCAGCACGCCCGCAGAACTTGCGGCCCCCTACGGCAGCGGCCCGGCAGCGGCTTCAGCGGCCGCCCCTTCCGGTACGTCGGCGGCAACCACAGCCGGCGGCACCGGCGGGTCCGCCGCCGGGAGCACCGGTGGAACTGCGGAGGCGTCCCGGAAACCGGCGGCCAGGATCCGCACGCATCATCTCCAGGCCGCCAAGGTCAACGGTGAGCGCTTCGCCATGCTCACCGCCTATGACCAGTACACCGCAGAGATCTTTGACCAGGCAGGCATCGAGGTGCTCCTGGTGGGCGATTCGGCCTCCAATAACGTCTTTGGCAACGAGACCAGCCTTCCCGTGACGGTGGACGAGCTCCTTCCGCTGTGCCGGGCCGTCGCCCGCTCCGCGCGGCGGGCCCTGGTGGTCGCTGACCTGCCGTTCGGCAGCTACGAGGTCTCCGCCCAGCAGGCGGTTGCCACCGGCGTCCGGTTCCTGAAAGAGGGCCTGGCCCATGCCGTCAAGATTGAAGGCGGAAAGTTCTACGCCGAGACCGTCCGCGCCATGGTCCAGGCCGGCATCCCCGTCATGGCGCACATCGGCTTCACCCCGCAGAGCGAGCACTCCCTCGGCGGCTACCGCGTCCAGGGCCGCGGCGATGACGCCCAGCGGTTGATCGACGACGCCGTCGCGCTGGCCGAGGCCGGCGCGTTCAGCGTGCTCATGGAAATGGTCCCGGCCGCCACGGCCGCCGCCGTGGATGCCGCCGTCGACGTCCCCACGGTGGGCATCGGCGCCGGCAGCGCCACGACCGGACAGGTCCTGGTGTGGCAGGACATGGCGGGCCTGCGCGGCGGAAAGATGGCGAAATTCGTCAAACAGTACGCCGACCTGCGCACGTCCCTCAGTGACGCCGCCAAAGCCTACGGCGACGATGTGCGCTCTGGCCAGTTCCCCGGCCCGGAACACTCCTTCTAGTTCCGCGCCTTCGACGTGACGCTTCGCCCACCGCTCCTACGGAGGGGAGGGCGCCGGGGCAACTCTGCCGGGCCACGGGGCGTTCGGTACTCGTGTGCAGACCCTGAACTGGGCCGACACCTCATCCTTCACGGGGGATGCGTTGCGCCGCCCGTCCGGGCAGGCTGACCGTTAAGGTCTGCTTCAGGCCTCAAGATGTTCCGCCGGCCCGGACGGTTTCATGCGCGAAGCGCTGGGTCAGGCTCCGGCGGACACAAGTGGAGGAGTATCGATGGACACGAATAGCTTCTGGGACGTCCTGCTGTGGAGTTTCTGGTTCTTCATCTGGATCGCTGCGCTGATGGTGTGGTTCCGCTGCCTGATGGACTTGTTCAGCGACCACGAGCTCAGCGGCTGGGCCAAGGCTGGTTGGGTTATCCTGCTGATCTTCGTTCCCTGGCTCGGCGCCCTCATCTACCTGATCGCCCGGGGCCGCAGCATGGCTGATCGTCAGATGAAGGCATTGGCCCAGCAGCAGGCTGCCCAGCAGGAGTACATCAAGCAGGCTGCAGGCTCGACGTCCAGTCCCGCCGCCCAGATCGCCGATGCCAGGGCGCTGCTCGATTCCGGAGCCATCAACCAGACCGAGTTTGATTCCCTTAAGGCAAAGGCCTTGGCCTGACGCGACAACCGCTTGCGCCGGGCATGAGAATTACCTGGCTTGGTCACTCCTCGGTGGTTCTGGATCTTGACGGGGTTCGGGTCCTGACCGATCCGCTGCTCAGTGCCCATGCCGGGCTGTTGCGGCGCCTGGCTCCACGGCCGGACCCGGCGTCGTGGAGCCGACCGGACGTGGTGCTGCTCTCCCATCTGCACCACGACCACGCCGAGGTGCGCTCCCTGCGTATGCTGCGCGGGGCAGCGCTGATGAGCGCACCGGCGAACGTTGCCTGGTTGCGTCGACGAAAGCTGACGCACACAGTTTCCTTGGGTGACGGCTGGACCCCGGTAGGCAGCGGGGTCCAGATTCGCCAGGTGCCAGCCGAGCATCGAAGCCGCCCTATGCCGCACCGTCCCAACGACGCCAACGGCCAGCTCGTTCGGGGCCCTTCGGGCGTCGTGTGGATCGCCGGTGACACGGAGTTGTTTCCGGAGATGGCCGCGCTCCCCGCGATGGCAGGAGGGCCGATCGATGTCGCCCTGGTGCCGGTGTGGGGGTGGGGGCCGAGGCTCTCGGCGGGACACCTGAATCCGGAGACGGCCGCCCGGGCTGTCGCGATGAGCGGTGCGCGGTTCGCCCTGCCCGTGCACTGGGGGACGCTGCACCCTCCGTTCGTCACCTACTTTGCCCGGAGCTGGCTCGAGCGGCCCGGGCACCGGTTTGCCGACGCCGTGGCGGATCAGGCTCCTGGCTGCACGGCAGTCATCCTCGCTCCCGGCCAGTCATGGCTGGCGCCCGTGTAAGCCGCTCAATCACGGGACGCCGTGGTGGCGCGCTGGCCGCAGGACTCGAGCATCGCCACCAGCACCTGGTGGAGTTCTCCGGCACCTTCGATCCGCTCGGGCAGCCCCGCCATGAGATCGACCGGGCCGATCAGCACGGCGCGGTCCTGCCAACCACCCAGGCCCCCGTGGGATCCCACGAGGCCTTCGAACGCTGCGACGTCGCCGGTCACGGGATCCACCGTGCTGTTGACGTAAAGGTCCGGCGCCTCGGGGTGCATCAACGCACGCTTCAGCACCCGCGCCGCATGGGACCCGAAGCCGGCCAGCGGGTCGGTGCCCTCCACCGCCCCGCTGCTGATGTTGAGGCGCCCACCGCTCCCGATCGCCCACGCTTGGCCGTCGTCATCGATGCCGGCAACGAACCCGACGCCGGGATGACCCGCCAGCCCGGGGATCAAGGCCGGCCACTGGCTCTCGAGGACTTGGAGCGTCAAGCGCCGGTCCCCCCGCAGGTACACCAGGCCCAGGTTGCCGGAGCCCAACACGACCACCGGATCCTCGGCGGCGTCGCCCGGAGCCGGCGTCGCTTGTGCCTTGGTCAGCACCTCATCGGCACGGCCGGCGAGTTTCCCGGTCAACCCGCCAGAGGCGACGTCGCCGGCGATGGAGTCCGCGCGCCCGAGCCCCTCGACGGATGCGTCCACGTTCTGAACGTGTTCCTGCATCAGTTCCGCACACAGATCGCCGAGCGTCTGGTCATACCTGTCCGCGAACGGGGTGCCCTGGGACTGGCCGTGGTCCGAGAGCACCACCAGCCGGTAGCGGCGGGGAGCGGTCCCGGCGAGCTCGGCCAGGGCTCCGAGTGTACGGTCCAAGCCATCCAGGGCGGCGAGCGATTCGGGCCGGAACATGCCTGCGTGGTGGGCGATCTCGTCGTAGTCAACGTAGTCGACGTAGATGCTCTTGGTGCCGCGGCGCAGCTCCTCGGCCACCAGGGCCGTGTTCAGGTCTCGCAGGAGACCGTTGGTCACTGCCCGCAGCAGGGCGAAGGTCCAGTCCCGGTGCACACGCGGGTGGAGGTCACGCTTGATCTGCCTCCGGGCCTGCCAACGCTCCTTGAGGATCTCCCCGACGGTCCGCGTGAAGCTGCGCATGAACCCATTCGGCGTGGCAAAAAACCAGGCGAACGCCCGGCGGGTTTGGGTGGAGCCGCGCCGGACCTCCACGCTGCTCATCGTCAAAAACGATCGGGGCGCGTCACCGGTGAACAGGTTCGAGATGGAGACGCCGTCGTCGCAGAGCAGGCCCTGGCCGGTGCTGTGCCGCTCCTCGATCACCCGGGCGTCTGCCGGACGGTTGGCCACCAGGACCCGGTTCAGTTCACGGTCGTACCACCGGAAGGCCGGGATCCCGTCTACGGTGCCGTGCAGAATGCCCATCTGGCTCGCTGGCGTGGTGCAAGGCAGCTGGGGAGTCCATTCACGGAACTGGTACTCCCCCGAGGTCAGCCAGCGCCGGAGGTGGGGTACTGCCCCGGACTGGACTGCCCACTGCAGCACCGGGAAGGGGACACCGTCGAGCTGGACGAATAGGACGCCGTCGACCTCCGGATCGGTCACCGTTTCCTGCCGGCGTGCCCTTCCGGCCAGTGAGGTGATCAGGCCGTCGTCAGTGCCGGCCGTGGTGGCCCACGAGATGAGCGTGCCGACGACGGCACTGACCCAGGTTGCGGCAAGGGCGGTCAATGGCGTCGACTCGATGCCGGGCACCAGGCGGATGGCGACGTACATGATCAGGGCCTGCCCGACCAGGGCGGTCAGCAGCACTGCCAGCCAGCCCACCCTGGCAGAGATCTCCACCAGCGCGGGGCGCAGGACCAGGCCGACGATGCCGGCGGCGGCTGCCACGGCGGCGTAGGACCACCAGCTGGTTGCCGAGAACCCCGGCAGCAGCGCGCCGGTGATAATGAGGGCAACAGTCGAGGCAGCCCAGGCAGCGGCCAGCCTGACGAGGTCGGTGATTCGGGCGCCGCGGGTGCGGGCAACGCGCGTCGGCATTTTCCCAGTATGGCTGGCGGCAACCGGCTGGCACTCACCCTCACGGGGTGAGAATGACGGGCGGAGAAAAATTAGCCGGCGTGCGCGGTGGCCGGTCCGCGATCGCCAGGGGATGCTTTCACGGGCGCGGCAGGCGGGAACGGGCTAGTCGTCCTCGTCCTTGTCCCACGCCTCGTTACGCGCCTTGACCTTTTCCAGGGCGTGTTCGGCTTCCTCACGTGTCTTGTACGGTCCGATCAGCTGGCTCCAGTCGGACATCGCGTCTTCCTCGATCTCGTGGGTGTTGACGTTGTACCAGTATTCGGGCATCGGGGTTCCTTCACTGTTTTCCGGCTGTTTTCCTGCTTTTTTCCGCCGGTTTCCGGATGCATTTTCCGGGTCCTATTTTCCGGGCGGAGCCCGGGGGCTTATATGATCAATCTATGCCTTCTCTAGCCTCAACTGCACCCATCGGCACGCTTGTCCCGGGGACAGTGAGCCCGCAGCGTCCCGTGCCGACGTCCATCCCGCGTCCGGAATATGTGGGCAAGCCGGGTCCTGCAAAGTTCACAGGGTCAGAGGTCAAGTCGGCAGAGACCATCGAAAAGATCCGGATCGCCTCCAAAATCGCCGCCCAGGCCATCGTGGAGGTCGGCAATCACATCGAACCCGGCGTCACTACCGACCAGCTGGACCGGGTGGGCCATGAGTTCCTGCTGGACCACAACGCGTACCCCTCCACCCTCGGATACCGCGGCTTTCCCAAGTCCCTGTGTTCCTCCCTCAATGAGGTCATCTGCCACGGGATCCCGGACAGCACAGTGGTCCAGGACGGCGACATCCTCAATATTGACATCACGGCGTTCGTCGGCGGCGTCCACGGCGATACCAACTACACCTTCCTGGTCGGCGATGTCGACGAGGAATCCCGCCTCCTCGTCGAGCGCACCCGGGAATCGCTGAACCGCGCCATCCGGGCCGTAGCTCCCGGACGCGAAATCAACGTGATCGGCCGGGCCATCGAGTCCTACGCAAAGCGCTTCGGTTACGGCGTGGTCCGTGACTTCACCGGACACGGAGTTGGCGAAGCCTTCCACACCGGGCTGATCATTCCGCACTATGACGCGGCCCCCGCATACAACACCACCATCGAAACCGGTATGGTGTTCACGATCGAGCCAATGCTGACCCTGGGCACCGTTGACTGGGACATGTGGGCCGATGACTGGACGGTCGTGACCCGCGACCGTAGGCGCACCGCCCAGTTCGAGCACACCCTGCTCGTGACGGAGTCCGGTGCTGAGGTCCTGACGCTGCCCTGACCGCCCGCTCCACACGCTATTTCCCGGAACCACCCCGCTCTTTCACCGCCGGCCCTGCCCGGTCACTACCGCCCGCCCCTGCCACGAATGGAACGACATTGGCCAAGAAGGACGAAAAGTCGAAGAAGAACGCCCCCTTGATCGGCATTGACATCGGCGGCACCGGAATCAAGGGCGGGATCGTGGACCTGAAGAAAGGGAAGCTGATCGGTGGCCGCGTGCGCTTCCCGACCCCGCAGCCCTCCACCCCCGAGTCCGTGGCCGAAGTCGTCGCGCAGGTCGTCGCGGAGCTCTCCGCCCGTTCCGAGGCCCCCGACGCCAGCACCCCCGTGGGGGTCACCTTCCCCGGCATCATTCAGCACGGCGTAGTCCACTCGGCCGCGAATGTGGACAAGTCATGGCTGGAAGCCGACATCGATGCCATGCTCACGGCGCGTCTCGGCCGTCCCGTGGAGGTCATCAACGACGCCGACGCCGCCGGACTCGCCGAGGCCCGCTTCGGTGCCGGCGAGGGGATCGACGGCACGGTGCTGGTGATCACCCTGGGCACCGGCATCGGTTCGGCGTTCATCTTCGACGGGAAGCTGGTTCCCAACGCCGAACTCGGGCACCTGGAGATCGACGGCTTCGACGCCGAGACCAAGGCCTCGGCCGTGGCCCGTGAGCGCGAGGGCCTCAGCTGGGAACAGTACAGCGTGCTGCTGCAGCGTTACTTCGCCCACGTGGAGTTCCTGTTCTCCCCCGAACTCTTCATTGTGGGCGGCGGCATTTCCAAGCGCGCCGACGAGTACCTGCCGCACATGAAGCTGCGCACGCCGATCGTCCCGGCCGAACTGAAGAACGACGCCGGGATCGTGGGCGCGGCCATCGAGATTGCCCTGAAGCACAAGCTGGCCAAATAGAGGCCGACTGAGCTGTAAAAACCAATTGAGCTATCACTCCGGGTCGTTTCTGAACGCTGGGAACGACCCGGAGTGATAGCTCAATTTTTTAGTGCGGTGCGGTGCGGTGGGTTGGAGCCGGTGGTGGCTGCGGCTTCCCCTCCGCTGCCACCACCGGAGTCTGTGGTGGTTCCTAGGCCTCAGTCACTAGGACAATCACGAAATTTACGACGGCGCCTGAAGCGGACGCTTGTCCGTGCTCTTGCCGTCCCGGCCCTTGGTCTCGGCCTCATGGCGAAGCAGGGAAATCGCCGATTCGAAGTCCTCGAGCGATTCGAAGGCCTGGTAGACGCTGGCGAACCGCAGGTAGGCGACCTCGTCGAGACGCTGCAGCGGCTCCAGGATCGCCAGCCCGACTTCGTGGGCATCGATTTCGGCGGCGCCGGATCCCCGGATCGCCTCCTCGACTTCCTGCGCCAGCAGGGCGAGATCGTCCTCAGTGACCGGGCGGCCCTGGCAGGCCTTGCGGACGCCGTTGATGACCTTGCTGCGGCTGAACGGCTCGCCGACACCGGAGCGCTTGATGACGGTCAGGCTGGTGGTTTCCACCGTGGTGAACCGGCGGCCGCATTCGGGGCACTGCCGGCGGCGCCGGATGGCGGAGCCGTCGTCGGCGATCCGGCTGTCCACGACGCGCGAATCGGGGTTTCGGCAGAACGGGCAGTACATGTCGGTTCCTCCCCTGTCGCAATCCGCCGTATCAGTGCTGTATCGGTTCCAATCACAGCACCGGTTCCAATCGCAGCGCCGCCGCGGTCATAACCGCCGCTGTCAGCGCTGCCCTGTGTCCCCAGTTTACGACTACATGTAGCTGAATAACAAGCCTGTAATTACTACATGTAGTGGTCTGGGCCCTGGCTACCGGGCGGCGAACCGCACCGTGACGGCCTCGCCGTGCGCGGGCAGGTCTTCCGCGCCGGAGAGGCTGACGATGTGGCCGCTGACCTGCTCCAACGCAGAGCGGGTGTAGTTGATGACCTGAATGGCGCGCAGGAACGTGGTCACGTTCAGTCCGGAGGAGAAGGCCGCAGTGCCACTGGTAGGAAGCACGTGGTTGGAGCCGGCGCAGTAGTCTCCCAGGCTCACGGGGCTGTAGTCCCCCACGAAGATCGCACCGGCGCTGCGGATCCGGCCGGCCACCCGGGCGGCGTCGGCGGTCATGATTTCAAGGTGTTCCGCGGCGTACGCGTCGCAGGCGGCAATGCCCTGCTCCAGGTCTTCGACCAGCACCACTCCGGACTGCGGGCCCGAGAGTGCCTCGCGGACGCGGCTGGAGTGCTTGGTGGCAGCGGCCTGCCGCTCCAGCTCCACGCGGACGTCGGCGGCGAGGGCCTCGGAGTCGGTGAACAGGACCGATGCCGCCTTGGGGTCGTGCTCCGCCTGGCTGATGAGGTCCGCGGCCACGAGGGCGGGACTGGCAGTGGCGTCCGCGAGGATCGCGATCTCCGTGGTGCCGGCCTCGGAATCGATCCCGACAACCCCCTTGACCAGGCGCTTGGCTGTGGCCACGAAGATATTGCCCGGACCGGTCACGACATCCACGGGGTCGATCCCGGGGAGGTTTCCGCCGTCGGACGCGTCCGCGGGGATGCCGTAGGCGAAGGCGGCGATGGCCTGCGCCCCGCCGATCGCGTAGACCTCCTCGATGCCCAGCAGGCAGGCCGCAGCCAGGATCGTGGGGTGCGGGAGGCCGCCGAAGTGCTTTTGCGGCGGCGAGGCCAGGGCTATCGATTCGACGCCGGCCGCCAGGGCAGGGACCACATTCATGATCACCGAGGACGGGTAGACCGCCAGGCCGCCGGGGACATAGAGCCCCACACGCGCCACCGGCACCCAGTTCTGGCTGACGACGGCGCCTTCGCCGAGCTCGACGTCGATGTTCGCCGGGCGCTGGGCGTCGGCGAAAGCGCGGGCCCGCTTGATGGATTCCTCGAGTGCCGCGCGTACGGCGGGATCCAGGCCCTCAAGGGCTGCATGCAGCGCCTCGGCCGGGACGCGGGGATGCGTCTGCTCCACGCCGTCGAAGGCCAGTGCCAGCTCCCGCAGCGCGGCGATGCCCCGCGTGCGGACGGCCGAGATGATGTCCAGGACCTTGCCCTCGGCGTCGGCCATCGTCCCGGACTGTGCCCGGGGCACCGCAGCGCGGAGTCCGGCGAGGGACAGGTGCTGGCCGCGCACGTCTACCGTGCGGAAGTTAAGGGCGGCGGTCATCGGGGTCACGGGGCTGTCAGGAGTTAGGCTCACCCGATCATTTTACGTGCCCGGCTGCGGCGGGGTTTGCCGCCGTTGCCGGGGAAGAGGCTGTTCAGGAAGATTGCCAGCGCGATCGCCGCGGGCCAGATGGCGAGGACGGCATAGGAGCGAAGGGAGAAGGCGACGCTGGCGCTGGCCGAGGTATCCGCCGGGGCTCCCCACCATTGGGCGCTGAGCACGCCGGTTCCCCAGGCGATGAGCGCACCGGCAGCGCCGGCGAGGACTGCCAGGATGACGGTGCCGGGGCCGGGCTGTTGGTGCTTGTTGCCGGCGACGAACGACCCGGCGATGCACCCGGCGAGCAGGCACAGCCCTGCCAGCACAAGGTCCCGGGGCAGCCAGGTGGCGGTGTTGGTGCCGGCGGCGAGGTCCGGGTCCCCCGTCAGGACATTCAGGCCCGACGGCGCCAGAAGCCACCAGAGCAGCCCCACGGGGATGCCTGCCGCCGCGATGACCGCGGCCTTCCGCCACGTTCCGCCGGGTCCGGGCTGCCGCTCGGGATAGGCGGGCTGTGCGGGCTCCCCGGCGTGGTGCACGGGGCCGTCTACTGCGGACTGTGTCATGCAACAAACGGTAACAAGGATTCCGCCGGCGCATGACGCCTCCGGTCAGCACGTGACGGCAGACGTAAAGAAAATGCCGCACGCGATTCCCCTGCGGCATACGCTGGCAGAGTAGGAAGCATGACACGCACATGCAGCAGGGAGTTGGATCGCAGTGGCCCCAGATGAAGGAATCTCCGAGCGGACATTCAGGGAAATGTTCCGCCGGCACGCGGCGGGCGTGGCCATCATCACGGCCAACCTCAACGGTGTCCCGTTCGGATTCACGGCAACCTCAGTGGCCTCGCTGTCCGCCAAGCCACCGCGCTTTACGTTCAACATGGCCCGGACGTCCCGCTCGTGGCCGGCCGTGGCGAACACGACCTACATAGGCGTGCACATGCTCGGGCTGGAAAACCAGGAGCTCGCCGACCGCTTCGCCCGGGCCGGCAACCGGTTCGACGGCGACCACTGGGAGCTCGGGCCCTACGAGGTGCCCGTGCTCAAGGGAGTCAGTGGCTGGCTGATCGGCAAGGTCCAGATGCGGCTCTCCTTCGAGAACAACGCCGTTGTGGTGGTCGAGGTGGTGGAGGGCCAGGTCGGCGACGACGGCGCTCCCCTGCTCTACCACTCCGGGGCCTACGGCCAACCCGTTCCGCTCGACTACGAGATCTAGCCGCCGGGGCCGCCGGCCAGCGCTAGTTGTCCAGGCACGTCGGGCCGAGCAGTACCTTCAAGTCGCCGAACAGTGACGGGCTCGGGTTGACCCGCAGATGCACCGGCAGGCCCATGACCTCCACCCGGGTGTCGCCTTGCAGGTGGAGCCGGACCTCGGAATTTCCGCGGTGGGTGCGCAGCACGTCGCCCAGCTCAGTGACCACGGCCTCGGTGGCCTTGTGCGTGGCCATGGTGATCACCACGGGCCCGTTCTGGCTGTCGCTGAGGTCCGGCACAGAGAGTTCCATGCAGTTCAAGGTGACGGCGCCGTCGTCGCGCCGCTGCAGGCGGCCCTTGACCACCACGATCAGGTCCTCCGCGAGCACCGAGGCGATGGGGCCGTAGACCTGGCCGAAGAACATGACCTCCATGGAACCGGCGAGGTCCTCGATTTCGGCGCGGGCGTAGGCGTTGCCGCTGGCCTTGGCGATCCTTCGGCTGAGCGAGGTGATCATGCCCGCGATGGTCACGATCGAGCCGTCCGGCGGGCCGTCTTCGGCGATGATCGAGGTGATCGATCGGTCGGCGTGCTGGCTCAGGAGCCCTTCCAGGCCTTGCAGCGGGTGGTCGGAGACGTAGAGGCCGAGCATGTCGCGCTCGAACGCCAGCTTGTCCTTCTTCTCCCATTCCGGCAGGTCGGGGATCTCCGTGCTGAGCGAGGCCTCGGGCTCCTGGTCCTCAAAGCCGGCGAAGAGGTCGAACTGGCCGATCGCCTCGTTGCGCTTGAGGGTGATGACGGAGTCGATCGCTTCCTCGTGGATCATGGCCAGGGCCCGCCGGTGATGGCCCAGCGAGTCGAAGGCGCCGGCCTTGATCAGGGATTCGATGGTGCGCTTGTTGCAGACCACCGCAGGGACCTTCAGGAGGTAGTCCTTGAAGGAGGTATAGGCGCCTTCCTTGGCGCGCGCCGCCACCATGGCTTCGACGGCGTTGACGCCGACGTTGCGGATGGCGCCCATGCCGAAGCGGATGTCGTTGCCGACCGGGGTGAAGTTCAGGGCTGACTCATTGACGTCCGGCGGCAGCACAGTGATGCCCATCCGGCGGCATTCGTTGAGGTAGATGGCGGACTTGTCCTTGTCGTCGCCCACCGAGGTCAGCAGGGCCGCCATGTACTCCGGCGCGTAGTGCGCCTTCAGGTAGGCGGTCCAGTAGGAAATGACGCCGTAGGCGGCCGAGTGCGCCTTGTTGAAGGCGTAGTCGGAGAACGGCAGCAGGATGTCCCAGAGGGTCTTGACCGCGGCCATGGAATAGCCGTTGTCCTGCATGCCCTGGGAGAAGCCGGCGAACTGCTTGTCCAGCTCGGATTTCTTCTTCTTGCCCATGGCGCGGCGCAGGATGTCGGCCTGGCCCAGGGTATAGCCGGCGAGCTTCTGCGCCACGGCCATGACCTGCTCCTGGTACACGATCAGCCCGTAGGTCCCGCCGAGGATCTCGGAGAGCGGCTCCTCGAGCTCCGGGTGGATCGGGATGACCTCCTGGATCTTGTTCTTGCGCAGCGCGTAATCCGTGTGCGCGTTGGCGCCCATGGGTCCGGGCCGGTACAGGGCCAGCACGGCGGAGATGTCTTCGAAGTTGTCAGGCTTCATCAGCTTGAGCAGGGAGCGCATGGGTCCCCCGTCGAGCTGGAAGACGCCCAGCGTGTCTCCCCGGGCCAGCAGCTCGTAGGACGCCGTGTCATCCAACTCAAGGGTTTCGAGGTCGAGGTCGATGTCCCGGTTCATTTTGATGTTTTCCAGGGCATCGGAAATGATCGTCAGGTTTCGCAGCCCGAGGAAGTCCATCTTGATCAGGCCGAGGCCTTCGGACGTCGGATAGTCGAACTGGGTGATGACCTGGCCGTCCTGGAAGCGGCGCATGATCGGAATCACGTCGATGATGGGGTCCGAGGACATGATGACACCGGCGGCGTGCACGCCCCATTGCCGCTTCAGGCCCTCGATGCCCAGCGCCGTCTCGAAGACCTTGGCGGCCTCCGGGTCGGTGCTGATCAGCTGGCGGAAGTCCCCGGCCTCGCTGTAGCGCTTGGACTGGGGGTCCTGAATGTCGGCCAGCGGAATGTCCTTGGCCATCACGGCTGGCGGCAGCGCCTTGGTCAGCTGCTCGCCCATGCTGAACGGGTAGCCGAGCACGCGCGAGGAGTCCTTGAGGGCCTGCTTGGTCTTGATGGTGCCGTAGGTGACGATCATCGCCACGCGTTCGTCGCCGTATTTGCGCGTGACGTAGTCGATCACCTCGGACCGGCGCCGGTCATCGAAGTCGACGTCGAAGTCAGGCATGGAGACGCGGTCCGGGTTGAGGAAACGCTCGAAGATCAGGCCGTGGTGCAGCGGGTCAAGGTCGGTGATGCGCATGGCGTAGGCCACCATGGAGCCAGCACCGGAGCCACGCCCGGGACCGACCCGGATGCCATTGTTCTTGGCCCAGTTGATGAAGTCGGCCACCACGAGGAAGTAGCCCGGGAAGCCCATGGAGGTGATGACTTCCAGCTCATAGTCGGCCTGCTTGCGGACCTTGTCCGGGATGCCCTGCGGATAGCGGTAATGGAGTCCCTTGTCGACTTCCTTGACCAGCCAGGACGTTTCGTCCTCGCCCTCCGGGCAGGGGAACCGGGGCATGTAGTTGGCGCCGGTGTTGAATGAGACTTCGCAGCGTTCGGCGATCAGGAGCGTGTTGTCACACGCCTCCGGGTGGTCGCGGAACAGCTCACGCATTTCCTGCGGCGACTTGAGGTAGTAGCCGCTGCCGGAAAAGGCAAAGCGCGAGCCGCCGTTGTCGTACGTCGGCTCCAGCAGGGTGGAGCCGGACTGGATGGCCAGCAGGGCCTCATGGGCCTTCGCGTCGTGCTCGTGCGTGTAGTGCAGGTCGTTGGTGGCCACCAGCGGCAGGTTCAGGTCCTTGGCCAGGCGCAGGAGGTCGCCGGTGACGCGCCGCTCGATGTCCAGGCCGTGGTCCATGAGCTCGCAGAAGTAGTTCTCCGCACCAAAGATGTCGCGGAACTCCGCCGCGGCCTCCAGCGCCTCGCGGTACTGGCCCAGGCGCAGCCGGGTCTGGACCTCGCCGGACGGGCAGCCGGTGGTGGCGATGAGCCCCTCCGAGTAGGTGTTCAGCAGCTCACGGTCCAGCCGGGGCCATTTGCCGAAGACCGAGTCCAGGGAGGCAATCGAGGAGGCCCGGAAAAGGTTCCGCATGCCCACGTTGTTGTAGCTGAGCAGGGTCATGTGCGTGTACGAGCCACCGCCGGAAATGTCATCCTTGCGCTGGTGCTCCTCGCCCCACCGCACGCGGGTCTTGTCCGTGCGGGCGGTCCCGGGAGTCACGTAGGCTTCGACGCCGATGATGGGCCTGATGCCCTGGTCGGTTGCGCGCTTCCAGAAGTCGAAGGCGCCGAACAGGTAGCCGTGGTCCGTCGTGGCGAGGGCCGGCATGCCGAGCCGCTCGGTTTCGTCGAACAGCTCACCGAGCCGGGCGGCACCGTCCAGCATCGAGTACTCGGTGTGGTTGTGGAGATGGACAAACGAGTCGTTGCTGGAAGTCACCGCACCATTCTAGTGCCGTGCCGCTACGGCGGCGTGCAGCCACGGCGGTGAGGACGGAACTGCGGCAACGGGCGGCCCATCAGAATCCCCTGGGAAACAGGGCGCCCGCCCGGGCGGCTCAGGCTTTTCCGGATTCCAGGACCGTCAGCGCGTACTGCAGGTCCTGCGGGTACTCACTGGCGACGGTAACCCGCTCCCCTGTCCGCGGGTGGTCGAAGGAGAGCTCCCGTGCGTGCAGCCACTGCCGGGTCAGCCCGAGGGTGGCGGCCAGCCGCGGATCGGCACCGTAGGTGAGGTCACCGGCGCAAGGGTGGCGCAGGGCCGAGAAGTGCACGCGGATCTGGTGGGTGCGGCCAGTCTCGAGGTGCACCTCCACGAGCGAGGCCTTCCCGAAGGCTTCCAGGACCTCGTAGTGCGTCACCGAATCACGGCCGTCCTCCGTCACGGCGAACCGCCAGTCATGGCCCGGATGGCGGCCGATGGGCGCGTCGATGGTGCCCGCCAGCGGATCGGGGAGGCCCTGGACGACGGCGTGGTAGACCTTGTCCACGGTGCGTTCCTTGAAGGCCCGCTTGAGCACGGTGTAGGCGTTTTCGGTCTTGGCGACCACCATGACGCCCGAGGTCCCGACGTCGAGCCGGTGGACGATGCCGGCGCGCTCCGGGGCGCCCGACGTCGAAATCCGGTAACCGAGCCCGGCGAGGCCACCCACCACAGTGGGTCCCACCCAGCCGGGCGAGGGGTGGGCCGCCACGCCGACCGGTTTGTCGATGACAACAAACTCGTCGTCGTCCAGCAGGATCAACAGGTCGTCCACTACTTCCTCCACGATTTCCAGGGGGTCCCTGCGGTCCGGCACCACGACCTCGAGCACGGTGCCCAGGGCCAGCTTGAGGGACTTCCCGACTTTCCCGGCGTTGCTGGTGACGTTGCCTTCGGCGATCAGGACGGCGGCCTGGGAGCGGGAGATGTCCATCAGCCTGGCGAGGCCGGCGTCCACGCGGGAACCGGCGAGGTCCTCCGTCACGGTGAAGCGGTGGTGCCCGGCGGGCGCCGTGCCGGCTTCGCCGGCCGTATCTGCCGCCATGTCAGCGGCGTTTCCTGAAGCAGTTTCAGACATCTTTAACCACCGTATCTTTCGTGTGGCGCGAGCCGTCCAGGGAGATTCCGCGGAGCGTAAGCAGGCAAATAATCACGACGGCGGAGACGACGGCCGAGTCGGCGATGTTGAAGATCGCGAAGTTTGGCAGCTGGATGAAGTCCACCACATGGCCCATCGCGAAGGACGGCTCGCGGAATAGCCGGTCCGTCAGGTTGCCGAGGGCGCCGCCGAGCAGCAGCCCCAGCGCCAACGCCCACCACAGCGAGCCAAGCTTGCGCAGCTGAAGCAGGATCGCGACAGACACGGCCGCCATGATGATCGTGAACACCCAGGTGACGTTCTCGCCGATCGAGAAGGCCGCCCCCGAGTTTCGGATGTAGAACCAGTGCAGCAATGGCGGAAAGACAGGGATCCGCTCGCCCTCGGTCATATTGGTCGTGACCCAGAGCTTGGTCAGCTGGTCGAACACGTAGGCGAACACCGCGAAGGCAGCGAAGAGGACAAACAGCTTTGCCCGCCGCGGCCGGGCGTGCACGGACTGTGCCGCTTCGACAGGCTGCATGGCGTCTGGTGATGGTGCGTCAGTCATAGGGCTTTCGATCGGGAGCCAGTGCGGAGACCGGGGTCGGGTATCCGGCAAGCGCCGGGCACCGGAGCCGGCGGCGGCACGTTGCGGGAAAAAGGAAAAGCCGGCGGCCGAGGAATCCCCAGCCACCGGCTTTCAGAATACTTGGCTTTTTGCCTAGCTGGCTTCGCCAACCTCGGGCGCCGCAACGGAGCCACGGGCGTCCAGGTCGCGGAGCTGGCCTTCGATGTAGGCCTTCAGGCGCGAGCGGTAGTCGCGCTCGAAGCCGCGAAGCTGCTCGACCTTGCGTTCCAGGACGGAGCGCTGCTGCTCGAGGGCACCGAGGATCTTGCGGGACTTTTCCTGCGCATCGTTGACGAGGCTGCTGGCCTCGATCTGGGCTTCAGCGATGATCTTGTCCCGCTGCTGCTCGCCGTCCGCGACGTGCTTGTCATGCATCTGCTGCGCCATGGCCAGCAGGCCTGCGGCGGACTCCGAAGCCGGGGTGGCAGCGTTGCGTGCCGGTTCGACAGCTTGGGCGGCCTTGGCAGCCTGCTCGGCTTCCTTCTTCTTGGCGGCTTCTGCGGCCGCCTTTGCCTTGGCCTCGGCCTCGGCTTTGGCGGTGTCTTCCTTCTCGGCCTTGACGGGCGCCGGGACCTTTTCCACCACGGGAGCGGCGGCTGCGGAGCTGGCAGGCGTGCCGGCGCCGGATTCGGCGAGCTTCTTGCGCAGCTCGTCGTTCTCCTGGTTCAGGCGCCGAAGTTCGACGACGATCTCGTCCAGGAAGTCATCAACCTCGTCCTGGTCGTAGCCTTCGCGGAACTTGGTCGGCTGAAAGCGCTTGTTGACAACGTCTTCTGGCGTCAAAGCCATCTGGTCACCTCGTTGGTCTAGTTAGTCAGTAGGCCTTCCGGCCGTCAAAACTACGGTACCTAAATATGGTCTGGTTCCTCTAATTCAACACCGCAGTGTCAAACCGGAGTTTCTTTCAGTTGGGACTTGGCCCGGGCAAGCCCGCTGCCCAGCTGTGGCGGCGGCCTATGCAGCGATCGGCTGGGCGTACACCAGGCCCTTGACGATCCACATCGCCACGCTCACGGTCACGAACAGGAGCAGGAAGCCGATGTCCAGCGAGACGCCGCCCAGCCGCAGTGGCGGGATGAGCCGGCGGAGCAGTTTGAGGGGCTTGTCCGTGACCGAATACACAGCATGGGCGGCCACGAGTGCCAAACCGCGCGGCCGCCAGCTTCGGGCGAACATCTGCACCCAGTCGTAGACCAGGCGGATGATCAATGCCACGAAAAAAAGCAACAGAGCGATATAGACGAGCCCGAAAACAATTCCCATGAGCTAACTCATATCTCCATGTTCATTCCGGATACCGAAGTGTCCTAAGGAAAGTGTCACTTCTATTTCAACACGGATAATTCCGCACGGATGCCAGGCGGGTGTCCCCGCCTGGCATCCGTACCGAATATTCGGGCCTAGCTTTGGTTGAAGAAACTTGCCTGCGTCTCGCTGACCTTCTTGTCATCGCCAATGACTTCGACGTACGACGGCGACAGCAGGAAGACCTTGTTCGTCACCCGTTCGATGCTGCCCCGGAGGCCGAAAACAAGACCGGCGGAGAAGTCCACGAGGCGCTTGGCATCAGCTTCGCCCATGTCGGTGACGTTCATGATGACGGGGATGCCGTCACGGAAGCTTTCACCGATGAGCTTGGCGTCGTTGTACGAGCGCGGGTGGATGGTAGTGATTTGCCGGAGTCCGGTGGTCTCTTCGCGGCTCGATGCCGCACGCTTGATGGGTGTCACAGGTGCGCGATATTCCTCTTCAGCGGCGTGAGGCTCTTCCCGGGGGACCTCGCGGACGGGCGCCGGCGCACGTCGTTCCTCGCGGTCCTGCTCCATGGATTCGTCCTCATCCTTGTGCGGTGTGGGGTGCTCAGACTCGTAGTGTTCGTCGCCGTCGGCGAGCCCAAGATAGATCATTGTCTTGCGCAGAGCGCCAGCCATGGTCGACTCCTAATCTTGTCCGTAAGCGGGCCGCTTAGTGACTAGACAGCCTTGGAATCCCCGCCATTACCTTCCAATACGTCGAACTTACCGCAGGGCCGGACGCGGACCGAGAATATCGGAGCCAATGCGCAGGTGTGTCGCCCCGAAGCGTACGGCCTGTTCAAGGTCCTGGCTCATACCGGCGGATATCCCCGTAGCGTCCGGAAATTGTTCGGCCAGCCGCCGGGAAATGCCTGCCAGCTTTTCGAAGGCAGCCGCCGGGTCCATGCCGAGCGGGGCAACGGCCATGATGCCGGCGAGCCTCAGTCCGGCGGCGCCGGCCAGCTGTTCGGCCAGTGCGGGGACCTCGGCGGGGGCCGCGCCGCCGCGGTGCGCCCCCGCGTCCTCGTCCAGGCTGACCTGAATGAAACAGTCCAGGGGCGGGCGGCCGGTGCGGTCACTTTCTACCGCCATCGCTTTCGCCAATGCGGAAGCCAGGGCCTCCCGGTCCACGGAGTGGACGGATGCGGCGTATTTCACCACGGACTTGGCCTTCTTGCTTTGGAGCTGGCCAATGAAGTGCCAGTTCAGGCCGAGGCCTTCAAGCTGCGCCGCCTTTTCTGCGGCCTCCTGATCCCGGTTTTCCCCGACGTCGGTGACCCCCAGCGACACCAGCCGCCGGACGTCCTGCGCAGGATGGAACTTGGTGACGACGATCAGGCGCGGTGGCGTCGCCTGCCGGCCCGCAGCGGCCACGGCGGCGTCGATCCTGCGGCGGACGGCCGAGAGGTTCGCGTCCAGCTCGGCCCGGCGGGGGCCTTCCAGCGCGTCCTCCCGATTCTCATGGGTCTCCCCCGGCGCCCTGACGGGTTTGACGGGGTTTATGCCGGGGCGCTGCGACGGCTCAGACATGGCCACGCTCCCTTTTCCCGTCAGTCCCGTGCGTCCCATCCGTCCACGCTAGCCCGGCGAAGCGGCCGGTGTGGCTGTTGCGGCGGTAGGAGAAGAGGGTGTCGTCCTCGAGGGTGCATCCCCCGGAGTATTCAATCGCGACGCCCGCAGCTTCGAGCTGGCTGCGCACCCCGGCGGGCAGGTCCAGGCCAGGGGTGCCGGTGGACGTGGTGCACCAAGTGGCAGGCACGGCCGCGGCAACGTCCGCGCGCAGGTCTTCGGGGACCTCGTAGCAGCGCCCGCAGACCGAGGGCCCCACCCAGGCGCCGATGCGGTCCGCGCCGAGCTCCCGGAGCCGGGCCACTGCGGCCGGCACCACCTCGGCGGCGACGCCGGGCCGGCCGGCGTGGACTACGCCCAGGACGGGCGCCCCGGCCGCGTCCTCGCCGACCAGTACCACCGGCACACAGTCCGCCACCAGGACGGCCAGCGGCTCGGTCAGGGAGACCATGGCATCGGCCGTGGGGGCAGCCGGAACTTGGCCCGCAGGGTCCGCCGTCGCCGTGGACCCAACCATGGTGGCGACGTCATTGCCGTGGACCTGGTTCATGTACCGGAAGGAGCGCCCGCCGAGCCCGGCGGCCGCTTCGAGCTCCGCCCGCCGGCGGCGCACCTCCACGGGGTCGTCACCAACATGCAGTGCCAGGTTCCCGGCCCCGGCGTCGGTGAAAGCCACCCACACGCCCGGCCGGACTTCAGCCCGCCAGCAAAACAATCACAACACCGCCATCAACATGTCCGGAATACCTGCGTTCATACAATCCACCGTAACCCGCCGCAAAGCAGCATGGCACCGCCGGACGGCGGTGCCATGCTGAAGCGGAACGATTTACTTGAGGAAGTCCGGGACATCCAGGTCATCGGAGTGACGGCCGGACAGGTCCGGCTCCACGACGGCCGGCAGGTCGACGTCGAAGCCCGAGTCGGCCGGTACCGCAGAGGGACGCTGCTGGCCCCAGCCGCCGTAGCCGGAGGCGCCGACAGTGGCGTGCAGCGGCTGGACCGGGGCGGAGGCGGGTGCCTGCGCCGGGGCGGGCGCCGCGGACGTGGGCCGCTGCGGCGCGGCCGGCAGGGACTGGTCCATGGACGGCGAGGTGGCCTTGACGTCGTCGAAGCCGGCGGCGATGACGGTGACGCGTGCCTCGTCGCCAAGGGCGTCGTCGATCACGGCGCCGAAGATGATGTTGGCCTCCGGGTGGGCGACTTCCTGGACCAGGCGGGCTGCCTCGTTGATTTCGAAGAGGCCAAGGTCCGAGCCGCCCTGGATGGAGAGCAGGACGCCGTGCGCGCCGTCGATCGATGCTTCCAGCAGCGGGGAGGCGATGGCCAGCTCCGCAGCCTTGACGGCCCGGTCTTCGCCGCGTGCAGAACCAATGCCCATGAGCGCGGAACCGGCACCCTGCATGACGGACTTGACGTCGGCGAAGTCGAGGTTGATCAGGCCGGGGGTGGTGATGAGGTCCGTGATGCCCTGGACACCGGAGAGCAGAACCTGGTCGGCGGAACGGAACGCGTCCAGGACCGAGACGTTGCGGTCGCTGATGGAGAGCAGGCGGTCGTTCGGGATCACGATCAGGGTGTCGACTTCATCGCGCAGCGCGTCGATGCCGGCCTCGGCGGAACCGGCCCGGCGGCGGCCTTCGAAGGTGAAGGGGCGCGTGACGACGCCGATTGTCAGGGCGCCAAGGGAACGGGCGATCCGGGCGACGACGGGGGCGCCGCCCGTTCCGGTTCCGCCGCCTTCGCCGGCGGTGACGAAGACCATGTCTGCGCCCCGGATGACCTCTTCGATTTCATCGGCGTGGTCCTCCGCGGCCTGCCGGCCGACTTCAGGGTTCGCGCCAGCACCGAGTCCACGGGTCAGCTCACGCCCGACGTCGAGTTTGACGTCGGCATCGCTCATCAACAATGCCTGCGCATCGGTGTTGATCGCGATGAATTCGACGCCGCGAAGACCGACCTCGATCATGCGGTTGACTGCGTTCACGCCACCGCCGCCGATGCCGACGACCTTGATGACGGCCAAGTAGTTCTGCGGAGCTGCCACGTTACGTGTCCCTTGTTCGTGTACTAATGCGAAAACTGATCGAGTCTTGCTTGAAGCTTTGAACCTTAACCTTCGACTTGAAGGTTATAGTTATGTCAAGTAACTCATGTCTGTGACGGTATTTCCTATGCGGGGGACATTCAATAACCGCCCGGGGCGTGTCGCGCGAATACCGGGCAAATAGCCCCTGTATGTAGTCCCGCGACCGGCTGGACGTTTCGCTGGACATCCCGCTGGCGTCGGCTACCGGGTGACAGGGTGCCGCGGAACGCTGACATCGTAGACCTTCACCGGGATCTTCGGGTCTGCCGGGACCTTCAGGAGGGCCGAAAGAACCCGCGCTTTCAGCTCCTTCTCCCCCGCGTTGCCCCAGAGGATTGTCTGCCCGTCGACGAGTTTGAGTTCGACTGCGTCGGCGGACGCGGCAGAGGCGTTTGAGAGCCGCGCCAGCACATCCGCCGGCAGGGCCCCCAGCACCGCCGTGATGGCCTGGAACAGGTCCTTCGGCAGCGTGCCGCTGCCGCCGTCAATCACCGGGAGCGGTACCGAGGCGGCATCCGCGGTGGTGCTGAGCTGGACACCGTCGACGTCCACCAGCTGGAACGTTTTGCCCTGCTTGACCAGGGCCACGGGGATGCGTTCGGTGACGTGCACCTGCAAAGTGGCGGGCGGGAGCGCCTTCGCCGTGACGTCCTTGACCTGGACCAGCGGCTTGAGCAGGGCTGTGACCTCCTCCTCGCTGATCTGCGGCAGCGGCTTGCCCTGAAGGGGCGCGAGGGCGGCCTGAACCTGATCCGGATGCAGCAGCTTTGTGCCCTCCACCGTGACCGTACGCAGTGCGAGCACCGGCGAGTAGACGGCAGCCGCGACGATGCCCGCCATCAGCACGGCCACGATCCCGATGGTGCTGAGCAGGATCCGCCGCCGGCGCTTGCCCTTGGGCTCGGGGAAGGACAGCACATTGTCGGGCCCGCTGTCCGGTGTCCCCTGCGGGTTCCGCGGGTTCTGTGCGTTGCGGGCCGGGCCGCCGGCGGTGTCCGCGGCGTTCTTGGACGCCGAAATGACATCCGTGCCCGTTCCGCCGGACGGCGGCCGGGAGCCGGTTCCGGCAGCATTGGTTCCGGCGGTGCCGGATCCGCCCCGGTAGGTGGGGCGCCTGGTGCTAGGCACCGGCGGCCTCGGCCGTCAGGGCCTCGACAATCAGCGGCCCGTAGGCCGTGACGTCACCTGCGCCGGCGGTCAGCACGATGTCCCCGGGTCCGGCGGCCGCCAGCAGCGCCTGCACAGCCTCCCCGCCGGGTCCGACGAGGCGGCCGCCGGAGCCCAGGTGCTCGGCGATCAGCCCGCTGGTGACGCCGGGAATGGGATCCTCGCGCGCAGGATAGATGTCCAGGACCAGGGCCGTGTCCGCCGTGTTCAGCGCTTCGGCGAACTCGGTGGCAAATTCACGGGTCCGGGAAAACAGGTGGGGCTGGAAGAGCACGTGCACTTTGTGCGGCCCGGCGACCGCCCGTGCCGCGGACAGGGCGGCGCGGACTTCCGTGGGGTGGTGGGCGTAGTCGTCGTAGACGCGGACGCCGCGGCCTTCCCCCTTGAACTCGAAACGGCGTGAGGCCCCGGAGAAGTGGGCCAGTGCCGCCGCCGCGGTGTCCGGCGCGACGCCGAGCTCGACCGCCACGGCGAAGGCGGCGGCAGCGTTGAGCGCGTTGTGCCGGCCCGGAACCTGGAGTTCGACGCCGAAGGTGCCCGCCGTTGTCGAGATCCCCATGCGGCCAGGTCCAGCGTCGTGCAGCCGGATGGCGGCGTCGTCCGCCGTCCCGTACAGGACCACGCGGGTGTTGCCGCGGGCCAGGGTGCGCTCGGCGAGGGCCCTGGCCCCGGGGTCGTCCGCGCAGGCCACCAGGACGCCGTCGGCCGGGAGCAGCGCCGTGAAGCTGTCGAAGGAGGCATAGACGGCTTCTGCTGTGCCGTAGAAGTCCAGGTGGTCCGGCTCGACGTTGGTCACCACGGCGATCGTGGGGCGGTAGTTCAGGAAGGAGCCGTCCGACTCGTCGGCCTCGGCGACGAAGATCCCCGCCGTGCCGTGCGCCGCGTTGACCCCGAGCGCCGGGACGTTGGCACCGATCGCGAAGGACGGGTCCAGTCCGGCGCCCTGCAGCAGCACCGTGATCATGGAGGTCGTGGTGGACTTGCCGTGCGTTCCGGCGACTGCCACCACAGCGTCATCCCCCATGGTGGCGGCGAGTGCCTCGGAGCGGTGCAGCACCGGGAGTCCGGCGGCGCGGGCCGCTGCGAGCTCGGGGTTGTCGGACCGGATCGCAGAACCGGCGACCACCGTCTGGGCGTCTCCCAGGTTGCCGGGAGCATAGCCCACGGCGATCCGGGCCCCGGCGGCCGCGAGGTCAGCCATGACGGGCAGGGACTTGGCGTCGGAACCGCTCACCGGGATGCCGCGGGCCACCATGATGCGGGCAACGGCGGACATGCCGACGCCGCCGATGCCGATGAAGTGAACGCGGCCGAGGGATTCCAGGGCACGCGTGCCGTGTTGGGGCTGGGTCATTGCTCTACTGCTTCCTGCCGTGCTGGTTTGTACCGTGTCGATTCCCGCTCTGCTCATTTGAGAACGCGACTTCGAGGATGAGATCGGCCATGCGCCGGTCCGCGTTCCGGATACCGAGCTGTTCGGAGCTGGCGCCCATCCGGGCCAGCCTGTCCGTGTCCAGCAGCAGGGGAATGATGTTCCCGCTGATCCAGTCAGCGGAGAAGGCCTTGTCATCGACGATCAACGCGCCTCCTGCGGCGACAAGGCCCGCGGCGTTCAGCGCCTGCTCTCCGTTGCCGATGGGCAGGGGGACGAAGACGGCGGGCACGCCCACGGCGGCCACCTCACAGACCGTGGCAGCTCCGGCACGGGCCAGCAGCAGGTCCGCCGCGGCGTAAACGGTTTCCATGCCGTCCACGTACTCCACCTGCCGGTAGCCTGGCGCGGCGAGCGGCTTGCCGTCGGCATCGTGCACCGACTTGCCGCGGCCGGTGATGTGCAGGGTCTGCACTCCGGCGTCGGCGAGGGCACCCACGGCCGCGGCGAGGGACCGGTTGATGCTCTGGGCCCCCGAGGAGCCGCCGGTAACGATCAGCGTCGGTTTGTCCGCGTCCAGTCCGAGCGCCTGCCGGGCGCCGGCCCGGGCAGCCGCGCGGTCGAGGCCGGAAATTTCGGGGCGCATGGGCATGCCGACGTGCCGGGCGCGGCCCAGTTTGGTTGCGGCGAAGGCGACTGCCACGTGGGCGCCGAGGCTTGCGCCAACACGGTTTGCCAGACCGGGACGGGTGTTGGCCTCGTGGACCACGATCGGGATCTTCCGGCGCCGGGCCGCGAGGTACATCGGCGTGCACACGTAGCCGCCGACTCCCACCAGGACGTCGGCGCCTGCCTCATCCAGGATGGAGCCCGCCTGCTTCACTGCACCGGCCATCCGGCCCGGAAGCCGGAACAGATCCGCGGAAGGCTTGCGCGGGAGGGGGACCCGGCTGATCGTGGCAAGATCCAGGCCGGCCGCCGGGACGAGCCGCGCTTCCATTCCCCCGGGGGTCCCGACAGCCAGGAGCTGCACTCCAGGCCGGGACAGCCGGAGGGCGCCGGCGATGGCCAGCAGCGGGCTGATATGGCCGGCGGTTCCGCCGCCGGCAAGGACCACGGACAAGGTCGACTCGGTATTCATGAAGGGCTGTTTACGCTTTCGTACGGTTCGTGGAGGCTGATTTCTTGGCGGCGGGGTTCTTGGCGGCGGGGTTCCTGCTTGTGGGGATCTTGGGGCGGGCAGCGGTGCGGGCGGCGGTTCGGCTGGAGGCAGTGCTGGCGGCGGATCGGTTGGCGGCCGTTCTGGCGGCCCGGGCAGCGCGGGCCCTCCGCACGGAATTCGCGAAGGCGGCCGGGCCGAACTTGAGCATCTTCTTCGGCTGCATGCCCGGGTCCATCTGGGCCCGGGCCAGCGACAGGACGACGCCGATTGCGCACAGCGACATCAGCAGGGCCGAGCCGCCGTAGGAAATGAAGGGCAACGGGACGCCGATCACCGGTGCCAGCCCGGTGACCACGGCCATGTTGACGCTGGCCTGGCCGAGCAGCCAGACCATGATCGCGCCGGCCAGGACGCGGTGGAAGACATCGTGCTGGGCGACGACCACCCGGTAGATGGCGGTGCCGAGGATGGCGAAGAGGACCAGGACGACGAGGGTCCCGACCAGTCCGAGTTCCTCGCCGATGATCGCGAAGATGAAGTCGTTGTGGGCTTCCGGGATCCAGCTGTACTTTTGCCGGCTCTGGCCCAGTCCGACGCCGAACCACCCGCCGGATGCGAGCCCGTACAGACCGTTGGTGGACTGGTAGTTCAGGTCTGAGCCGTCGGCGCAGGTCTGGCCCGTCCATGACAGGATGCGACACATCCGGTTCGGGCTCGTGACGGCGAGGATCGTCGCGCCAAGGGCAAGGAACGCCCCGGCGAAGCCGAAAAGGTAGAGCCGCACGCCGGCGAAGAACAGCGCGGCGGCCACGATGATCATCACGATCATGGCCGTGCCGAGGTCGTTTCCGGCCAGGATCAGGATCAGGACCGCAAGGGCGCCCGGGAGCACGACTGGAATGAGCGCGTGGCGCCATTCGTGGAGGAGCTTGGCTTTGCGGTCCAGCACCGTGGCCATCCAGAGCGCGAGGGCAAGCTTGGCGGCTTCGGAGGGCTGGAAGGTGAAAGGGCCGACGTCGATCCAGTTCTGGTTGCCCAGGGCGCTGCGTCCCACGAGAAGGACCAGGCCCAGCAGCGCAATGGCCAGCCCCATGACAAGCCAAGCGATTCGCCTGAGCCAGACGACGTTGACGCGTGAGAGGACAAACATCGCGAAGACGCCAATCGCGGCGAATCCGCCCTGTTTGAGGGCGGCGGAGTACGGTGACTCCCCCGCGGCGATGGCTTCCACGCTGGAGGCCGAGAGGACCATCATGATGCCGATCGCCGTCAGGGCCAGGGTGGAGCCAAGGATCAGGTAGTACGTGGATCCGTTGCGGGATTTGCCGGTGCCTTCGAGGGCGGACCAGAATCCGCGGTTCCAGGCACGCACCCTGGCCACCGGGGTGATGCGGGTGACGGGGGCCCTGCCGGCGGACTTGCCACTGGTGGCCCCGCCACTGCTGGCACCGCCTCTGGCGGATGGTGCCGCCGTCGTACGTGTGGGCGTGCTGACCATTGTTACTCCTCGCTGGTCTGAGCCTGCCCTTCCACGAGCTCGCGGACAGCTTCGATGAAGGCATCGCCACGGTGAGCATAGGAAGAGAACTGATCCATGGAAGCAGCAGCCGGGGCCAGCAGCACAGTGTCCCCGGAGGCGGCCAGCTGCGCCGCCGAGGCAACGGCCTGGGCCATCACAGTCTCGCCGAAAATCGGCGAAGGGCCTGCGTCGGCTTTGGCCGTTCCGGCAGTCTGCACGTCTTCAGTCTCGCCCTTGCCCTGCCCGATCACGGGGACATCGGGCGCGTGTCGCTTCAGGGCGGCCTGCAGATCGCTGGAGTCCGCCCCGATCAGGACCACGGCCTTGAGCCGGCTGCCCTGTTCCTGGATCRGGGAGTCGTAATTCACGCCCTTGGACAAGCCTCCCGCGATCCACACCACATTCTGGAACGCGGACAACGAGGCTGCGGCGGCATGCGGGTTGGTGGCCTTGGAATCGTTGATCCAGAGCACACCCTCATGCCGGGCCACCAGCTGGATCCGGTGGTCTCCCGGAAGGTAGTTCAGCAGGCCCTGGCGGACGGCCGACGGCTCCACCCCGTAGGCCCTGACCAGGGCGGCGGCTGCCAGCGCGTTGGCCACCATGTGGCGCGGAGCCACATGTCCCAGGTCGGCGATCGAGGCGAGTTCGGCCGCGCTGTCCTTGCGTTCTTCGATGAACGCCCGGTCAACCAGCAGCCCCTCCACGACGCCGAGCATGCTGATGGCCGGCGTCAGTGTGGTGAATCCCACGGCCCGGCAGCCTTCCACCACGTCCGCGTCCTCGACCATGCGTTCGGTCTCGATCTGCTCGGCGTTGTAGATGCAGGCCTTCTGCGTGTTTGCGTAGACCTTGGCCTTGTCGGCCAGGTAGGAGGCGTAGGAGCCATGCCAGTCCACGTGGTCTTCGGCGACGTTGAGGCAGACGCTGGCCACCGGTGAGACCGAGTGGCTCCAGTGCAGCTGGAAACTGGACAGTTCCACCGCGAAGGCGTCGTAGTCCACGGGGTCGCGCAGGGCGTCCAGGATCGGAGTCCCGACGTTGCCGACGGCGATCACCTTCAGTCCGGCGGCCTGGAGCATGGACTCGGTCAGGCCAACCGTGGTGGTCTTGCCGTTGGTGCCGGTAATGGCCAGCCAGTCGGCGGTCTTGCGGCCCTTGCGTTCACGCAGCCGCCAGGCGAGCTCGACGTCGCCCCACACCGGAATGTGCGCCCGCGCCGCGGCGGCGAGCAGGGCCTGGTCCGGGCGCCAGCCCGGGGACGTGACCACCAGGTCCGGCTTCTGCCCGTCGATCTTCGGAACGGACTCCACCGCCTCCTCGCCCAGCAGGACGTCCACGGCGCCGACGATCCGGAGCGTGTCGGCCTGGGCCAGCGCCTTGGCGCTGGTGGCGGCATCCACCACCACCACCCGGGCACCGAGTTCGATGAGGGTATCGGCGGCGGCGAAGCCGGACACGCCGATGCCGGTGACCACGACGCGCAGGCCCGACCAGTCGGAATCCCAGGTGGTGAGTTCCTGCAGCCGGGGCGAGGTGGTGAGCGGGGCGGGGATGGGTCCGGTCACAGCAGCACCACCCATTCGGCGTAGAAGATGCCCAGGCCGGCGGCGACAAACAACCCACAAAGGATCCAGAACCGGACCACCACGGTGACTTCGGCCCACCCCTTGAGCTCGAAGTGGTGCTGCAGCGGTGCCATCTTGAAGAACCGTTTGCCCTTGGTGAGTTTGAAGTAGCCCACCTGGATGATGACCGAGAGCGTGATGAGGACGAAGAGCCCGCCGATGAAGGCCAACAGCAGTTCAGTGCGGGACAGGATGGCGAAGGCTGCGACGGCGCCGCCGATGGCGAGGGAGCCGGTGTCGCCCATGAAGATCTTCGCGGGCGAGGTGTTCCACCACAGGAACCCGACCATCGCCGCGCTCAGGATGGCGGCCAGCAGAGCCAGGTCCAGGGGGTCGCGGACCGAGTAGCAGCCGCTACCGGCCTGCCGCGGGGATCCGCAGGCCTGGTTGCTTTGCCAGATGCCCATGAGCGTGTAGGCCCCGAACACCATGACCGAAGCGCCGGCGGCCAGGCCGTCGAGGCCGTCGGTGAGGTTCACGCCGTTGGTTGCGGCCGTGATGATCAGGTTGGACCACAGCACAAACAAGATGGCGCCGAGCACGGTTCCGGCGAAGGCGAGGTTAAGCCACGGAATATCGCGCACCAGCGAGATCTGGGTGGACGCCGGGGTCAGGCCGGCGGCATTCGGGAAATTCAGCGCCAGCACGGCAAAGATGATGCCAACGGCGCCCTGGAGGATCAGCTTGGCCTTGGCATCCAGGCCCAGGCTGCGCTGCTTGGAGATCTTGATGAAGTCATCGAGGAATCCGACCAGCCCCATACCCACCATGAGGAACAGCAGGAGCAGTCCGGAGGCGCTTGGTCCCGGTGAGTGCGGGTTCATCATCCACATGATCAGGTGCGTGAGCCCGTAGCTGACGAGGACCGCCAGGACCACAACGGCGCCGCCCATCGTGGGCGTGCCCCGCTTGGTGTGGTGGGAGGTGGGTCCGTCGTCCCGGATGAATTGCCCGTAGCCCTTGCGGACCAGGAACCGGATGAACAGCGGGGTGCCCACAAACGCGAGGAGCAGCGCCATTCCGGCGCCCATCAGCAGTGCAATCACAGCTGTGCACTCCCTTCGGTGGCGGTTGCGGCAGTTCCCTCAGCAGTTCGCTCGGGAGAGTCTTGGCTGGCATGTGGGGGTAATGCTATCCGATCCCCCAAGTGGCGCAGCCCGATGCCGTTCGATGACTTGAACAGGACCAGGTCGCCGGGCTGGAGCTCGGCTTGGAGAAGCTCGTAGGCCTCGTCCGCAGTCTCGGCGAAAACACATTCGTCGCCCCAGGAGCCCTCGTTGACGGCGGAGACGTATAGCGACCGCGCCTCCCGGCCCACCACGACGAGACGGGAGATGTTCAGCCGCACCACCTGGGTGCCGACTGCGATGTGCTCGCGGATGGAATCCGGGCCCAATTCCAGCATGGCGCCCAGGACGGCCCAGGTGCGGCGGCCCTGGCCCAGCTCGGCCAGTGTCCGCAGTGCTGCCCGCATGGACTCCGGGTTGGCGTTGTAGGCATCGTTGATGACGGTCACGCCGTCGGGACGCTCCGTGCGCTCCATCCGCCAGCGGCTGGCGGCGGTCTGTGCGCTGAGCGAGGCCGCGATCTGCGCGCCGGGGATGCCGGCCGCGTGCGCCGCGGCCGCGGCCGCGAGGAGGTTGGCCATGTGATGGGCGCCGATCAGCTTGGCGGCGACGTGATGCCGGGTTGATCCGTGCTGTGCCGTCCCGTCGCCGGGGAGGTGGAGCTCAAATTCCGGATGGCCGTCGGCATTCAGTTCCACATCCACGGCCCTAACCACATCGGCTTGGGCCGCGTTGGTCTGGACGCTGTTGTCCTGGCCTATGCTGGCCGCACGGGAGGTGTAGCCGAGCACGCGGGCCCGGGTCCGGGCGGCCATCGCGGCGACGCGGGAGTCGTCCAGGTTCAGCACGGCGGTGCCCCCGGCCGGGAGCGCCTCCACAAGTTCGCCCTTGGCGACTGCGATGTTGTCCACGCCGCCGAACTCCCCGGCATGGGCGGAGCCGACGCCGAGGACGACGCCGATCTCCGGCTGGACCATGTCCGCGAGGTATTGGATGTGGCCGATGCCCGTGGCACCCATCTCGATGACGAGGTAGCGGGTGTCAAAGTCGGCTTTGAAGACGGTGAGCGGCACGCCGATCTCGCCGTTGTAGGACCCCTGCGGCGCAACAGTGGCGCCTTCGGTGCCGGCGGCCGCGAAGATTCCGGCGAGCAGGTCTTTCGTGGTGGTCTTGCCGGCGGAGCCGGTGATGCCTACCACTGTGAACCCGACGCCGGCAGCTGCGCGGCTGGCCCGGATCCGGCGGACGGCTTCAGCGGCCAGTGCGCCCATGGCAAGGACAGCGTCCTCGACGACGACGGCCGGGTAGTTCGTCCCGGTGGCGTCGGCGACTTCGCGCTCCACGAGTGCCAGAACGGCGCCCCGGTCAAAGGCGGCGCCGACGAAGTCGTGTCCGTCGGCGTTCTCCCCCGGTTTGGCCACATAGAGGGAACCCGCCGTGGCCTCGCGGGAGTCGGTCACCACGGAGGCGGGAGTAATTCCCGGTTCCGCGGCGAGCCGGCCGTTGGTTATGTCGGCGATTTCCGCCGCTGTAAGTGCAATCATCTCGGTTTAGGACTCTATCCGGTGGTCTTCGAGAACGGTGAATCCCCGTGCTGTCAAGGCGGTCCGAAGCTCCACCCGGTCATCCAGTGCCAGGTTGACGCCCTTGACTTCCTGCCACACCTCGTGCCCGCGCCCGGCCACGAGGATGGTGTCCCCTACGCCAGCGAGCTCTACGGCTTTCAGGATGGCGGCGTCGCGGGGGAAGACCTCCAGGACCGTGCAGTCTAGGCCTTCGTCGTCCCTGGCCGCCAGGGCCCCGGCAAGGACGTCCGCGCGGATGGCCGCCGCGTCCTCGTCGTGGGGATCGTCGTCGCTGACAATCACGGTGTCCGCCAACCGGGCCGCGATGGCCCCCATGGCAGGGCGTTTGCTCTGGTCCCGCTGTCCGGTGGCACCGAAAACGATGATCACCCGGGATCCGGGTTCCGGGGACCGGACGGCTTCGAGGGCGCGCGCCAGTGCGTCGGGGTTGTGCGCGAAGTCCACCACGGCGGCCGGGGCCGTGGACACGAGCTGCATCCGGCCGGGCACGGCTACGGTGAAGGGGTCGGCGGCGTCGAGGGCGGCCTGCACGGCGGCAGGCTCGTGGCCGCCGGCGAGCACCATCACCGTGGCCAGCGCGGCGTTGGCGACGTTGAAGCCTCCCGGCAGGCCGGTGTGGACGCGCAGCTCCGCGCCGTCGCGGTGCCGGAGTACGAAGTCGGAGCCAAGGCCCCGCGGAGCCGTTCGGGCCACTGTCCAGTCCGCGGTCCAATCGGCGTCTGCCTGGCCGCCTCCGGTGGTCCCGGCCGTGGCGAGGGTTGTGACCGGGATTTCGGCGGCGGCCGCGAGCTTCCGGCCCCAGGCGTCATCGATTGTCACCACGGCGGCACGGGCGCGTTCCGGAGTGAACAGCCGGGCTTTGGTCTGGAAGTATTCCTCCATGGTCCCGTGCAGGTCCAGGTGGTCCTGGGTGAGGTTCGTGAACCCGGCGACGTCGAACACCACGCCGTCCACGCGGTGGAAGGACACGGCGTGCGAGGAAACCTCCATGGAAGCGGCATCGAGCCCGCGTTCGCGCATCAGCGCCAGAAGGGCGTGCACATCCGTGGATTCGGGAGTGGTCAGCAGGCTCGGGATCGGCTCGCCGCCAGCCAGGATCTCAATCGTCCCGATCAGTCCGGTCCGCTTGCCCAGCGCCCGCAGGAGGGCATTGATGAAGTAGGTGGTGGTGGTCTTGCCGTTGGTGCCTGTCACCCCGAAAAGCGCCGGTGCCCCGGCGCCGTCGGGCCGGCTCTGGTAAATGAGTGCGGACAGCCGGCCGACCACGCTGCGCGGCTCGTCGGCCAGCAGCACCGGAACGGAAATGTCATTGGCCAGCGCCAGCAGGCGCGCTCCTGCGCCGTCTGTCAGCACGGCCACGGCGCCCGCGTCGACGGCCTGGGACACGAAGTCGGCCCCGTGCCGTGCGGCGCCTGGCAGGGCCACGTACAGGTCTCCCGGGCGGACCGACCGGGAATTCAGGGAGATCCCGGTGACCGGGACGGAGTGGGACGCACCGGGGACGGCGATGCCGATCGCCTCACCGATGGCTGCCAGCGGCACTGCGGCAACCGCAGTAGGCCGAAAGCCTGTAGTGGAGTCATGGCCGGACGGCGCGGAAGCATCGGGGTCGGTGAGCTCTGACAAGTGGATCTCCGTTGTGGTGCTAGTGGGTCGGGCACTAATAAATCGGGCACTGATGAATCGGGACCTGGTGGATCGGGACCTGCCCACGCGGACATGCTCCGGCGCGCAGGCAGTGGGAGTGGCGCCGGCTGGTGACTTCCGGGTGCCAGGTGGAACGGGCGCTACTTGGCGTACTGCGGCAGCCGCACGGGTTCGCCGGTGGAGGGCTGAACGTTGAACGTGCGCAGCGTCTGGCTCATCACCGAACGGAACACCGGTCCGTTGGTGATTCCGAAGATGCTTCCCTTGGGCCGTTGCAGGACCACCTCAACAATAAACCGCGGATCGTCCATGGGCGCCATTCCGATGATGGAGGCGGTGTAGCCGCAGAACCCGGACTTGCCGTCGTCGCAGGGTGATTCGGACGTGCCTGTCTTGGCGCCCACCCGGTACCCGTCGATCGCGGCTTCCTTGATCTCGCCCTCGGTCACGGCGCTCTCAAGGATGTCGCGGACCTGCTTGGCGGTGTCCTTGGAAACGATCTGCCTCGGGTCCTTGGCCGGGACTTTTTCCTCGGTTCCGTCCGGGTTGATGTAGCTGTCGATCAGCCGCGGCTGGAGCATCACGCCGTCGTTGGCGATGCTCTGGTAGGCCCGGACGGTCTGGAGGGTGGTTTGCGCGACGCCCTGGCCGAAGAGCACGGTGTATTGCTGGCGGCCGTCCCACTGGTCGGCCGGCGACAGGATGCCCTTGGCTTCGGCCGGAAGGCCGATGTCGGGGGCCTCGCCGATGCCGAACTTCCGCAGCCAGTCATGGCGCTGGTCCTTGCTCAGGCGCTGGCCCACCATGACTGTGCCGGTGTTCATGGAGTAGCCGACAATTCCAGCCAGCGTCCGTTGCTCGGTGCCGTGTTCGAACGCGTCGCTGAAGGTCTGTCCGTCCACGGTGTAGGTCGGCGGAATGGTGAACCTGTCCAGCGGGCTGGATTTCCCTTCCTGGATCGCGGCTGCGGCCGTGATCATCTTCTCCACCGAGCCGGGCTCGTAGGCGGCGGTGACGGCCCGGACCCCGCGGTCCTCGGCGGCAACCTTGCCGGGGTCGTTCGGATCCGGGGCATCGGTATCGGCCATGGCCACGATGTTGCCGGTCTTGGCATCCAGGACCACAATTACACCCCACTCGGCGCTGAGCTTGTCCTTCTGGCTTTGGATCGCCTGCTGGGAAAAGTACTGCAGGTCCGAATTCAGCGTGAGCTTGATGTCCTTGCCGTTCACCGCCGGCGTCAATTGGTCCACGCCCACGGGGATGCGCAGTCCGTCGGCGCCGATTTCAAACAGGCGCTTGCCAGGTGTCCCTTTGAGGATCTCGTCCTGGGTCTGCTCGAGGCCCGCCTGTCCGGTGCTGCCGTCCTTGAGAAACCCGACAATTCCGCCGGCCACGGAGCCGTTGGGGTAGACGCGTTTGCTGGTGCCTTCGGTGACAATGCCGGGAATCTGCAGCTTGGACACCGCGTCCTCGATGTCCGGCTTCAGGTCCTTGGCCACGATGTAGTAGCGCTGGGTTCCGGTCAGGGCATCGCGCAGGGCGCCGCGGTCCATGCCGAGCACGCCGGCCAGTTCGGAAATGCCCTGGTCCCGGGTGACCTTGACGAGTTCGTCCTTGCCATTGATGGTCTCGAGCCGGCGGAAGGAGTCGGTCTTGGTATTGACTGTCTGGTCCACCACGATGTTGTAGCGGATGACGCTGCTGGCCAGGACCGTGCCGGAGGAATCGAGGATGCTGCCGCGCTCCGCAGGCAGCACCGTTGGCGTGAGCCGGTTGTTGAGGGCGGCCTCCGCCATGCCCCCGACGTCAAGGCCCTGGACCATGAACAGCTTGCCGCCGACCACCAGCAGGAGCGCCAGCATGATGCCGAGCCCCACGCGGAGCCGCCGGGTGGCGTTTGGGGCTTTCGCCTTGCTTGCCTTGCCGGAGTTCTTCGCCACGGTGAGTCCTTGCTGCTTGCCTTGCTGGTGGTCAGTGAACGTTACTGCCCCGGCGTCTTCTGTGCGGGAGCGGGAACCGATCCGCCGTGGAGCTCCACGGCGGGGGCAGCAGGTTTCGGTGCGGGTGCGGGCTTTGCAGCTGCCGGCGCCGGTAGCGTGTCTGCGGCTTTGGTGTCCGCCGCTTTGGTGTCCGCCGACTCGCGCTGGGCGAGCGGTTCGTTCTCCGTGACGGGCGGGACAACCGTGAGCTGCCCGGCGACGGCCGGTGCGGCGATGACGGCGCCCGGGGCATCACCCTTGACGGCCGGTTTGGCCTTGCCGGTGACGCTGAGGGTGGAGAGGTCGATCTGGCCCTTGGCGAGGGAACCCACCATGCCCAGTTCCGTGGCCCTGGCCGCGAGGTTCTGCGGGGCGTCGAAGTTCTGGACCTGCTGGGTGAGGTCCTGGTTCTGTTTGGTCAGCGTGGTCTGTTCACTGCGGAGCTGGACCAGCTTGTACTGGGCAGAGGAGACGGAGATGTTCAGGACCAGCACGGCCATGAGGGCAATCGCCAAGAGTCCGAAGCAGAGGACCACGAACGGTGCGCGGCGCTTGCGGGGTACGGAGCGGACCAGCGAAAGCGGGGTGCGTGCCTTCCGGGGCTGAACAGTGCCGGGGCGGAGGCCGGGCAGGGCACGGGCAGTGGCGCCCTGGGCAACGGGGTAGCTGTTGACGGCGGCGGTGCTCATGCGGCTCTCCTGGCTTTGATGCGTTCGACGGCGCGCAGCCGGGCGGAAGCTGCGCGGGGGTTTTCGGCGATTTCAGCGGCGGTGGGTACCTCGGTGCCCTTCGTCAGGGTTTTCAGTTCGGCTTTGTGCTCTTCGAGTTCGACCGGGAAGCCGAGCGGTGCCGAGGACTTCGAACCGGCCTGGAAGAAGCCCTTGACGATCTTGTCCTCCAGGGAGTGGTAGGACATGACCACCACGCGGCCGCCGAGGGCGATGGCCTCGATCGCTGCCGGGATGGCGCGCTCGAGGACGTCCAGTTCCTCGTTGACCTCGATCCGGAGCGCCTGGAAGGTGCGCTTCGCGGGGTGGCCGCCGGATTTGGCGGCACCGGCGGGCACCACGGACCGGATCTGTTCGACGAGTTCGCCGGTGGTGGTGAAGGGCTTTTCGGCGCGCGCGGCCACGATCCTGTTCGCGATGCGGCCGGCGAACTTCTCTTCGCCCCATTTCCGGATGATCCGGACGAGTTCTTCTTCGCTGTAGTTATTGACGACGTCGGCGGCCGTCTGGCCGCGGCTGGTGTCCATCCGCATGTCCAGGGGGGCGTCGAAGGAGTACGCGAAGCCGCGCTCCCGCTCGTCCAGTTGGAGCGATGAGACGCCAAGGTCCATGAGCACACCGTGGACTTCGGTGAAGCCCAGGTCCTCGAGGACGTCCGGGATTTCGTCGTAGACGGCGTGAACGAGGTCGGTCCGGTTCTCGAAGGGCGCCAGCCGGGCCCCCGCCAGCGCCAGGGCTTCCTCGTCGCGGTCGATGCCGATCAGGTGAAGGTCCGCAAAGCGCTTCAGGAGGGCCTCGGAGTGCCCGCCCATGCCGAGCGTCGCGTCGATCACCACGGGGGTCTCGCCGCGGGTCCGGGCAGCCTCGATGCCAGGTGCCAACAAATTGATGCACCGGTCCTTGAGGACCGGTACATGGCGTTCGGACGTCGGCTTCGCCTGGTCGGGATCCGTCATACCTTCGTCCTTTCGTTGGCGGCTTTGATGGCTGCGCTTTGCTTGTTGCTGCTCTTACGCAACGTTCCTTGGTCCAGATCCCCATCCGCGCCTACCTAGCGCCGGCCTGGCTCCGGGGAAGTGAGCCAGGACAACAACCGGATGGGCGGCTGGAGATCTCGATCAAGGAACGTTGTTTGCTGGTGGATCAGCGGGGGTTCAGAGAATCCCCGGGATGGCGTCGTCTGTTTCCGAGAAGGCGGTTTCCTTTTCGGCCAGGTACTCATTCCAGGCCTGGGCGTCCCAGATCTCCGCGCGGGATCCTGCGCCAATGACGGCGAGTTCCCGGCCAAGACCTGCATACTCCCGGAGCGCCGGCGGAATCGTCACGCGCCCCTGCTTGTCAGGTACCTCGTCCGAGGCTCCAGAGAGGAAAACACGGATGTAGTCACGTGCCTGCTTGGAGGAAATTGGAGCCTCCCGCATCTGCTCGTGAACCCGGCCGAATTCCGCCTCACTGAATACGTAGATGCAACGCTCCTGACCCCTTGTGAGAACCAGCCCGCTGGCAAGTTCCTCGCGGAACTTAGCGGGGAGGATAATTCGACCTTTTTCGTCCAGACGCGGCGAATGTGTGCCGAGAAACACGGCCCACCGCCCGTCTGTTCTAGAAAGTCCAACGTCCCCTGTGTTGCAACTACCCTCTTACGCCCTCCACATTACTCCACATCGCTCCACAGTCAACGACACGCCCGGGATGTTTAGACAAATTTGCGGAGGTACATCCCCTTTCTTCCCAGCATTTGCAGGGAAACAGGATTGGTGGGGGAAAGTGGAGCGATTTTGCCTGCTTGCCTCACTCGCCGTCGCCGCTTCACGGCGCGGACCGGCGCCAGGGTGAAACAATTCGACTCCGTCGCCCCTTATGTGTGCGGATCACAGCAAAACCGCAGCAAAAATTCCGCTTTAAATGGCGAAAGACCCGCCGAAGCGGGTCTCGCGCCGTCCCCCGGCGTACCGGTGGCGGGAAGTGGAGGGCCTAAGGGGCCATCACGGATTCGTTCAGGATTCTCCCCCGTGCCGTTCGTCCCAGCGCTGCTCAAGGTTGCTCATGAACGAACTCCTGGGCTTGCCCTGCTTGCGGCCGCCGGCTGCCCGGGCCTTGCCCACAGCCGAACTGCGCATCGTGGCGAAATAGACGCCAGCGCCCATCACCACAAAGCCCACGACCCCGACGATGATGATTTGCGTCGACACTCCGACCAATAACAGCAGCACGCCCGCGAGGGTCGCGAGCACGCCCATGACGAGGTGGCGGGTGGACCAAGAGCGCGCGGGTCCGGATCCCATCGAGCTTGCAAACTTTGGGTCGTCCTCATTCAGCTRCTTCTCAAGTTGCTCCAGCAACTTCTGTTCGTGCTCCGAGAGCGGCATCACGACCTCCTCAAGTCTGCCAACGTCCGGGCGTGACGTATCCAATGCCCTAATCGCCTAACGCCCGGGATTCCGAAGTGGTTCCCCTTCACCGCCGTTGGTGAAAAGGGAAATTCAGCTGTCCCGTGCCGGTCTTAGCTAGCCAGATCGCCCGAACGGTCGATCCAGTAGTCCTAAACCTAGGTATTAATAAGGATAGATTGTTGCGGCCTGTTCTGAAAGACAGTCTTAAGGCCCTTTCGCCGCCAGAACCCTTGGGAACGGGCGGCGCCGCCAAGGGATTCCGGCCGGGCTTACTCGGAGGTGCCCCCGGGATCCAGGAGCCGGGCCGGTAGAACGGACTTATTGCCGAATTTCCGGGTGACAGCATCGAGGGCTTGTTCGGCGGCCCGCCAGTTGTCGTCCCGGCGGTCAAGACTGAGCTGAAGCGGGGCGTCGGCGGCCTCCTCCAGCTGTTCGGCCCGGATACCGACCAGCCGGACTGTCATGGGCCGCTCTCCCACCGATTCCAGGAGCTGCACCGCCACGGCGTAAAGGAGTTGGGCGCTGTCGATCGGTGTGCTCACGGTACGGCTGCGGGTAATCGTGGAGAAGTCCGCGTAGCGCAGCTTGAGGGCCACGGTGCGGGCGTGCATGCCGGCGCCGCGGAGGCGCTCCGCCGTCCGGTGCGAAAGGCGCAGCAGTTCCCGGTGCAGCAGTGCGTCATCCGCGGTGTCAGTGGCGAACGTCTCCTCGGCTCCAATGCTCTTTTCCAGCCGGACCGGTGTCACAGGCCGCGGATCGATGCCCCAGGAGAGCCGGTAGACATGCTCCCCCGATGCGCCCAGCAGCTTGCGCAGCGAGGGCAGGGGCGAGGCGGCGACGTCCGCCACCGTCCTGATGCCCCGGCGGGCCAGCACCTCCACGGTCTTGCCGCCGACTCCCCAGAGCGCACTGACCGGAAGGCTGTGCAAGTAAGGGACGGTTTCCTCCGGCCTGATCAGCAGCAGCCCGTCCGGTTTGCACCGGGTGGACGCGATCTTGGCCACAAACTTGCTGGCGGCTATGCCTACCGATGCCGTGATCCCCAATTCCCGGACCACGCGTGCCCTGATGAGTTCGCCAATCTCCCGTGGCGGACCGAGCCGCCGGATGGCTCCCCCGACGTCCAGGAACGCCTCGTCCACGCTAAGCGGTTCGACGAGGTCGGTGATGGAAGCAAAGATTGCCATGATCTGGCCGGAGACTTCGTAGTAGAGCTTGTGGCGGGGCTCGATGATGACAGCCGAGGGGCACATGCGTGCCGCGACCACCATGGGCATCGCTGATCTGACGCCGAATGCGCGGGCCTCGTAGGACGCGGAGAGCACCACGGAGCGGTCCGCCGGATAGCCCACAATCACGGGTTTTCCCTTAAGCTCGGGACGGCTGCGCAGTTCCACGGAGACAAAGAACGCGTCCATGTCCACGTGCATGATGCTGCTGCGCCGCATTTCCAGCAGGGATTCCCCGCTCAGGTTGCCGGGGGGCTGGATGTGGGGCTGCGCATTCGAGCGCTCGTAAGGGTGCATATTCGTCTGCACTCCCTGCTGAACTGCCCGATGATTGTCTGCTTCCGACCCCACGTCTTCAATCCTATGCCCGGGAACTGACTAAACTGGAGGCTGATTCCGCTTCAACCCCAGGAGGAAAGTCCCTGTGAAGGTATTTGGACAGCGCAAACGTGCCGCGGCCGCCATCGCGGCGGCGGGCGCGCTTTTGGCCTTGGCCGCATGCACGCCTGYCGGCACCGGGAGCACGGCGACGTCCCCGGCGCCGAACCCGGACGCATCAGCGCAGTCCTCCACCACTGCTCCCCCCAGCCCTTCCGCGGAACCCGGCACATCGGCCACGGTCGGCGCCCTGGTGCCCGGCTTCCCGCAGAAGCCCCTGGCGCTCATGCCCGGGGCGAAGGTGGTCTCCAGCAGCTTCGATAAAACAACCGTGCCGGCAACCGTGGCCCTGGTCGGCAGCATCACGGCCCCCGCCGCCGATGTCCTGGCCTTCTACACCAAAGGGCTGGAGGCGCAGGGCTTCAAGGCCGTACCCGGTGAAACCGTCGGCGCCCTGCCTTCCAAGGACTTCCTGCGCGGTGACAACGAAACCGTGAACATCGCCGTCATGCAGACCGCTGGCGTGTCCACGTTCACGATCGGCGCGAACGTCGCTGCCGAGTCCGTCAAGTGAGTCTCGCCGAACAGCTACGGCTCGAGCAGGCGGATTTCGTGGCCGCCGTCGCCGGCAAGCTCACCGTGTTCCTGACCAGCCGCCAGGCCGTCATGTCCTCGATCTCCCCGGACATCGATCCGCTCATGGGCTCGATCTCAAACCTGGTCACGGGCGGAAAGCGCCTGCGGGCGCTCATGTGCTACTGGGGCTGGCGCGGTGCCGGCGGGGAAGCCGGCGCGGCTGAAGTGGTCACGGCCGGCTCGGCCCTGGAACTGTTCCAGGCCGCGGCCCTGATCCACGATGACATCATTGACCGCTCGGACACGCGCCGGGGCGGCCCCAGCGTCCACCGCCGGTTCATTGAACTGCACGAGGCCCAGGGCTGGGCGCTGGACAGCGAGCGGTTCGGCCACGCGGCAGCGATTCTGACCGGGGATCTCTGCCTGTCCTTCAGCGAGGAATCGTTCACGGAAATCGGACACCGCGCCGCCTCCGGCAGCCCGGCACGGCTGATCTTCAACCTCATGCGCGCCGAAGTGATGGCCGGGCAGTACCTCGACATCCTTGAAGAGGTCGCCGGACCCAGGCGGGACCGCGCTGGGGCCGTCAGCCGGGCCCAGTCCATCATCCGGTTCAAGTCGGCCAAGTACTCCACCGAACACCCGCTCGCTCTGGGCGGCGCCCTGGCCGGCGCGGGCGACGAGCTGCTGCGCGGCTATTCCGCCTTCGCCCTGCCGCTCGGCGAGGCGTTCCAACTGCGGGACGATGTCCTTGGCGTCTTCGGTGACCCTGTCACCACCGGCAAACCGGCTGGGGACGACCTCCGTGAGGGCAAGCGCACGGTCCTGGTGGCGTTCGCCCTGGACCAGGCCCCGCCGGCCGAATCAGAGTTCATCGACGCCAAGCTCGGCAGCCCCGATCTCAGCGATGCGGACATTGAGGAGATCCGGCGGATCATCGTGGACTGCGGCGCGCTCCAGGCCACGGAAGTACTCATCGAGGAGTTCGGCAAGGCCGCCTTCGCCGCCCTTGACCTCCTGCCGATTGAGGAGCTGCCCAAGACCGCGCTCCGCAGGCTGGCAGAGGCCACGGTCAGCCGCGCGGCCTGACCCGGCACTCAAGGCAAAGGCGCCCTTTAAGAGGTGCCTGGAACGCGGCGGGCCGTGCACGGCGGTTTGCGCTGTGCACGGCCCGTAATGGCACGTCTAAGGGATGCTGCCGGCGCATTGATACTGCCGGCGTGTGCCTACCAGGCCAGTGACTGGGCCCTGCGGCGAATTTCGGTCTTGCGCCCTTCCCGCAGGGCGTCGATCGGCCGGCCGCGGAGGGACTCGTCCGGGGTGAAGAGCCAGTTGATCAGTTCCTCATCCGAGTATCCGGCGTCCGAGAGGACAACTATGGTGCCTTTCAGGCTCTCCACGGCATGCCCGTCCTGGATGAAAGCCGCGGGCACGGACCTGATGCGCCGGTCGCCGATTCTCACAGCCGCCAGCGCACGCTCGTCCAGAAGTGCATGGACCTTGGTAATAGATACGTTCAGAAGCTGTGCGACATCGGGCAGGGGCAGCCATTCGCCCACGAGGCTTTCTACATTACTCACGCATAAAGATTGCCACGGCGGGTGCCCCGCCGCCTAGTCGGCAGCCGCAGAAATGACGGCCGCGGCACTGGCTCATCCCGCCGCCGGAATGCCGTCCGGGTTCACCCGGGACTCCGCCGGGACGCCTTTTGGCCGACACTCCACCGGAAACTGGTTTGCGGAATGCCAAGCGGTTCTTGTGCTAATTGCCAATTCATGAGACATTCACATAGATCACATTTGTAACAGAAATAACATTTGTCACACTGGTAACACCAGTTCTACCGGCCTGACCGCAGCGTTGCCGCTGAGAAGAGGATCTTTCCAATGACAACCTCACGTTCGCCACAGCTCCGTCCGGGGCGCAGCCTGCCGCTGATCGCGGCGACGACGGCGGCGCTTCCCGCCGTCGTGCTTTCCTCCCTGGCGATCGCCCAGCCTGCCGCAGCCGAATCGCGTGTGCGTTCGGTCCCGGCAACCCTCGCGGCCGCCATGCGTGCCCAAGCGAAGGCGGACGCTGCGACGTCCCTGAAGGCGGCAGTGATCCCCGCCGCCTCCGTCCCGGTCACGCTGCCAAGCGCCTTGCGGCCCGCGCAGCCTGCGGCACCCGCCGTCTACACGATCGCCCGCGGCGACACCATCAGTGCCGTTGCCGGCCGCTACGGCCTGGACACCTTCGCCGTACTCAAGCTGAACAACCTGCAGGCGAACACCATCATCTACCCGGGGCAGAAGATCAAGCTCACGGGCTCGACGCCGGCCCCGGCAGCCACCCCGGCCCCGTCTACCCCCAGAGCGTCTGCTCCTGCGACTTCCTCCGGCGGGGGCTCCGTGTACGTCGTCAAGTCCGGCGACACCCTGAGCGCCATCGCCGCCAGACACGGCGTTGGGCTTTCCGAGATCTTCAAGTGGAACGGGCTCGGCATGAGCTCAGTGATCTATCCCGGCCAGAAGGTCAAGGTCGGCGGCGGTACCAGCACTCCGGCCCCCGCCGCACCCAAGCCCGCGACAAAGCCCGCATCGTCGGCGCCCGCGCCGGCCAGCTCCGGCTCCTACACCATCAAGGCAGGCGACACCCTCTCCGGCATCGCAGCCCGCAACAGCGTCAGGCTCTCGGACGTCCTGTCGGCCAACCGGCTGACGATGTCGAGCATCATCTACCCTGGCCAGAAGCTGGTCATCCCCGGCGCGTCGACCATCGCACCGGCCTCGAGCACGCCTGCCACCACCACACCGCTCGTGCCCAGCACGTTCCTCGGGTTCAGCTACCCGGCCGCGGTGGTCAGCTCGGCCAACCAGAACAAGGCGCTGCTCAACGCCTCTCCGGTGCCCAGCCTTCAGCAGATGAAGTCGATCGTGGCGGACACGGCACGGCGTATGGGCGTGGACGCCAGCCTCGCCATGGCCTTTGCCTTCCAGGAATCCGGCTTCAACCAGCGTGCCGTGTCACCGGCCAATGCGATCGGCACCATGCAGGTCATCCCGTCCTCCGGCGAATGGGCATCCGATCTGGTGGGCCGCAAGCTGAACCTGCTGGATCCGTACGACAACGCCACGGCAGGCATCGCGATCATCCGCCAGTTGGTCCGCACCAGCCCTGACCTGGACAATGCGATCGCCGGCTACTACCAGGGCCAGTACTCGGTGAGCCAGAACGGCATGTACGACGACACCAAGGACTACGTCGCCGCCATCAAAGCCAACCAGAGCCTGTTCCGCTAAATACAGACTCCAGCACAGGCTCCCTTACGGCGGAGCGTGACGCTACGGGCCCGGATCGCATGTTGATTCGGGCCCGTTTCTGTCCAGCGACTACGATTGTAAGGTGCAAGAATACGTGTCGGACGCCCTCGTAGGGAACCTGGTGGACAACCGCTACCAGGTTCAATCCAGGCTTGCCCGCGGCGGGATGTCCACCGTGTACCTCGCCACGGACCAGCGCCTTGAGCGCGACGTCGCGCTGAAGGTGCTGCATCCGCATCTGGCCGACGACCCACAGTTCCTCGACCGGCTGGGCCGCGAAGCCAAGGCAGCCGCCCGGCTCTCCCACCCCCACGTCGTGGGTGTCCTGGACCAGGGTGAAGACGGCCGGCTCGCCTATCTGGTCATGGAGTTCATCAAGGGCCACACGCTGCGGGACGTCCTCAATGACAAGGGCGCCCTGTCACCGCGGTTGGCGCTGGCGCTGATCGATCCGGTCGTCGAGGGGCTCGGCGCCGCGCACGCCGCCGGCATGATCCACCGGGACATCAAGCCGGAAAACGTCCTGATCGCCGACGACGGGCGGATCAAGCTCGGCGACTTCGGCCTGGCACGCGCTATCTCGACGTCCACGAGCACCGGCGCCCTGATCGGGACTGTCGCCTACCTCTCCCCCGAACTTGTCCTCGGTAAGCAGGCAGATGCCCGCAGCGACATCTATTCGGTGGGGATCATGCTCTATGAAATGATCACGGGCCGGCAGCCGTTCGCCGGCGACGTGCCCATCCAGGTCGCCTACCAGCACGTCAATTCCACCGTCGAAGCTCCGTCCCTGGAGGTGCCCGGGCTGGCCGCGGAGATCGACGAACTGGTCCAGTGGTGCACGGACAGGGACCCGGACAAGCGCCCCGTCGACGGTACCGCCCTGTTGTCCGAGCTCCGGCACATCAGGACCAACCTCAGCGACGCCGAACTCGACCTCCAGCCCCCGGCGGCTGTCCGCAGCCCCCTGCCGGCCGTGGCTGCACCGCCAAGTCGGCGACCCGGCGTTACCGGGCCGGCGTCGGACGCGCGGGACACTGCCTTCGTGCTGCCGCCCACCGAAATGCCCACGGAATTGCAGACTGAGGTATACGGCAGCCTCGCCCGGCCCACCGAGATGATCTCCCGCACCAGTGGCAACCCGACCACTGTGATGTCCGGTGCCCCGCGGCGTCCGGCCTACGGACCGTTGTCCACCCCGGACGAGGCGGCCTACGACGGCGCCGCCGGGTATGACGATCCGGCGGAAGGTGCGGTTGCCCCCAGCAAGCGCGCCCAGCGCAAGCTGGACCGGGACGAGGAGAAGGCCCGCCAGCGCGCCGCGGCCACGCCCACCAAAACCCTGCACGAGGGCAACCCCCGGCGCCGCGGCCTGCTGTGGATCGTCCTGCTCGTCGTCGCGGCCCTGCTCGCCGCCGTCGCCGGCTGGTTCTTCGGCATGGGTCCGGGCTCCCCCGGAACGATCCCCCAGGTGGCAAATAAGACCGTTGCCGAGGCCCAGGATCTGCTCCGCACCGCCGGCTTCCAATCCAGCGTGAAGGATGTCTTCAACGACGACATCTCGCCGGGCCTGGTGGTCGACTCGGAGCCGAACGCCGGCGAGGTCATCCGCAAGTTCCTGCCCGTGTCCCTTGCTGTGTCCAAGGGCCCGGAGCTCTTCCCGCTGCCGGAACTCACCGGCAAGACCCTGGATGAGGCCAAGACCACGCTCAACGGCGCCGAAATGGCCCTGGGCCCGATTACCGAGACCTTTGACGAGAAGGCGCCTGCCGGGACTGTCCTTGCGATGGCGCCGCGCAGCGGCAACCCGGTGCGGCACGGGACGCCCGTTGGCCTCACTGTCTCGAAGGGCCCGCAGCCCATCCCGGTCCCGGATGTCCGCGGCCAGGCGCAGGACGCCGCCGTGAGTGCCCTGGAAGCCGCCGGGCTGAAGGCCGTGGTCTCACCGGAGCCGGTCAATGACCCGCAGATTCCCAAGGGTGCGGTGCTGGCGCAGGACCCGGCCTCCGGCAATCTGACCAAAGGCGGATCCGTGACCCTGACCATCTCGAAGGGCCCGAAGCTCGTTCATGTTCCGTCGGTATTCCGGATGTCCGAAGCGGAGGCCGTGAAAGCCCTCCGGGATGCCGGCCTCGACGTGAAGGTCACTTACGCCTTCGGTGCATCGGTGCTCGACATCGTCGCGGGACAGGACAAGACCGGCCAGCAGCCGGAAGGCACGCTCGTTACAATCACCGTCACGTAGGCCTTTGGCCGGCGCCCCATCAGGGCACACTCACTCCACAGAAAAGCTCCGCCCGGCTGATATCAGCCGGGCGGAGCTTTTAATAAGGGGCTTCGTTGCCAATCAGTGCAGCGCGTCAGCGCTTGGAGAGTGCACCGGCCACTAGGAACGCCATTTCGAGCGACTGCATGTGGTTCAGGCGCGGATCGCAGACCGACTCGTAGCGGTCCAGGAAGGCTTCCTGGTCGATCGGGTCGGCTCCGCCGAGGCATTCGGCGACGTCGTCCCCCGTCATCTCCACGTGCAGGCCACCGGGAACGGTGCCGAGCGCGTGGTGGACTTCGAAGAACCCGCGCACCTCGTCAATGACGTCGTCGAAATTGCGGGTTTTGTAGCCGTTGGGCGACGTGACCGTGTTGCCGTGCATGGGGTCGGTGACCCAAAGGACCTGAGCCCCGGAGGCGGTGACGCGCTCGACGATCGCCGGCAGCTTCTCGCGAATATTGCCCGCACCCATGCGGGTGATGAAGGTGAGCCGGCCGGGCTCCCGGTTCGGATCCAGCTTGTCGATCAGGCGCAGGGCGTCATCGCCGCTGGTCGACGGGCCGAGCTTGACGCCGATCGGGTTGCGGACGCGGGAGAGGAAGTCAACGTGTGCGTGGTCCAGCTCGCGGGTGCGCTCCCCGATCCACAGGAAGTGCGCCGAGGTGTCGTAGGGCAGCCCGGTGCGCGAGTCGATGCGGGTCAGGGCGCGCTCGTAGTCCAGCAGCAGGGCCTCGTGGCTCGCGTAGAACTCCACCCGCTTCAGGGCCTCGAAGTCGGCCCCGCAGGAGGCCATGAACTTGATGGCGCGGTCGATGTCCCGGGCCAGGGACTCGTAGCGGGCGTGGGCCGGGTTTTCGGTGAAGCCCTTGTTCCACTGGTGCACCAGGCGCAGGTCCGCGAAGCCGCCCTGGGTGAAGGCGCGGATCAGGTTCAGCGTCGAGGCGGAGGTGTGGTAGGCCTTCAGCATCCGGCCGGCGTCGTGGGCGCGGGAATCGGGCGTGAAGTCGTAGCCGTTGACGATGTCGCCGCGGTAGGCCGGCAGGGTGACGCCGTCGCGCGTTTCGTCGTTGGAGGACCGGGGCTTGGCGAACTGGCCAGCCATGCGGCCCATCTTGATGACGGGCATGGCCGCGCCGTAGGTGAGGACGACGGCCATCTGCAGGATGGTCCGGACGCGGGCACTGATCTTGTCCGCCGTCGCCGCTTCGAAGGTCTCGGCGCAGTCGCCGCCCTGGAGCAGGAACGCCTTGCCCTGCGCGGCGGCGGCGAGCCGTTCGCGCAGGATGTCCACTTCGCCGGCGAACACGAGGGGCGGGAGGACGGAAAGTTCCTTGACGGACGTCTCAAACACAGCCGGGTCCGACCAGGTGGGCTGCTGCGAGGCCGGGAGCTCCCGCCAGTTGTCCAGCCCGGGATAGTTGGCGGCTCCGCTCTGGGCGGTGCTGGTCAGCGGGGAAACTCGTTTCTCAGATAGCTCGGTCACCATCTAAGGATAGTAGCCCCATCGAGGTTCGGGGGGCCCGGCCTGTCATTGACAGCTCCGTTGCCGTCATATGGCACCCGGGGCGCCGCTCATGCAGTGCCGGGAACCTCCGGCCCCGCTTCCCCGGCAGCGGTTTCGTCCGGGGTTTCGTCCGGGGTTTCGTCCGGGGTCTCGCTTGGGGATTTGCCGCCGGCCGCTTCCTGCACCGCAGCAGGGCCCGCAGAGGCTGTGTCCGGGGCCGCGTCCTGCGCCTTGCCCGCCAGGCGGAGCTTCACGGCGGCAGCGTACTCGTCCACATACTCCTGTCCGGACAGCCGCATGAGTTCATACATGATCTCGTCGGTCACCGAACGCTGGATCAGCCGGTCATCCTCCATCCCGTAGTAGCGGCTGAAGTCGAGCGGTTCGCCGAAGATCATGCCGATGCGACGGATGTTGGGCACGCGCTTGCCGATCGGCTGGACTTTGTCCGTTCCGATCATCGCCACCGGAATGACCGGGACGCGGGCCTGCAGCGCAAGGCGGGCAACGCCCACCTTGCCGCGGTAGAGGCGCGCGTCGGGGCTGCGTGTCCCCTCGGGGTAGATGCCCAGCAGGGAGCCGTTCTTGAGCACGTCCATGCCGGCGTTCAGGGACTGCGCGGACGCTGCGCCCCCGGACCTGTCCATGGGGAGCTGGTTGGTGAGCCGGAAGAAGGCTGCGGTCAGCCGGCCCTTGATCCCGGTGCCGGTGAAGTATTCGGATTTCGCCAGGAACGCGACCGGCCGCGGCACCATGACCGGCATGAAGATGGAGTCCGAGAAGGAGAGGTGGTTCGAGGCAATGATCGCGGCACCCTCGGCAGGGACGTTGTCGAGGCCCTTGACCCAGGGCCGGAACAGCAGCCTTAGCACCGGTCCCAGGACGAACGTCTTCATGAACCAATAAAACACTCGGTGACCTCTCCGGAAGGCGTCTGGCCGGCCACCCGAAACGGGTCCGGCCAGGCTTCAATGGACACCTTACTCTAGTGAGTTTTGCCGCTAAGGGTGACACGATGGGCACATGACTGAAAGCAGCACTCCCCCGGCGCCCGCCGCTTTCAGCTACCCCGGCCACGGCCCCAACGCCCGGACCGGCGTGGCCATCTGCCACGGCTTCACGGGCAGCCCGCTCAGCGTCCTGCCGTGGGCCCGCCACCTCGCCGCCCAGGGCTTCGCCGTGTCGGTACCGCTTCTGCCCGGGCACGGCACCCACTGGCGGGACCTCGCCCGGCAGGGCTGGCAGGACTGGTACACGAGCTTTGAAACGGCGTACCTGGACCTGGCTGCCCGGACCGATGACTGCTACGTCGCCGGGCTGTCCATGGGCGGCACGATCGCCCTGCGTACGGCGGCCCGCCACGGCGTGGCCGGCGTGGCCGCAGTCAACCCCGGCCTGAGCTTCTATGACCGCCGGGTCAGGATCGTGGGACTGCTCAAGTACTTCCAGCGCACCACCACGCCCCTTCAGGAGGAGAACTCCACGGCGGCCATCACCGACGACGGCGACTACTCCCTGACGCCGCTGGCCGCCGTCCACCAGCTGCGCCGGCTGTTCGCCGCGACACTCCGGGACCTGCCGGCAGTCCGGGCCCCGGCCCTGGTCTTCAAGTCGGCCACCGACGCCGTGGTCCCGCCGTCGTCCCTGGCGCTGCTGCGCAGGCGGCTCGGGTCCCGGGAACTCACGGTGGTTCCCCTCCCGCGCAGCGGACACGTTGCCACCCTGGACGCCGATGCGCCGCTACTCTTTGAAGAATCAGTGCGTTTCTTCCTGCAGCACACCCCCGCCATTTCGCCGCCCCGCGCCCCCACGGAGACCCCATGAGCATCCTCCCGGACCATTCGCCGTTCAGCAGCCCGTTCACGGGAACCGGCCCCCGGACCGGCGTCGTGGTGTCCCACGGCTTCACCGGCAGCCCGCACGGCGTGCGGGACTGGGCGTCGTCCCTGGCCAGTGCCGGGTTCGCCGTCCGGCTGCCCCTGCTGCCGGGGCACGGAACGAGCTGGCAGGAGCTGGCCAAGACCCGCTGGCAGGACTGGCATGCGGCCCTGGACGCGGCCTACCTGGAGCTTGCGGAAGAATGCGATGCCGTGGTCATGGCGGGACTGTCCATGGGCGGCGCCCTGGCGTTGCGGATTGCGGCCACCCGCCCCGTTGCAGGGGTTGTGGTGGTCAACCCCGGCCTGGTCATCGATGATCCCCGCGCCCCGCTTGCCGGCATCCTGAAATTTGTCCTCAAAAGCACTCCGGCGATCGCCAATGACATCCTCAAACCGGGCATGGATGAGTGCGCATACCCGCGCACGCCGGTGGCCGCCGCGCACGAACTCAACAAGATGTTCAAGGACACCGTGCGACTGCTGCCCCGCGTCACGGCTCCGGTCCGGGTCTACCGTTCCACAGTGGATCATGTGGTGTCTGAGTCCAGCATGGTGGCCCTGCGCAAGGGGTTGTCCAACGCCCCGCTCGAGGTGGTCCGGCTGGAAAACAGCTACCACGTGGCTACCATGGACAACGACGCACCCGAGATCTTCCGTGGCACGGCCGAATTCGTCCGGTCAGTTGCCGCCGCAGCCAGTCCGGGCGCCGCCCGCGCCAGCCGGAAGGACACGGCCAATGACTAAACCGGACCCCGACGTCCCGGACCCGGAGACCCCGGATCCGGACAACGCCCGGTCGCCTGTCCCTGACGCTGACGCTTCCGGCGACCAGCGCCCGGGCGCCACCGCGCCCCATGAGTCCCAGGACCCATCCGCCGCGGACGCACAGCCTGCTGACGACGACGCCGTGTGGCTGGACCTCGTCGCAAGGCTCGAAGGGGTCGGGGCAGGCGCGGACGAGGCAACTGGCGGCCCGGCCGGCGGCACCGACAGCGCCCGTGGCGCCGGCTCCGGCGCTGGCTCCAGCGCTGGCTCCCCTGCGAATAGGCCGTTCCGCGATTTTGACCCGCTGGGTCTCGCCGGCGCAGCGCCGATCGAGCTCTCCGCCAAAGAGCGGCTCGCCCCCGCCGCAGGCAATCCGACTGCGGGCGAGGCCCCGGATGCCGCACCCGGTCCCCGGGACTATGAGGCCGACGACGACGACGGCGCGTTCGTCCCGGAGGAGCCGCCCAGCCTGGCGGGTGCAGATCCGATGACCGTCCTTGCCTGGCTCGGCACGGTGGGCGGCCCGATTGCGCTGGTGCTCTCGGCGATGTTCTGGCGGTCGGCCCCGATGCTGGCGATCGTGGGCATGGTGGCCGCGTTCGCAGCCTCAGTGGTGTTCCTGATCATGAAGCTGCCGGGCGAGAAGGACGAGCACGACGACGGGGCGCGCATATAGTCCAGCCGGTCATCGAGTCCACCGGATACTGCGCTGGTTTTTTCGGGGGTGGTTACATCACGTTACTGCGTGTGCATGCGGCTGCTGACCCGGGAGAGGTCCGCGGCGCCGATTAGTCCGGCGTTGGGTCCCAGGGCCGCCAGTTCGATCTCCGCCGCGGGGCGGAAGCCGCGGCCGGTGAGGTTCCGCGCGAAGGCCTTCCGGGCCGGCGCGACCAGCAGCTCGCCGGCGTCGCACAGTCCGCCGCCGATCACGAACTTGCCGGGGTCCAGTGCCGCTGCGAGGTTCGCTAGGCCGAGTCCCAGCCACTCCCCGACGTCCTCGAGGAGTTCCCGGGAGGTCTGGTCCCCGGCCTTGGCCAGCTCCGTCACGATCACGCCCGTAATGCGTCCCACGTCGCCGTCCACGGCCTTGAGCAGTTCCTGGGCAACCGGGGAATTCGCGGCAGCCAGTTCCCTGGCCTCGCGGCCGAGCGCATTGCCCGAGGCGTATTGTTCCCAGCAGCCGCGGTTGCCACACTCGCAGCGGTGCCCGCCCGGCATGATGATCTGGTGGCCGAACTCCCCCGCCACACCGAACCGGCCGCGTTCGAGCCGTCCGTCCATCACCATGGCGCCGCCGATCCCGGTGCCCAGGGTGATGCAGACCAGACGGTTCTGTCCCTGCCCGGCGCCGAAGCGCCATTCCGCCCAGGCTGCGGCGTCGGCGTCGTTGGTCAGCAGGACGGGACGGCGCAGCAGCCGCTGCAGGTTCTCGCGCAGCGGTTCATTGCGCCAGGCCAAGTGCGGGCTGAAGAGGACCATACCGCCGTCGAGGTCCATCCAGCCGGCGGCGCCGATGCCCACCGACCAGATCCGGTGCCCGGCACCCAGTTCTTCGACCAGTTCGACAATGACCTGCTCCACGGCGCGCGGGTCGTTACCCGGAGTGGAGCGTTTCGCCTGGCTGAGGATCCGGCCCTCGGCATCGACCACCCCGGCAGCAACCTTGGTTCCCCCGATGTCGACGCCGATCGCCAGGCCCTTGCGGCCCAGCCGCAGGTGTGAACGAATGTCGTGTCCGGCCGTGGCGGCCGCCGCTCCGGCCACGGTCCTGCTCCGCCAGGCGGCGGTCCGGCCGCGCAGGCCGGGCTGCCGGCCAGGTGTTGGTGTCTGCATGRTGCCCCATTCTATTCGCCGGGGCCGCCGCAGCCGCGAAGGCCCGGCAGCGTGACTTCACCGGCGTGCCAGCAGCATGACGCCGCGCCCATGTCCGCAGCATCCTTGACTGGCGGAACGGCGGGCCCGACCGTAAAGTTACTGGCCAGTAGGTGTCGCAGAACACACCTTTGGGGGACCGCATACTAGGCTTAGCGGTACCCCTTGCGGGCCTATGGATACCTAAGGAGCTCTCGTGCGAGAAATCATTGTCCCGCCCCTGGTGAATGTCGATCCGGACACCAACGTCACCGATCTCGTGGTGCGTCAGGCGGCCAAGGCCTCCAACCCTGCGCTGTTCTCACGGCTCGACGCGGCGGGCCAGTGGCAGGACGTCCGTGCCACGGATTTCCTGGCCGACGTCTCGGCCCTCGCCAAGGGCCTCATGGCCAGCGGTGTGGCCGCCGGCGACCGCGTGGGCATCATGTCCCGCACCCGGTACGAATGGGCCCTGGTCGACTTCGCCATCTGGTTCGCCGGCGCCGTCTCGGTCCCGATCTATGAAACCTCCTCCCCCTCCCAGGTGGCCTGGAACCTTGGCGACTCCGGCGCTGTGGCCGCGTTCGGCGAATCGGCGCACCACGAGGACATCATCCGGCAGGCGGCCACGTCCGAGGGGCTCACCGCCCTGGGACATGTCTGGCAGCTCGAGGGGGACAGCCTGGACGAGGTCCGTGCGGCGGGAGCCGGCATCAGCGATGCCGAGCTCGAAGCGCGGCGCAGCCAGGCGTCCCTGAACGATATCGCCACGATCATCTACACCTCGGGCACCACCGGCCGGCCCAAGGGCTGCGAGCTGACGCACGGCAACTTCGTGGAACTGTCCGAGAACGTCCTGGTCACGTCGCTGGGCAGGATCGTGCATGAGGAGGCCAGGACCATCATGTTCCTGCCCATGGCCCACGTCTTCGCACGCTTCATCTCGGTGCTGGCAGTCGCCGCCGGCGTCACGGTGGCGCACACACCGGATATCAAGAACCTGCTGCCGGATCTGCAGAGCTACAAACCGACCTTCATCCTCGCCGTCCCGCGCGTCTTCGAAAAGGTCTACAACTCCGCCATGACCAAGGCCGAGGACGGCGGCAAGGGCGCCATCTTCCACCGCGCCGCGGACACCGCCATCGAATTCTCCCGGGCCCGGCAGGCCGGCAAGGTGGGGCTCGTGCTGAAGCTCAAGCACGCCGTGTTCGACAAGCTCGTGTACAGCAAGCTTCGGGCCGCCATGGGCGGGAACATCTCCCATGCCGTTTCCGGCGGCGGCCCGCTCGGTGAACGGCTGGGCCACTTCTTCCAGGGCATCGGCATGCAGATCCTGGAAGGGTACGGGCTGACCGAAACCACGGCGCCGGTCACGGTAAACACCCCGGACCTGATCAAGATCGGCACCGTCGGCGCCCCGATTCCGGGCAACTCCGTCAGGATCGCGGACGACGGCGAGATCCTTGCCAAGGGCGTGTGCGTCATGCGCGGTTACTACCAGCGCGATGACCTGTCCGCTGCGAACTTCGACGACGACGGCTGGTTCCGCACGGGAGACATCGGCCAGCTGGACGAGGCGGGGTTCCTGACCATCACCGGGCGCAAGAAGGAAATCATCGTCACCGCGGGCGGCAAGAACGTGGTCCCTGCCCTGCTGGAGGACCAGATCCGGGCGGACGCGCTAGTCTCGCAGGTGCTCGTGGTGGGCGACAACCGCCCGTTCATCGGCGCCCTGGTGACCCTGGACGAGGAAGCCCTCCCCGGCTGGCTGGGCCGCCACGGGCTCCCGGCCTCGACCTCGCTCGCCGAGGCTGCCGAGAATCCGGCGGTCAAGGCCGCCGTCCAGGAACTCATCAACCACGCCAACCAGTCGGTGTCCCAGGCCGAGGCGATCAAGTCCTTCCGGATCGTGCCGGCCGACTTCACCGAGGCCTCCGGCCACCTGACCCCCTCCATGAAGGTCAAGCGGGCCCAGGTGCTCAAGGACTTCGAGAACGTGATCGAGGAAATGTACAGCGCCAAGCGTCCCACCCTCGCCTAGGCAACGTACTCCCGCACCACCAAAGCTTGCACAAACAGAAGGGTCCTTCCAGCTTCCGCTGGAAGGACCCTTTGTCTGTGGTGCAGGTTGTTGCGCTGCCGCTATTCGACGACGAGCAGCAGATCCCCGCCCTGGACCTGTTCGATCGCGCCGACGGCGAGTCGCGCCACCGTTCCTGCCACCGGCGTCGTGATGGACGCCTCCATCTTCATGGCCTCGATGGTGGCCACCGTGTCGCCGGCTTTGACGGTGTCCCCGGTCTTGACGGTCAGCGTGACGGCACCGGCGAACGGCGAGGCCACCTGGCCCGGCTGGGAGGCGTCGGCGCGTTCGGCGGCCTTGACGTTGCTCACCACTGAACGGTCGCGGACCACCACGGGCCGGGACTGGCCGTTGAGCGTGCACATGACCGTGCGCATGCCCTTCTCGTCCGGCTCGGAGACGGCCTCGAGCGAGGCGATCAGGTGGACGCCCTTTTCGAGCTCGATCTCGTGCTCCGCGCCGCGCTGCAGCCCGAAGAGGTAGTCGCGCGTGTCCAGCACCGAAAGGTTGCCGTAGGACTCGACGCTCTTCTGGTAGTCCTTGGTGGGACCGGCGAAGAGCAGGCGGTTAAGGGTGCCCCGCCGGGTCTTGGAATCGCCGTTGAGCGCGGCGCTGTCCTCGGCGCTGAGCTCGACGTCGCGGACCTTGACGGTGCGGCCCTGCAGCGCCTTGGTCCGGAAGGGCTCCGGCCAGCCGCCGGGCGGGTCACCGAGCTCGCCGGAGAGGAAGCCGATCACGGAATCGGGCACGTCGTACTTCTGCGGGTTCTCGTTGAAGTCCGCGGGATCGGCATTGAGGCCCACCAGGTGCAGGGCGAGATCGCCCACCACCTTGGACGACGGCGTCACCTTCACCAGGCGGCCGAGGATCCGGTCCGCCGCGGTGTACATGTCCTCGATCGCCTCGAAACGCTCACCCAGGCCCAGCGCCATCGCCTGCTGGCGCAGGTTGGACAGCTGCCCGCCCGGAATCTCGTGCTGGTAAACCCGGCCCGTGGGCCCCGGCAGTCCGGACTCGAACGGCGCATAGACCCGGCGGACGGCCTCCCAGTACGGCTCGAGGGCACAGACGTTCGCGAGGCTGAGGCCGGTGTCGCGCGGCGTGTGCGCCAGTGCGGCGACGAGGGCCGAGGCCGAGGGCTGGCTGGTGGTTCCGGCCAGGGAGGCCGAGGCCACGTCCACGGCKTCCACGCCGGCATCCACGGCCGCGAGGAGTGTGGCCAGCTGGCCACCTGCCGTGTCGTGGGTGTGCAGGTGGACGGGGAGGTCGAACCGCTCCCTCAGCGCCGAAACCAGGCGTGCCGCGGCTGCCGGACGCAGCAGCCCGGCCATGTCCTTGATCGCGAGAATGTGCGCCCCGGCGTCGACGATCTTTTGCGCCAGCTCCAGGTAGTAATCCAGGGTGTAGAGCGTTTCCTCCGGATCCAGCATGTCCGCGGTGTAGCAGAGGGCGACCTCGGCGACGGCGGTACCGGTCTCGCGAACGGCCCGGATGGCCGGGGCCATCTGGTTGACGTCGTTGAGGGCATCGAAGATGCGGAAGATGTCGATGCCCGTGGCGGCGGCCTCGTTGACGAACGCGACCGTGACCTCTTCCGGGTAGGGCGTGTAGCCGACGGTGTTGCGGCCGCGGAGCAGCATCTGCAGGCAGAGGTTCGGCATCGCCTTGCGCAGGGCGGCAAGCCGGTCCCACGGGTCTTCGCCGAGGAAGCGCAGGGCGACGTCATAGGTCGCCCCGCCCCAGGCCTCGACCGAGAGCAGCTCCGGGAGCAGCTTGGACTCGGCCGGACCGGCCGCCACAAGGTCGCGGGTGCGCACACGGGTGGCGAGCAGGGACTGGTGCGCGTCGCGGAAGGTGGTGTCCGTGACGGCCACGGCGTTCTGCGCGCGCAGGGCGCGGGCAAATCCTTCCGGGCCGAGCTCCAGGAGCCGCTGGCGGGACCCCGGCCGGGCGTCGGCGTCATCGAGGGCCGGAAGCTTGTCCGCCGGGTCCGTGTGGACCTTGAGTTCGCCGTTGGGCTTGTTGACCGTGACGTCGGCAAGCCAGGTCAGCAGCTTGGTGCCGCGGTCTGCCGAGACCCGTGCCCTCAGCAGCTCGGGCCGTTCGTCAATGAACGAGGTGGCCACATCCCCGGCGACGAAGTCGGGATCGTCCAGTACGGCCTGCAGGAAGGAGATGTTGGTGGACACGCCGCGGATGCGGAACTCGGCGAGGGCGCGGCGGGCCCGGGCCACGGCGGCCGGGTAGTTGCGTCCGCGGCAGGTCAGCTTGACCAGCATGGAGTCGAAGTGCGGACTGATCTCCGCGCCCGAGTAGACGGTGCCGCCGTCGAGCCGGACACCGGCGCCGCCGGCCGAGCGGTAGCCGGTGATCTTGCCGACGTCGGGCCGGAAGCCGTTGGCCGGGTCCTCCGTGGTGATGCGGCACTGCAGGGCGGCGCCCTTGAGCTGGACGCTCTCCTGGGACAGGCCCAGGTCCGCGAGCGTCTCACCGGCGGCGATGCGCAGCTGCGCCTGGACGAGGTCGACGTCGGTGACTTCCTCAGTGACCGTGTGCTCAACCTGGATGCGCGGGTTCATTTCGATGAACACGTGCTGGCCGGCGCGCTCCCCCACCGTGTCGACAAGGAATTCGACGGTACCGGCGTTGACGTAGTTCAGCGCCTTCGCGAACTTCACGGCGTCGCGGTACAGCGCCTGCCGGATGCCTTCGTCGAGGTTCGGGGCCGGCGCGATCTCCACCACTTTCTGGTGGCGGCGCTGGATGGAGCAGTCACGCTCGAAGAGGTGCATGATGTTGCCCTCGGCATCGGCCAGGATCTGGACCTCGATGTGGCGCGGGCGCAGGACGGCCTGTTCCAGGAACATGGTGGGGTCGCCGAACGCGGCGTCGGCTTCGCGCATGGCGGCCTGCAGGGCGTCCGGAAGCGCCTCGCGGGTGTCCACACGGCGCATGCCGCGCCCGCCGCCACCGGCGACGGCCTTGGCGAAGATAGGGAAGCCGATCTCATCCGCGGCGGCGATCAGTTCGTCCAGATCCTTCGACGGCTGGCTCGACTTGAGTACCGGAACGCCGGCCTTGCGGGCGGCTTCGAGAGCGGCAACCTTGTTGCCCGCAAGTTCCAGGACCTCCGCCGGCGGGCCGACGAACGTGATGCCGGCCTTCTTCGCGGCCCGTGCCAGGCGCGGGTTCTCGGAGAGGAAACCGTAACCGGGGTAAATGGCGTCCGCCCCGGACTCCTTGGCTACGCGCACCACCTCATCAACGTCCAGGTACGCCCGGACCGGGTGTCCCTCCTCGCCGATCAGATACGCCTCATCGGCCTTCTGGCGGTGAATGGAGTTGCGGTCCTCGTGGGGAAACACAGCGACAGTCTTGGCACCCAGCTCGTAGCTCGCGCGGAAAGCGCGAATAGCGATTTCGCCGCGGTTGGCCACCAGAATCTTAGAAAACATACTTCTCCTGCTTCATCGCGGGCGTATCGGTAAGTGCTCACAGTGTCTAGGACCTGTGCGGGCAAACACAAATCATTGTGGCGACTGTCACAGCATTATCCGTCACGGACGCCGCGATGGGCAGGGCCCGGGCCTTGGAGCTTTCCCCGCCCGTCCGGTTGGCGAGGTTCTGGCGCCCCACGACGGATGAAACGGGTTTCGCCGGAGCATCAACATATGATGAGTGGGTGGGTGGCGCATGCACGCCCCGGCTCCGAAGAACGCAGGAGCCGGCACGACCCCGTCTCGGCAACCGGCGTTAGGTATTGGTTTTTCAAGTGCAAGTAGTGAGCATCAGCAGCCTCAAAGGCGGTGTCGGCAAGACATCCGTGACCACCGGACTGGCGTCGGCGGCATTGGCCGCCGGCATCCCCACCCTCGTCGTCGACCTTGACCCGCACGCTGACGCCAGCACGGCGCTGGGCGTGAGCCCTGACGACCAGCTCGATATCGGCAGGATGCTGAGGTCGCCCCGGCGGGCACATCTGGCGGACAACGTGGTTCCCAGCGGCTGGGTGGAACACGCCAGGATCAACGGCCGCGGGAGTGCCAACGGCCGCGCCAATGGCACTAGACAGTCCGGCGCGGCAACGTCCGTCCTGGACGTGGCGGTGGGCTCTGCCTACACCGGCATCTACGACCGGCCCGACCTGGGCCGGCGCGATCTCCGCCGGCTCTCCACTGTCCTGGCCGGTGCGGAGAACTATGAACTCGTCCTGGTCGATTGCCCCCCGTCACTCAACGGCCTGACCCGGATGGCGTGGTCCGCAAGCGACAAGGTGACCCTGGTGGCCGAACCCGGGCTCTTCTCGGTGGCCGGCACGGAGCGCACCATGCGCGCCATCCAGCTATTCCGGCAGGAATTCGCCCCCAAACTGTCCCCCGCCGGCATTGTGGCCAACCGGGTGCGCAGCGGCTCGGCCGAGCACACGTTCCGGCTCGCGGAGATGGAATCCATGTTCGGCCAGCTGCTGCTGAGCCCGCACATCCCGGAGCAGGCCAACTGGCAGCAGATCCAGGGCGCGGCCCACTCCATCCACCACTGGCCCGGAGACTCGGCCAAGAATGCGGCAGGGCTCTTCGATGCCCTACTGCAGAACTTGCTGCATCCCCACAACGTGGCCCCGGCCGGTACCGTCCGCGACCGCAGCCTGCGTTAGCCAGGGACTGTCGTACACCCCCTAAACGAACTGAGTGCCCAACGAACTGAGGGCTCAACGAACTGAGGCCGCCTTCCCTGTCCGGGAGGCGGCCTCAGTGTTGTCTGTAAGTGTGGGCGCTAGCCGATCTTGCGGGCGGCTCGGCGCTTGCTTAGCTCGTCGTCGGGAAAGGACTGGTCCGCGGCGTGTTCGCTGGGAAGGGCTGCGAGACTTCCTTCAACTTCGCGCCATACACGGCCGACGGCGATGCCGAACACCCCCTGGCCGCCCTGGACGAGATCGATAACTTCATCCGCCGACGTGCACTCGTAGACGCTTGCGCCGTCGCTCATGAGCGTGATCTGGGCGAGGTCTTCGACGCCGCGCTCCCGCAGGTGCTCGACGGCGGTGCGGATCTGCTGCAGGGAGACGCCGGTGTCCAGGAGCCGTTTGACCACCTTGAGCACCAGGATGTCGCGGAAGCCGTAGAGCCGCTGCGAGCCGGAGCCGGCCGCGCCGCGGACGGCGGGTTCTACGAGTCCGGTGCGTGCCCAGTAGTCCAGCTGGCGGTAGGTGATGCCGGCCGCCTTGCAGGCGGTCGGGCCGCGGTAGCCCGCGTCCTCGTCCAGAACGGGAAGATCCTCGGTGAACAGCAGGCCTTGGGCACCGCTGGCGGGCACAGCAACGCCGGCCGTTGCGGCCTGCTTCAGCTCGCCTGCTTCGCCTTTCGGACTCACGTGGACCCTCCTTGTCGTGGGTTCCCCTGGGTAAGTTGCATCGGCAGCAATATATATGAATGGCTGCAGGACACAGGATGATGATTCCATCCGTGTAATTCAGCCGGGGCTGCACTTTCCAGTGTGACTTGCGCGGCTACCGTATGCAATGGGAACTTGTACCTCCGACGTTAGGCCTGCCGGGGCCCAAGGTCAAAGACGTTGGGGCTATTCCGAGGGCGTGTCGAAAGTTTCATCCTGGACTTTAACGTTTGGCGCCGCCACAGCCGTCCCGGGCGTTTCAGAAACCTCAGCAGCCACAGGCGCACCAGCAAGCCCGGCAGCTACCGCGGCTCCGGTTGCCAGGGTCGGCTCAGCCGCCGAAGTCTTCGGGTTCGACGTCGTCGAGGAACTCGCGGAAGCGCCGCAGTTCGCCTTCCTCGTCTACCGCAGGTCCGGGGTGAGTGTCCTCGCCTTCGTCGTGTTCGGTGATCCGAACGCCGGCTTCGTCCATGACGGCGTCGGCGCACCAGATCCGGCACTTGGCGCGCAGGGCAAGGGCCAAGCCATCCGAGGCCCGGGAGCTCACGGTGGTTCCGTTCTCGAACTGCAGCTGCCCGTAGAATATGTTGTCCTCCACCGCCACGATATTGACGCTGACGATCGTGTGGCCAAGGGCCTCAACAACGTCCACCAGGAGGTCGTGGGTCATCGGCCGGGGCGGAATGACTCCCTGCTGGGCCAAGGCGATGGCGCTGGCCTCCGGGGTCCCAATCCAGATCGGCACGTGGCGCTCACCATGGATTTCCTTGAGCAGGACCAGCGGCTGGTTGGAGGGCAACTCAATCCGCACGCCGACAATCTCCACCTCAATCATCAGATGTCCATCCTTGAGATGCGGTCGTGGACCAGCGCCTGGTGTAAGGACAGGCAGAGGTCGCTGATTTCCCGGGCCGCCTCGGCGGCGCGGGCGTGGGAGGCTGCGTCCTTGCGGGAGGTCAGGGTGGCCACGGCACGCTCCACGAGCCCGAATTCGCGGTCGGCGGCCGCCTGGAACGGCCGCAGATGGCGAGGTTCCAGGCCATGGCCTTCCAGCTGGACGCAGGCCCGCGCCACCTGCAGGGCGTGTTCGTCGAACTTGCCGTTGACGTGCCCGATCAGCCCGTAACTCAGGAGGGATTCCAGCAGCGGGACGCTTGCCCCGGACTCGGCGCGGAGCTGCTCCTCGCTGAGCCGGCGCGCCCGGCTCTGCAGCTCGGAGGCGAGCTCCTCGGAGACGATCCGCGGGGACAACGTGACACCTGCCGGCAGGTTCTCCGGCCGCTCGCCACGGTCGATCGCATCAAGGTAGTCCTTGATGACCTTCAGCGGCAGGTACTGGTCACGCTGGAGTGACAGGACGAACCGCAGCCGTTCGACGTCGTTCTCGGAATACTGGCGGTAGCCGGCAGGCGTCCGCTGCGGATTGATGAGTCCCTTTTCTTCAAGGAACCGGATTTTTGACGCGGTCATGCTGGGGAAGTCGTCGCTCAGTTGAGCCAGGACTTCCCCGATGTTCAGAACCTGGGGTCCGCGCCGATCCACATGTGCCGTGGCCACAGGCAACTACCCCGGAATCAGACGTTGCCTGCTGCGCGGGCAGGGCTGAGGTAGAAGGTGAGGCGGAACTTGCCGATCTGGACCTCGTTGCCGGACTTCAGTTCCACCGAATCCACGCGGTCGTGGTTGACGTAGGTGCCGTTCAGGCTGCCGGTGTCCACAACCTCGAAGCTGCGCGCGGTGCGGCGGAATTCAACGTGCCTGCGGGAGACGGTGACGTCGTCGAGGAAGATGTCGGCGTCCGGGTGGCGGCCCGCCGTCGTGACGTCGGAGTCCAGCAGGAACCGCGCACCGGCGTTGGGGCCGCTGTGCGCCACGAGCAGGGCCGATCCGAAGGGAAGGGCCTCGACAGCTACCCGTTCCTCGGTCGAGAGCTTCGGCGTGAAATCGGGTTCGTCGCGCACCGGAGTGAGGTTGATCGACGTGGTCTCCGAAGCCTTCACTCCACCCGTGCCGTAACCGTCACCGGTGTCGTTCCGTTCGTGCCCAAACATTGAGTCCTCCTCATTCGTTGCAGGTGTCCCCCCTGCAAACAACGCATGCCGTCCGGAAAAGCCTCGCAGTCCCGGTAATGAGGCCTTTCGGCGGGGCGCGGCTTTGTTTTGTTATCCCAACAACACTCTCCGGCGACCCCGGCCCGAATGACCTCTGTCTTTAGCCTACCTGCTGTTCATACTCGGATGCACTGAGCAGGGACTCGATCGCGTCGGCTTCCGCGAGCTTGATTTCGATCAGCCAGCCCTCACCGTACGGATCGGAGTTAATCAGGGCAGAATCGGTGTCCAGCGCCTCGTTCCGGGCCACGACCTCGCCCGTCACCGGGGCGTAAATGTCGCTGACGCTTTTGGTGGATTCGACCTCGCCGACCACATCGTTGGCCTTGATGATGGTCCCAACCTCGGGCATCTGGGCGTACACGACATCCCCGAGGGCGTCCTGGGCAAAATCGGTGATGCCCACGCGCACAACCCCGTCGGCATTGGGGGCCGAAACCCATTCGTGTTCTGCGGTGTAGGACAGGTCTTCGGGAATGATGCTCATGACGGGCCTTTCATCGGGTCAATCACCTAGGCGGCGGCAGTCGTTTGTTCTAGCCGCCGCTGAAAGTATAGGCATATCTGGCATGGGCCCGGGAGGCATCTGCGAAGATGGTGCGATGGCAGAAGATGCGCCGCTGAAGGCCAGCAACGTCAATTTCCGGGACGCCGGGACCCGCCGGACGCGCCAGGGCTAGGCCATGCCTGAGCTTCCGGAGGTTGCGGCCCTGACGGACTTTCTGGACGAGCACCTGCGCGGAGCAGTTGTGACGAAAATCCAGCCGGTCTCCTTCGCCGTGCTCAAGACGGCAGACCCTCCCTACTCCGGCCTCCAGGGCAGGGCGGTCACCGCGGTGCGCCGGTTCGGCAAGTTCGTCAGCATGGAAGCCGACGGGCTGTATTTTGTCTTCCACCTGGCGCGGGCCGGCTGGGTCCGCTTCACTGACTCCCCCACAGACGCACAGCTGAAAATGGGCAAGGGTCACATCGCACTGCGGCTGACGTTCTCGGGCGCTTCCGGCCCGGTGGGCATGGACCTGACCGAGGCGGGCACGAAAAAGAGCCTGGCGGTCTATGTGGTCCGCGACCCGCACGATGTACCCGGCATCGCGGCGCTCGGACCGGATCCGTTCAGTCCGGACTTCGACGTCGACGCCTTGGCTGGGATTCTCGGTTCCAGTTCCCAGCAGATCAAGGGCGTCCTGAGGAGCCAGGGCATCATCGCCGGGATCGGCAATGCGTACAGTGACGAGATCCTCCACGCCGCCAGGACTTCGCCGTTCGCTATCGCCAAGTCCCTGGACCTGACGGACGTGCAGCGCCTCTACGACGCCATCCACACCATTTTGGGAACGGCGGTGGCGGAAGCCAGGGGCAAGCCGCCCAACGAACTCAAGGACACCAAGCGGAGCCACATGAGGGTCCACGGCCGGACCGGCGAAACGTGTCCGGTGTGCGGGGACACAGTCCGGGAAGTTTCCTTTGCTGACTCCGCCCTGCAGTACTGCCCGACGTGCCAGACGAAGGGAAAGATCCTGGCCGACCGCCGGACGTCGCGCTTCCTAAAATAGCCGCTTCGTAAAACAGGCGCTTCCTGAAATAGACGCTTCCTGAATCGGGCGCCGGCATCGAAATCCCTTGCACTGGCGCCTCCCAGCGAACACGATACAAGGACACCTTTCAACGGCGCCTGAGGGAGTTGTCTCAACGATGCGAATGCTGATTATGGGTCCCCCGGGGTGCGGCAAGGGCACCCAGGCCGAACGTTTGTCCCGGCGTCTGGGAATCACCGTGGTGTCCACCGGAGAGGTTTTCCGCGACCATGTGAAGAACCTGACGCCGCTGGGCCAGGAAGTCATTGTGCATCTGGACGCGGGCGATTTGGTGCCCGACGCCCTGACAAACCGTGTGGTGCGTGAGCGCCTGAACCAGAACGACGTCAGAGTCGGGTTCCTCTTGGACGGGTATCCCCGAAACACGGCGCAGCTGGCTGAACTCGACGTCATCCTTGCCGCCAACGGGCAAGAGCTGGACGTTGCAGTCCAACTGACGGTCGACGACGCGGAACTCGTCCGCCGACTGCTCCACCGCGCCACCATGACCGGGCGCAGCGACGATACCGAGGACGTCATCCGGCACCGTTTGGAGCTCTACCACCACGAGACTGAGCCGGTGGCCTCAGCCTACTCACAGCGCGGGATCCTCCTCAGCGTCGACGGCACGGGAAGCGAGGATGAGATCTTCAGCAGACTGCTTGCCGCACTCCGCGCGTCCTTCCCCGCGGCCATACCCGATGCCACCACTGCCACCGGCTAACAGCAAAAGCCCCCCGCGATTTCAGGGAAGTCCGGGAAACAGAAAACCCCGCCATTCCTTCATCAGGAATGGCGGGGTTTCAGCTGTTGGTCGGGCTGACAGGATTTGAACCTGCGACCCCTTGACCCCCAGTCAAGTGCGCTACCAAGCTGCGCTACAGCCCGCTGGTTCCACCGTTCTCCGCCCGGAAGTCCTCCCGGATTCGCTCCAGGTTTTCTTCCAAGCAGTCCGGCCGAACCACCTCCAAAAGCTTACACGATCCGGGAGGGTGCCTGTGACAATTTCAGGCCATCAGGGCAAGGTGTGTCGGAATTAACGTTTCTTGCCGCGCTTTTCGCGCACACGCATGTTGACCTCGATCGGCGTGCCCTCGAAACCGAAGGTCTCGCGGAGGCGCCGGGTGATGAAGCGGCGGTAGCCCGGGTCCAGGAATCCGGTGGTGAACAGCACGAACTTCGGCGGCCGGCTCGAGGCCTGGGTGCCGAAGAGGATGCGCGGCTGCTTGCCGCCACGGACCGGGTGCGGGTGCGCTGCGACGAGTTCGCCCAGGAACGCGTTGAGGCGTCCGGTGGGGATGCGCTTGTCCCAGTTCTCCAGGGCAATGTCCAGGGCCGGGGTGAGCCGGTCCTTGTGCCAGCCGGTCAAGGCTGAGATGTTCACGCGCGGGGCCCAGGCGACGTGTGCCAGGTCCTGCTCGATTTCGCGTTCCAGGTAGCGGCGGCGCTCGTCGTCGAGGAGGTCCCACTTGTTGAAGGCGAGCACCAGCGCGCGGCCGGATTCGACGGCGAGCTGCAGGATGCGCACATCCTGCTCGCTGAGCACTTCGTCCACGGCGAGGAGCACGACGGCGACCTCGGCCTTTTCGAGCGCGCTCTGCGTGCGCAGGGAGGCGTAGAAGTCCGCACCCTGGGCCATGTGCTGGCGGCGCCGGATGCCGGCGGTGTCCACGAAACGCCAGGTGCGTCCGCCGAGTTCGATGAATTCGTCGACCGGGTCGCGGGTGGTGCCGGCGGTGTTGTCCACCACCACACGTTCGGAACCGGCGAGCTTATTCAGCAGCGAGGACTTGCCGACGTTCGGGCGGCCGATCAGGGCCACGCGGCGGGGTCCGCCGGAGCGCTCGAGGCCTTCAATCAGGGAGTACTCCGGGAGGGTGTCCATGACGTGGTCCAGGAGGTCGGCCACGCCGCGGCCGTGCAGGGCCGAGACGGGGTACGGTTCGCCAAAGCCCAGGCCCCAGAGGGTTGCCGAATCGGCTTCCTGGGCGAAGTCGTCCACCTTGTTGGCCACCATGATGACCGGTTTCTTGGCCTTGCGCAGCATCTTCATGACGCCTTCGTCGGTCGCGGTTGCGCCCACGGCGGAGTCGACGACGAACAGGACGGCGTCGGCGAGTTCCACGGCCATCTCGGCCTGCTCCGCCACACGGGCGTGGATGCCGCGGGCATCGTGTTCCCAGCCGCCGGTGTCCACCACGGTGAAGTTGCGGCCGTTCCAGTTCGCCGAGTACATGACGCGGTCGCGGGTGACGCCGGGGGTGTCCTCGACAACTGCCTCGCGGCGGCCCAGGATCCTGTTGACCAGGGTGGACTTGCCCACGTTGGGCCGGCCGATGATGGCCAGGACCGGATCCAGTTTGACCGGACCGTCAAAGTCCTCGTCGTCGAACTGGCCGCTCAGCAGCGCGGCGTCGTCTTCGTCCAGCTCGTAGTCGTCCAGGCCCGCCCGAAGGGAGGCCGCGCGGAGCTCTGCTTCGTCGTCGTCCAGGGCGGCAAGGTGTTCAGCCACCTGGTCGGTGCCGGTGGGCGTGTATTCGTCTTCGCCGGCGCCAAAGTTGCCGGAGGTTTGAGTCGTATCGCTCATTGCACTTTCCTTAGGTGGTGATCTGCCGGCGTCCCGGCTACTGCTTCATGACGTTCGTGCGGGGATTCCGCGTGGGGCAGGGACTGCCCGGTTCTTAGTACTGAGTCCTGGACATGGCGCGCTAACGCGGCCCGGATTTCGGTTCCCGCCCTGTCCATTGAAACACGCCCGGTCTCACCGGGCCTGCGGCTGACGTTGATGGCCCCGCCAAAGCTGACATGCAGCCGCCGGCGGGGTGCGGGAACCGTGTCCAGGTGTTCGCCGCCGATTCTGGTGCCCAGGATGGCCACGGGAACCACGGTGGCACCGGAGTTGAGCGCCAGCCAGGCGACGCCGTTGTTGATCGCGGCAGCCTCACCGCTCCCCCGGGTCCCTTCGGGCAAAATCCCGACACACCGTCCGGCGGCCAGCAGGCCCCGGGCCGTGGCCAGCGCCGCACGACCCCCGCGGCGGTCGACGGGCAGCTGGCCCGACGCCGCCAGGACCCGGCCGAGGAGCCCGGTGAACATCTCCTGCTTGACGAGGATGTGCATGGGCCGGGGCGAGGCGCCGAACATGACGGGCCCGTCGAGGAAGCTGATGTGGTTGCCCGCGAAGATGACGGGGCCGGCAGCGGGGACGTTGGACCGGCCGGTGACCGAGGTGCGGTAGACGAGGTGGTCCAGGATCCAGCCCACAGGCCGGCTCCACGCCGTCGTCCAGCGCCCGGGCAAGGAGGCGTGCACTGCCGCCGGCCAACCGGCGCGCCCCTCAGTCACCGTGGACGGCCCGGTGCGGGACAGCGGAGTGGTTGACCACGGTGTCCACAATGTCGAGGGCGGCCTGAACCGTCTCGTCAAAGTCCAGTTCGGAGGAGTCAAGGGTGACGACGCCGTCGGCGGCCGTGGTGAAGTTCACCACGGTGGAGTCCTTGGCATCGCGGTGCGTGACCTGGGCTGCCAGTTGCTCGGCATTCTGGCTGCCGCCCAACTGGATGCCGCGGCGGCGCAGCCGGGCTTCCTCGCTGGCGGTCAGCAGCATCCGCACCTCGGCATGGGGCGCGACGACGGTGGTGATGTCCCGGCCCTCGACCACCATGCGGCGGTGGTGCTTTTCGATCAGCTCGCGCTGCCGGCGGATCAGTTCCGTCCGCGCGCCCAGGGTGGTGGCAACGGCGCTGACCGCCGCGGAAATGGCGGGCTCACGGATCGCGAGAGTGACATCGTGCCCGCCGACGCGGACGTACTCCTCCTGCGGGCTTGTGCTGATTTCCAGCGGCAGGGTCTCTGCGGCGGTCTCGACGGCGGCGCCGTCGTCAAGGTCCGTGCCGTTCTGCAGGCAGAACCACGTCAGGGCGCGGTACATTGCGCCGGTGTCGAGGTAGGCCAGTTTCAGCCGGCGGGCCACCTCTTTGCTCACGCTGGATTTGCCGGAGCCGGAGGGGCCGTCGATGGCCACCACAAGGCTTTTTCCGGGGCGGACCACGTCCACCGTCTCGATGAGTTCCTGGGTCATTACTGGAGTACCCGCCATCCACGGTCGTTGAGGGCTTCTATCAAAAGGTCGTGTTTGTTGGGCAGGACGGAAATTTCCACCATGCCCACATTCTGTCCCGAAGAGTGGTCGAGGCGGAGGTCCTCGACGTTGACGCCGATCTCGCCGATCTCGGTCAGCAGCTTCGCGATCTGCCCGGGCGTGTCATCCACCAGCACCGTCAGCCACGAGTAAGCCTGCGGGGGTCCGCCGTGCTTGCCCGGGATCCGGGACTGGCCGGCGTTGCCTTCGCTGATCAGCTGGGCAAGGTCCAGCCGGGCGCCGGGAGCGGTCGGGGCCTCCAGGGTGCCGATCAGCCGGTTGAGGTCCTCGCGGACTCCGTGCAGGATCTCCACCACCTTGTCCGCGTTCGCGCCCAGGATCTGGACCCAGAGCGTGGGATCGCTCGCTGCGATCCGGGTGACATCCCGCAGCCCGTTGCCGGCCAAGGACAGGGCGTGCAGGGGTGTGCCCTGCAGGCGGCTGGCCACGAGCGAGGACATCACCTGCGGCAGGTGTGAGACGAGCGCCACGGCTGCGTCGTGTTCGTCGGCGGCGAATTCGGACACGACGGCGCCGAGATCACCGGCCAGCGCACGCGCCACCCGCAGGGACTCCGGCAGAGTCTCCTCGGCCGGGCACACGACCCACGGCATGGACGTGAACAACTCGCCGCGGGCGGCGACCGGGCCGGATTTCTCGCGCCCGGCCATGGGGTGGGTCCCCACGTAGCGGCCCACGTCAGCACCGCGGTTGCGGAGATCGGCCAGGATCTCTGCCTTCACGCTCGCGATGTCCACCACGACGGCGTGCGGGTAGTCCTGGAGCGCCTTGGCAACCACCTCCGCCGTGACATCCGGCGGGGCGGCCACGACGACGAGCTCCGGCTGGTCCCCGTCGAGGCGCGCCAGCGGCAGGCCGGCGCCGATGTCGACGGCGACGGCCTGGTTGGTCGGCGACGGATCCGAGAGGAACACAGCGACGCCACGCCCCCGCAGCCCCAGCCCGATGCTGGTGCCCAGAAGCCCGGACCCCAGGACGACCACCGGGCCGTTCAGGTGGCCGCGGCCGTGCGTGCGGAAGGCGGACATGCTTACAGCCCCACGGAGGCCAGCAGGTGGCCGACTTCCTGCTTGCCGAGGTTGCGGATGCTGCCCTGGCGCTGGTCGCCGAGCCCGATGGGGCCAACCTTGACGCGCACCAGGCGCAGCACGGGGAAGCCGACGGCGTCGAACAAGCGCCGGACGATCCGGTTCTTGCCCGAGTGGAGCACGACCTCGATCAGCACATGGCCGGGGGTCGAGTCGACGAGCTTGAAGGAGTCCACCGAGGCGATACCGTCCTCGAGCTCGACGCCGCCCTTGAGTTCGGCGCCCACGCCCTGCGGGAAGGGCCCGCGGACCTGCACGAGGTAGGTCTTGGGCACTTCGTAGGACGGGTGCGTCAGGCGGTTGGCGAGCTCGCCGTCGTTCGTCAGGAGCAGCAGCCCTTCCGTGGCGACGTCGAGCCGGCCGACGTGGAACAGGCGTTCGCCGTGGTGGTTGCGGACAAAGTCGCTGATGCACGGGCGGCCGTCCGGGTCCTCCATGGTGGAGACAACGCCCTTGGGCTTGTTGAAGACCATGTAGACCATGTTCTCGTCCAGCTGGATGCGCAGTCCGTCCACGTGGATCACTGCCGTCTTCGGGTCGACGCGCACGCCGAGTTCGGTGACAACCTGGCCGTCGACCTCGACGCGGCCTTCGGCGATCATTTCCTCGCAGACCCGCCGTGAGGCGACGCCGGCCGAGGCCATGACCTTCTGGAGGCGGGTGCCGTCGGCGTCGTGCAGTTCAGACTGGGGCACCTCGGCGCGGGGTCCGCGCTTGCGGGCCGGTTTGCGCACGGGCCCGAGGTTCTGGCCGAAGCGTTCACTGCCGAAGGCGCGGGAACCGGTGGCCTTGGCCGCTCCGGCGCCGACGCGCGGCTTGGGCTTGAGGGCGCCGGGAGTGCCGGGAGCCTTGCCGAAGCCGGGCTTGCGGGCGGCTGCCTTGCGGGCTGCTTCCTTGCCGGAGGGCGCCTTGGACTTCCAGTCAGCGGAAGCCGGGCGGGCAGCCGACGGCGCGCCGTCGGGACCCTGCAGGTCCGGATCGATGAAGGCCTCTTCGCGAGGCTTGGGGTGCTTGAAGGGGCGGTCTCCGCCGCCCTTGAATCCGGCTCCCCCGGCGCGGCTTCCGCCGCCCTGGGCGCCGCGGCCTGAGCCGCCCTTGTAGTCGGCTCCGCCGCTGCGGCCCGAACCGCCCTGTGCGCCGCGGCCTGAGCCCTGCGCTGAGTTTTGTCCGGCACTGTTACGTCCCGAACTGTTACGTGGTGAACCCTGGCGTCCCGCCTGTGTCATGACCCGTCCTTCGTTTGTTGGCCGACGGCCGCTGTCTCCCGACAACACCCGCCGACGGGGCAAAATGTTTCTGCCCTAGTGGATACTCGTGCGCAGGCAGTTGTTCCTGCCTACATTCTTCCAGCGTCGTAAAACTCTTCGATGCCTTCAAGCCCCGGAAGGTGGGGTGAAAGCTGCGGCAATTCCGCCACCGAGCCGATTCCCATTCGCTCCAGGAAATACGACGTCGTGCGGTACAGGATTGCTCCGGATTCAGGATCGGTTCCCGAGTCCTCGATCAGCCCCCGCTGCGTCAGCGTCCGCACGACAGAGTCAACGTTGACTCCTCGAATTGCAGACACCCGCGCCCTAGATACGGGCTGGCGGTAAGCGATGACGGCGAGCGTTTCGAGCGCCGCCTGCGTCAGCCTGGCGGTCTGTCCTTCCAGCACGAATTCGCCAACGATCTCGGCGAATTCAGCGCGGGAATAGATCCGCCAGCCTCCGGCGATATTCCGCAATTCAAAACCCCGGGCGGTGGCGCTGAAGCCGTTGAAACTGGCATCGTCCACATCCGGGGCATTAACAGTATAACCGTTATACTCCCGTTGCAGTTCCTCCAGCAGACCCTCGACGACGTCGACCGTCAGGTTCAGTCCGGCTGCCAGGGCCTGCGCCGTGGCCGGTTCGTCGATCACCATCAGGACGGCTTCGAGGGCCGCGCGGGCGCCCCCCGGCAGGCTCGCGACGTCCGGCCCCGTGTCTGTCCCGGCTTCCAGCCCGGCCTCGCGGGCAGCGTCAGGCAATCGTTCGTTCACGGTTGGTCCTCGTATTCTTCACTCAGGTTTTCGCTGCTCCACCCTTGGGCATCGGCCGTCCAGTGCACCGTCAGGTCCCCCAGCGGCAGCAGTTGGTCAAAGCCCACCGCGCGGTCGCGGAAGAGCTCCAGCAGCGCCAGGAACCGCGCCACCACCACCAGCGTGGATTCGGCGTCGGCGATCAGCGCCCGGAAGCTCAGCGGCGTGCCCAGCCGCAACCGGTTCCCCAGCAGCTCGGCCTGTTCTTTGACGCTGACGGGCGCACCGTGCAGGTGTTCGAGGCCTACTTCCGTGGGGGCTGCCTCCTTGGGTTTGAGCGCCGCCTCGGCCAGGGACGCGAACTGCTCCGGGGTGTGCCGCCACAGAAGTTCCGGAAGCAGGGCAGCGAAGTGTTCCTCCAGGGCAACCTGCCGGGGATACCGCCGGGCCTCGAGCTCGAGCGTGGAGCCGATCATGCCGGCCACCTGCCTGAAGGCCTTGTACTGCAGCAGCCGGGCGAACAAGAGGTCCCGGGCCTCCAGCAGGGCAATGTCCTCGTCGTCCTCAACTTCGCCAGCGGGCAGCAACCGGGCGGCTTTGAGGTCCAGGAGGGTGGCCGCAATCACCAGGAATTCGCTGGCCTCATCCAGCGCCCATTCCTCTCCCAGCTGCTGCAGGCCCCTGATGTACTTGATGAATTCGTCCGTGACCGTGGACAGCGCCACCTCGGTGATGTCCAGTTGGTGCTTGGAGATCAGGCCGAGCAGGAGGTCGAACGGGCCCATGAAGTTGGCCAGCCGGACTTCGAATCCGGGCTTTTTCCCGGGCGGCCCTGCGGTGATGCCGGGGCCCATGGTGACGTCCGGCGCTGCGGGGTCGTTCGGGCCTGCAGAGGCGTCCGGGGCCGAGGGCTGCGCGGATTCCGCGCGTGTGTCGGGCTCCGCTGGCATTTCGAGCTCCGCTGTCATGTCGAGCTCCGCCGGCGGGGAGAAGGCGCCTGCCACGATCCTGGCTAGGGCGCGCCGCCGCGCGAGATCAGCTCTTTGGCCAGGCGGCGGTAGGCGTCGGCACCGACGTGGTTGCCCGCGTAGGTCGTGATGGGCTCGGCCGCGACCGTGGCGTCGGCAAACTTGATCGAGCGCTTGATGACGGTTTCGAAGACCTTGTCGCCGAAGGCCTCCACCAGGCGGGCGATCACCTCGCGCCCGTGCAGGGTCCGGGCGTCGTACATCGTGGCGAGCACGCCGTCGACCTGCAGGCGCGGGTTGAGGCGGTCCTGGACCTTGTCGATGGTTTCCACGAGCAGCGCCACGGCGCGCAGGGCGAAGAATTCACAGATGAGCGGGATGATGACGCCGTGGGCGGCGGTCAGCGCGTTGACCGTGAGCAGGCCGAGTGAGGGCTGGCAATCGATCAGGACGACGTCGTAGTCGTCCTCGACCTTTTTCAGCGCCCGGTCCAGGACCTGTTCGCGGGCCACTTCGTTGACCAGCTGGACCTCGGCGGCGGAGAGGTCGATGTTGGCCGGGAGCAGATCCACGTTTTCCACGCCGGTCTTCTGGATGGCGTCGCGGATGTCCACCTTGCGGTCCATCAGCACGTTGTACACGGTGAGGTCGAGCTCATGCGGGTTCGTGCCCAAGCCTGCGGACAGGGCGCCCTGCGGATCGAAGTCGACCAGGAGCACGCGGCGGCCGTATTCGGCCAGGGCCGCGGCGAGGTTGATCGTGGACGTGGTTTTGCCCACCCCGCCCTTCTGGTTCACCATGGCGATGACCCGCGCAGGACCGTGGGAAGACAGCGGTGCGGGCTCCGGAAAGTCGCGATGGGGCCGCCCGGTGGGGCCCATGACGGCGTCTTCCAGATCGAGTTCGGTGCCTTCCAGAGTTGCTGAACCCTGTTCGCTGCTCACGTATCTATCCACACTTTCGATGACGGTGATTGTCGTGCTTCATTTTTCTGCCTCCGGGCTCCCAGAGCCCAGCACGTTCCTCCCAAGGTTACAGCGCCCGACACGGTATTCGACGGACCTTGACACTGTGACGGGCGCTGTGCCTTGACGTTCGGGTTGAAGTCGAAGGTTGCCGCGGACGGGCACCGGGACCGGAGCGCACCGGCAGGTATGCCGGGAGCGGCTGGGGATGCGGGCAGGCGGGCGCCCGCGACCCTGAACATATTGAAGTTTGAAACCCGCAGGCCTACATTGAAACGACGAGGTGGCAGCGGCTCATGCACGAACTTTCGATCACGCAAAGTCTTGTGGAGGCGGTCCTGGACCGGACCGGTGACCGCTCCGTCACGGGCGTCAACCTGCGGATCGGACCCTTGAGCGGCGTCCTCCCGGACGCCGTGCGCTTTTGCTTCGAAATCGTTTCTGCTGACACGCCGCTGGCCGGGGCAACCTTGACGATCGATGAATCCGAGGGCCGGGCCAGATGCCGCAGCTGCCGCGACGAATTCGTCCTTGAGGACATGTTTCTGCTCTGCCCCTGCGGCAGTGCCGATGTCGAAGTCGTCAGTGGCCGGGAACTCCTGGTCACCTCGGTGGAGGTTGCGTAGACATGTGTGCAACGTGCGGATGCGGCGACGACGCCGGCACCAGGATTTCGGACCTCGACGGAACAGTGCAGGAAGCCGCGCACGTTGCTGCAGCCCCGCACGAGCATCCGCATCCCCACGACCACGATCATCCGCACGATCACGACCACGGCCACCAGCATCCCCTGTCCGCCGGGACCGCGGACGCCGGGCACGGCCCGGCGCCGGACGGACGGACCATCATTTCCCTGGAGGAGAACCTTCTCGCCAAGAACGACCTCCTGGCCGCACGAAACCGGGGATGGCTGGAAGGACGCGGCATCCAGGCCTTCAATGTCATGAGTTCCCCCGGGGCCGGCAAGACCACGCTCCTGGTCCGGACCATCCGGGAACTTGCCGGCGAGCTGGACATCGGTGTCATCGAAGGTGACCAGGAGACCTCGCTGGACGCCGACCGGATCCGGTCCACCGGGCGGCCGGTGATCCAAATAAACACCGGAGCAGGCTGCCACCTGGATGCAGGGATGCTGCAGCGGGCGCTGGGCGCGCTGGACCCGGTCCCCGGCTCGACAGTCTTCATCGAAAACGTGGGCAACCTGGTGTGCCCGGCATTGTTCGACCTCGGCGAATCGGCCCGGGTCGTCGTGATCTCAGTTACGGAGGGCGATGATAAACCGCAGAAATACCCCCACATGTTCCTGGCCGCCGACCTGGTGATCATCAACAAAGCAGACCTGCTCCCCTATGTGGAGTTCGACGTCGAGCGTTGCGCGCGCCAGGCGCGCCGGCTCAATCCCGGCGTCGACGTCCTGACCCTGTCAGCTACCACCGGCGACGGCATGGACGGCTGGCTGGAGTGGATCCGGAAGAATCCCCACCTGGCGGCGGCTGCCGCCCGGAGTGCGCCGCGATCTGGCGGACTACGCGTTTGACCTGCTGACGCAACATTCGAGCCGCAGCCACAGGGCGGGCTCCGAAGGAGGCAACGATGCCTACAGCTACTGCATTGAAAGCGGAAGAAACCTTGATCCACGTCCTGTGGATCAATGCCGGACTCAGTTGCGACGGTGACTCCGTGGCCCTGACGGCGGCTACCCAGCCAAGCGTCGAGGAGATAGCCCTGGGGGCGCTTCCCGGACTTCCCAAGATTGCCATGCACTGGCCGCTGATCGACTTCGAATGCGGCCCGCAGCAAGGCGCCGACGACTTCCTCGAGTGGTTCCGCAAGGCGGACCGCGGCGAGCTGGAGCCGTTCGTGCTGGTGGTGGAGGGGTCCATCCCGAATGAGAAGCTGCACGCTCCGGGCGGCTACTGGGCGGCCTTCGGCAACAACCTCGACACCGGACAGCCGATCACCACCAGTGAGTGGCTGGACCGACTGGCCCCCAAGGCGACGGCTATCATCGCGGCGGGAACTTGCGCGACCTATGGCGGCATCCATGCCATGGCCGGGAACCCCACCGGGGCCATGGGGGTCCCCGACTATCTCGGGTATGACTGGCGGTCCAAGGCCGGGATCCCGATCGTGTGCGTCCCGGGCTGCCCCATCCAGCCCGACAACCTCTCGGAGACCATGACGTATCTGCTGTATCAGGCCACCGGACAGGCACCCATGATTCCCCTGGATGAGGCGCTCCGGCCGACGTGGCTGTTCGGCCAGACGGTGCATGAGGGATGCGACCGCGCGGGGTACTACGAACAGGGCGACTTCGCCACCGAGTACGGGTCCCCGAAGTGCATCGTCAAGCTCGGCTGCTGGGGACCAGTGGTCAAGTGCAACGTGCCCAAGCGTGGCTGGATGAACGGAATCGGCGGCTGCCCCAACGTGGGCGGCATCTGCATCGGATGCACCATGCCGGGATTCCCGGACAAATTCATGCCGTTCATGGACGAACCCCCTGGCGGCAAGCTGTCAACCGCGTCGGTCATGCCGTACGGCAAGACCATCAGGGCACTGCGGAACATCACGAAGCACACGCTGGACCAGGAACCACGCTGGCGCAAACCCGGTAATGATCTGCTGACCGGCGCCAAGCGGACCTGGTAGGGACGCTAGGCAGAGAGGCAATGCAATGACTTCGACGATTCCGATGCCCTCGGCGGACGGTACCGCGGGTGACAACCTGGTGGAGATGGCGTGGGACCCGATCACAAGGATCGTCGGCAGCCTCGGCATCTACACCAAGGTCGATTTCAAGAACAACCAAGTGGTGGAATGCCACAGCACGTCATCGATTTTCCGCGGCTATTCCATCTTCATGCGCGGCAAGGACCCGCGGGACGCCCACTTCATCACGAGCCGGATCTGCGGAATCTGTGGCGACAACCACGCCACGTGCTCCTGTTACGCGCAGAACATGGCCTACGGAGTGAAGCCGCCGCACCTCGGCGAGTGGATCGTCAATCTGGGCGAGGCCGCCGAGTACATGTTCGACCACAACATCTTCCAGGAGAACCTGGTCGGCGTGGACTACTGCGAGAAGATGGTCTCGGAAACCAACCCGTCGGTGCTGGCCAAGGCCGAGAACACGCCGGCCACGCACGCGGGCGAGCACGGCTACCGCACCATCGCGGACATCATGCGCTCGCTGAACCCGTTCACCGGGGAGTTCTACCGCGAGGCGCTGCAGGTGAGCCGGATGACCCGGGAAATGTTCTGCCTGATGGAGGGCCGGCATGTCCATCCCTCCACGCTTTACCCGGGCGGCGTGGGAACTGTGGCGACGATCCAGTTGATGACGGACTACATCACCCGGCTCATGCGGTACGTGGAGTTCATGAAGAAGGTCGTGCCGATGCACGACGACCTCTTCGATTTCTTCTACGACGCCCTGCCCGGGTACGAGCAGGTGGGGCTGCGGCGCACCCTGCTGGGCTGCTGGGGGTCCTTCCAGGATCCGGAGTTCTGCAATTTCGCCTACAAGGACATGACGGAGTGGGGCCGGAAGATGTTTGTAACCCCCGGCGTCGTGGTGGACGGCAAACTCGTGACCACGGACCTGGTGCGGATCAACTTGGGGATCCGGATCATGCTGGGCTCGTCGTACTACGAGGACTGGGGCGACCAGGAAATGTTCGTCACCCGCGATCCCCTGGGCAACCCGGTGGACCGCCGGCACCCCTGGAACCAGCACACCAACCCGCGGCCGCAGAAGCGCGACCTCGAGGACAAGTACAGCTGGGTGATGTCGCCGCGGTGGAATGACGGGGAACGCAATCTGGCGCTGGATACCGGCGGCGGCCCGCTGGCCCGGCTCTGGTCGACCGCCCTTGCCGGGTTCGTCGACACCGGCTACCTCAAGTCAACGGGCAGCAGCGTCCAGATCGAGCTCCCCAAGACTGCGCTGAAGGGCCCGGTGACCCTGGAATGGAAGATTCCGCAGTGGAGCAACACGTTGGAGCGGAACCGCGCGCGGACGTATTTCCAGGCCTACGCGGCGGCCGCCGCCCTGCACTTCGCCGAAAAGGCCCTCGAGGAGATCCGGGCCGGCCGCACCAAGACGTGGGAGAGCTTTGAGGTGCCGGACGAAGCCATCAGTTGCGGCTTCACCGAAGCCGTCCGCGGCGTGCTCTCACACCACATGGTGATCCGCGACGGCAAGATCGCCAACTATCATCCCTACCCGCCGACGCCCTGGAACGCCAGCCCGCGCGACTCCGAGGGAACACCGGGCCCGTACGAGGACGCGGTGCAAGGCCAGCCCATCTTCGAGGAGAACGACCGCGATCATTTCAAGGGCATCGACATCATGCGCACCGTCCGGAGCTTTGACCCCTGCCTGCCGTGCGGTGTCCACATGTACCTCGGCGACGGGCAGACGCTGGACTTGGTGCACTCCCCCACGCAGTCGCTCACCGGTGAGTAGCCCGCCATGGACCGGGAGAATCTGTTGGGGTCGGCAGGGGAACGGATCAGTTCCCTCCTCGACGCGCTGGGCTCCGGCGGTCCAGTGGCCCGTGACCGGGCGGAGGACCTGGTCCGGCAAGTGACGGAGCTGTACGGTGCCGGGCTGGAACGAATCCTGCACCTGCTCGATTCGCAGGGTGTCCTCGGGCCCGGAACGGTATCCGCCCTCACGTCCGACCCGCTGGTGTCAGGCCTGCTCCTGATCCACGGGCTGCACCCCGTGGACCTGCCCGGCAGGGTCGCCGGCGCCCTCGACTCCGTCCGGCCCTACCTCGGCTCGCACGGCGGGGACGTGGAACTGCTCGGCATCAGTGAGGAAGGCGTCGTCCGGCTGAGGCTGCTGGGCAGCTGCCAGGGCTGTCCGTCGTCGTCGGTCACGCTCAAGCTCGCCGTCGAGGACGCGATCGAAACCGCGGCGCCGGAGGTGACCGCCATCGAGGTGGAGGAGGCGGCCCCCGCCACCGTTCCTGCCCTCATCCCGGTCGGTGCCCTGCGCTCGCGGCTGGACGGGCTGGGCGCCTCACCCGACGCCGGCGCGCCCAGCGGCGCGCAGGACTGGACGGCCAACGAATCCGGCACGCCGGCCGCCGGCACGTGGCAGGCGGTCCCGGCCCTCGCCGAGCTGGAGTCCGGCGGCGTCGCGGGCTTCCTGGTGGCCGGCGTGGAGGTGCTCACGTGCCGGATCGGCCCGGACGTCTACGCGTTTGTGGACCGCTGCCCGCGTTGCACCCACTCGATGCCGGGCGCCTCACTGCAGCGGGCGCTGGCGGCGCCGGTGGGCGGGGGGCTGTTGCGCTGCCCGCACTGCCGCAGCCACTTCGACGTCCGGAAGGCCGGGGCCTGCCTCGAGGACAAGGCACTGCATCTTGATCCCCTCCCGCTGCTGCTCCGCGACGGCGTCCCGTCCGTGGCCGTCCCCACCACCGCGGACCGGCTGTGAGGTGCCGGCAATGAACGCCGCGGCACGGGAACGGAGCCGGGCATGACGGCGCCGCCGGGAACCGGGAGTCAGTCGGCCGCGCCGGGTCCCGGGAGACAGCCGGCCGGCAGCGCCGGAGTCAACAGCACAGGAGCAGGCGGAACTTCGGCGCTTACCGTGCTGCGCCGGATTGCGTCCACCCGCCCGGCCCAGTCTGCCGGCGAGCGCTGCGAGATGTGCGCGGAGCCCATTCCGGAGGCCCACCAGCATGTGGTGGATCTGGAGAGCCGCTCCCTGCTGTGCACGTGCCGACCCTGCTATCTGCTGTTCACGGACTCGTCGGCCCATCTGCGCTACCGTTCCGTGCCTGACCGCTACCTCTCCTTCGAGCCCTTCGAGCTCGGCCAGGCCCAATGGGACGAGCTGGAAATCCCGGTGGGGCTGGCATTCTTCTTCTTCAACTCGGCGCTCGGCCGGACCGCTGCCTTCTATCCGAGCCCGGCGGGTGCCACGGAGTCCGAACTTCCCCTGGACGCCTGGGCATCGGTCCAAGCGGCCAACCCGGCCATCTCCGTGCTCGCCCCTGACACGGAGGCCCTGCTGATCCGTTCCCCGGGCCCCGACCGGGACCTGGCGGACTGCCATCTCGTCCCCATCGATGCGTGCTACGAGCTTGTGGGCCGCATGCGGCGGGTGTGGAAGGGTTTCGACGGTGGCCAGGAGTCCCGCCAGGAGCTCGCCGGCTTCTTCGACCGGATCGGCAGCCGCAGCAGGCCCGCCCCCGCTCCGGCCGCGGCAGACCTGGAGGGCCGCCATGGTTGACCTCGAATTCAGCGTGCTGGACATCGCCCCGGAGCCCTATGCGGCCGCACCTCAGCTGACCGCGCGCCTGCGGATCCAGGAGAACAGCGGCGCCGCCGTCCATGCCATGGCCCTGCGTTGCCAGGTGCGGATCCTGGCCCAGCGCCGCGGTTACGACGCCGACGAGGAAGCCGGACTCCTGGAACTCTTCGGTACCCGCGGGCGGTGGCCCACCACGCTCAAACCCTTCATCTGGATGCACAGCGGCGTCCTGGTCCAGGGATTTGCGGACAGCGTCGAGGTTGATCTGCCGCTGCCCTGCACGTTCGACTTCGAGGTGTCCGCGGCAAAATACCTGAACTCCCTGCGGGACGGGACCGTACCGCTGGAGTTCCTCTTCTCCGGGACAGTTTTCACGCGCGGCGCGACGGGCTTCGGCGTCGAGCAGATTCCCTGGGACCGGGAATCGCGGTACGCCCTGCCCGTGGCGGTCTGGCGCTCGCTGCTGGACGCATTCTTCCCCAACCAGGGATGGATCCGCCTGGACCGTGATGTCCTCGCGGCCCTGGCCAGGTACAAGGCGGCCCACGGCCTGATTTCCTGGGAGGCCGCAATCGAGGGGCTGCTCGCCGGGGCGGGTGACCCGGTGCCGTGAACACCGGACTCAGCCTGGCACGCGCCGTCGCGGACGCCGTCCTCTACGAGGGGTACCTCCTCTACCCCTACCGCGCCTCGTCCGCCAAGAACCAGGCCCGCTGGCAGTTCGGGGTGCTCGGGCCGCCGGGCGCGGCAGAATCCGGCGCCGGTGAAGCGTCGGACATGGCAGCGGACTGCCTCCTCGAGCCGGGACCCGCAGCCCGGGTCGACGTCCATCTGCGCTTCCTGCACCTCCAGACCAGATCCGCCGAACGCGCGGACGCCGGCGGCTTCACTCCCGTCGACGAACTGGTCGTCGGCGCCACCCGGTGGCTCAGCTGGGACGAGGCAACGGATCAGGAGATCACGCTCGGGCCGTACAGCCTCGCCGAGCTTGCCGCGGGCGTGCACGCGCCGGTCAACGTGCCGGCGAACGAGGACATCGAGCCCGTGCTGGACTCCGCCGGCGCCACCGCCGGCAGGCTCGTGCGCCGGCGCCGGCAGCTTCACGGCGAGCTGCGCCTGATGGCGACGCAAGTGGCGACGCCGGTGCCGGCACCCGAAGCCAACGCCGTGGACGTGCCGGCCCAAGGTCCCCTCTGGCGGCTCAGGGTCACGGTTGAAAACGCGGCGGCGGCGACCACCGACAAGCGTTCCGCGATCGAGAGCTCGTTCATCGGAGCCCATGTCCTGCTCGCCGTTCATGATGCCGACTTCCTGTCGGTGATCGATCCACCCGGGTGGGCAGCGGCGGCGGCGGCTTCGTGCAGCCAGCACCGCTGCTGGCCTGTGCTCGCCGGCCCCGAGGGGCAGCGCGATGTCCTGCTCCTGTCCCCGATCATCCTTTACGACCATCCCGCGGTGGCGCCGGAAAGCACTGTGGAACTGTTTGATGCGACGGAGATCGACGAGATCCTGACCCTGCGGGTGCTCACGCTGACCGATGAGGAAAAGGCGGAGGCCCGGTCGACCGATGCCCGGGCGGCGGCGATCATCGAACGCTGCGAGAACATGACGGCCGAGGAGCTCCAGCAGTTGCACGGCATCCTGCGGAACCCGCGCGCCGGTTCGGCCCGTGGCCCCGGGAGTATCGGAGGCGATGACTTCCCTGGTGCCGCGGTCCCGGACTATCCGGAGTTTTCCGTCCCGCAATTTTCAGTGCCGGAGTATTCCGTCCCGGAATTTTCAGCTCAGGGCGGCGCCGACGCGGGCGCCGGCGTCGACACGCCGTGGTGGGATCCGGCCCGGGACGCCGTCGTGGATCCGGAATCGGACACCGTCTTCATCGACGGCGTCCCGATCTCACGCGGCAGCCGGGTGCGGGTTGTTCCGCTGCGCCGCGCCGACGCCCAGGACCTCTTCTTCGCCGGCAAATCGGGGCGTGTCACAGGAGTCCACTTCGACGTCGACGGCGGAACCCACGTCGCGGTGGTCCTCGAGGCCGACCCCGCGGCCGAACTGCAGGAGTGGTACGGCCGGTATCTGTATTTCGCCCCCGAGGAACTCGTGCCGCTCGCCGCGGCGCCAGCCCCGGACAACGGAAAGGAACCATCACCATGAAAGCTCTGGGCATCATGACTGTCGTGCTCCTGCTGGCCGCGGGCCTGGCAGCAGCCGTCGTCGGGCTGCGTTCGATTCCGGACATCAAGCGCTACGTGCGAATGCGCAGCATGTGAGGCCCGCCGTGAGCGGGGTACTCGTGGCGGGCGTGGGGAACGTGTTCCTTCGCGACGACGGATTTGGACCGGCCGTCGCCCGACTCCTGGCCGAGGAGGTGTCCGGCCTGCCCGGCTGGGCGCCGGAGGAGGTCCAGGTGCGGGACTACGGGATCCGCGGGCTGCACCTCGCCTACGACCTCCTCAACGGGGTGGATGCCCTGGTGCTCGTGGACGTCCTTCCGGCCCCGGCGGACGGGAGCGCCGGCGCCGGAACGCTCCGGATCCTGAAGATCCGGGCGGAGGACCTGGAAAGCGGCGGACCGCTCACTCCGGCCGGCCTGCGGGTCAATCCGGCATTCGATCCACATGGCATGGATCCGCTGGCCGTCCTTCGCCGCCTCCGCGTCCTGGGCGGATCACTGCCGGAGACCTACCTGGTCGGCTGCATCGCGGGGCGAACGGACGAGGGCATGGAACTGTCCGAGGAAGTGTCCCGCGCAGTCCCGGCAGCCGTGGAAGCAGTCCGCACCCTGATCACGGCCCGCATCACGAACGCAGACGCAGCGCCCGCGAGCGCGGGTCCGGATGAAGCAGGCTGAGGAGGAACGGCGGATGTGTTTGGGAATACCGGGCCGGATCATCGAAGTGATCGACGGCTACAACGGGCAACTCGCCCTCGTGGATGTGGCCGGCGTGGAGCGCAAGATCAACATTGGCCTCCTCGACGACGGCCCTTTGGAGAGCGGCACGTGGGTCCTGATCCACATGGGCTTCGCCCTGGAGCGCGTGGACCAGGACGGCGCCGACCGTGCGATGACGGGACTTGAGCTCATGGGACGGGGCCCGGACCCCACCGATACGGTCCCGTAGCCTTGCTCCCCCACTGGCTGAACTCTCATTGCCCACTATTCGAGGGCTATCGCGGCGCCGCGGTGCTCGACGCCGGAGTTGGCGATCTTGAGGTGGCGCGCAAAGTAGTGCTGGAGCCGGTGGAGCTGGGCGGGCGTCAGCCGGTCGCACACCCAGTCCCAATGAAGGGACACCATGTCGCCGGGCGTGAGGTCGGCGATGAAGCCGGACCCGGCCACGGCGTACTTGGCCGTCTCGATCACGGGTTCCCCCAGCGACAGGGCCATCCCGTCCCATATGAGGGGCTGCGAGCGCACGAGGGCGCTGTCCCCTTCGACGGCCACCACTTCGCCCCACCGGATGCGGCATTGGTCAAGGACATTCAGGGCCGTGGATGAGCGCCGATCATCGCGCAAGAGTCCTGTCCACGGATAGATTTCCAGGACATGGAAGCTGTGGTGCGGTACGCCGCCGGCCAGGACCCCTTCCATCAGGTGCGGGAACTGGTGCCCGGTCCGTGCCCGGAACCGGTCCTCCATGGAATTGCCGATGCTGCGCACACCCACGGTGTCCAGCAGCGTGTTTCCCACCCAGTAAGCCTCCACCACCGCGTAGTCCAGCGGGTCCGGATTGCCGGTGGCGCCGGCGATGAGCTCCAGATACGGCCAGGCGCCGGCGAATCCCTTGGCAAGTTCGCGCAGGCCCGCGTCGGTCACCCCGGACTGGCCGTAGTGCAGCAGCGCATCGCTGTCAGGCGGCCCGCAGCTGCCCCGCGAATTCGGCGGATACGCGTAGCGGACAAACAATTGGGCGCCGTTGACTTGCATCCCGTGGCCTCGTTTCACAGGGGATATGAGCGAGGCTAGCACCGGCGCCCATCGGCAAACAATGCCCGGGATACCGGCATTGACACCCCTGCGCATTCGGCAGATGCTGTGAGGGAATGCCGTGCCGGGATCAATGTCGTTGCCGGCGCGGAGCGGATGGCCGTTGCATGCGGTCCTTCCCGGGAGGTAGGCCGATGAGCATCCCCGACGCCAACCGACGATCAGTACTGGCAGCGGCCCTCTACGGCGGAGGGGCGCTGCTCCTTGCTTCCTGCGCCCCGGGCAGCACGTCGCCGCAGTCAACGCCGCCCGCAGGGACAGCCGGCACGGCACCACTGGGTTCCTCCTCAGGCCAGGCCGGGATCCAGGTGACGGACCAGCGCGGGACCGTCCTGACTTTCGACCGCCCGGTCACCCGCGTGGTGACCATACCCATGCCGGCCGCCTCCCTGCTGGCCGCCGTCGACCAGGGCGCAAGCCATCTTGCCGGGATGCACAATGCCTCCTGGGTCGCCATGCGCGACGGCGCCATGGGCGCCATGTATCCGGAGGCCCTGAATATCCCGCATGACATCGCCACGACCGACTTCACACCCAATGTCGAAAGCATCCGGGCGCTGAACCCCGACGTCGTGGTCCAGTGGAGCGATGCGCAATTGACGGCACCGCTGGAACAAGCCGGGATGAAGGTCCTGGGCATCACGAACACCGGCACGCAGCAGGATGTGGACACGTGGACCGCGCTCTTCGCAACGATGCTGGGGCGCCCGGACCGGGCTGTGCAGATGAAGGCGCGCAGCGATGAGCAACAGAAGGCCATCCAGGCCGAGGCCGCCGCCCGCGGCACCGGCGGCCCGGGCATCATCTACTTCAACAGGTTCACCGGCGGCCTCAAGGTTGCCGGAAATGGCAGCTACAACGACTTCTACATCAAGCTCATCGGAGGACACAACCCCGCCACCGGCCCGCAGGGCCTCCAGGGCAAAGGCATGGTGGGCGTTGACGTCGAACAGGTCCTCGCGTGGGATCCGGAGATCATCCTGCTCGGGAATTTCGACGACGCGATGCCCGCGGACGTCTACGGCAACCCGGTGTGGCAAAGTGTGTCCGCCGTGCGTTCCCGCCGTGTCTACAAGGTCCCGCTGGGCGGCTACCGCTGGGATCCCCCCGGCCAGGAGTCACCGCTGATGTGGCGCTGGCTCAGCGATATCAGTTTCCCCTCCGGAAACCGGTCCGCGCTGAGGGACGAGACGAACGACTACTTCGATTTCCTGTACCGCTACCGGCCAACAGCTCCGGAGCTGAACAAGATCCTGTGGACTGAAGCCAATGGCACCTCGGCCAACTACCGGCAGTTCGACGCTTCGTGAGGCCCAGCCTCTGACCACGGGACACCCCGGCGGCGGCCGGGGATCGAGGCTGCGCCAGGTCATCGGACCATGCCTGCTCTCGGGAGCCGTCCTGGCCGCCGTGTCGGCGCTGGCACTCGCGAGCGGCCGGTACAACGTCCCCCTCGACCATGTCGTGCAGATCCTGGCCTCCCGAATAGTTCCCTTCGGCCCAAGCCTTCCCGCGGCGGAGGAAAACGTGGTGCTGCTGGTCAGGTTGCCCCGGGTCCTGCTGGCCCTGCTGGTCGGCGGTGCCCTCGCAATCGGTGGTGCAGCGCTGCAGGCCGTGTTCCGCAATCCCCTGGTCAGCCCGGAGGTCATCGGCGTCTCATCGGGGGCCTCGTTTGGTGGTGCCCTGGCTCTGTTGCTGGGCCTGGGCCCCGTCGCCCTCGTGGGCGGATCGTTCGGCTTCGGGCTGCTGGCGCTGGGTATCGTCTTCCTCATCACGTCCGGCCGGGGCGGCGCCCACATCCTCATGGTGGTCCTCGGGGGAATCGTCACGGCCTCCTTCTTCTCCGCCCTGGTGGCCCTCGTGACGTATCTGGCGGACCCGTTCACCACCCTGCCCGCAATCGTGTTCTGGCTGCTTGGCAGTGTCGCCAGCGCAACCTGGGCGAAGGTGCTGGTGGCCCTCATTCCGATCGCTGCCGGCGGCGTCGTCCTGCTGGCACTGCGGTGGCGGGTCAATGTGCTCTCGCTCGGGGACGACGACGCCACCGCCCTGGGACTCCGGCCGCGCCCCCTTCGCTGGGCGGTCCTCGCCGCCGTGGCCCTCATGGTTGCCGGGGCCGTGGCCGTCAGCGGCGTCATCAGCTGGGTGGGGCTGGTCATCCCGCACCTCGCGCGGATGTGGGTGGGTCCGGACCACCGGGTGCTGCTGCCGGTCTCATTCCTGCTGGGCGGCGCCTACCTGGTCGCCATCGACACCATTGCGCGCACCGCCACGGCCGGGGAAATCCCGCTCGGCGTCCTCACCGCCCTGATCGGGGCGCCGGTCTTCTTTGTGCTGTTGCGCCGGAACCGGGAGAGGATCTGGGACGGTGCTTGAGCTGCGCGGGGCCGGGTTTGGCTATTCACCGCAGAACTGGGTGTTCAAGGATCTGAGCTTCTCGGTGCCGCCAGGCACAGTGACCGCGGTCCTGGGGCCGAACGGCAGCGGCAAAACGACCCTGGTGCGTTGCGCCGCCGGCATGCTGGCCGTAAAGGAAGGGGCGGTGCGCAGGTCCGAGACGCCCGGCTATGTCCCGCAGGCGCGCGGCAGCACGTTCGGCTACCCGGCCCTGGACATGGTGGTCATGGGCCGTGCCCGCCACATCGGCGTCTTCCGCTCCCCCGGCACCCGGGACAGGGCCGCGGCGCTCCACGCCATGGACCAGGTGGGGATCGCCGCCTTGGCCGACCGGCTGTTTCCGACCCTGAGCGGGGGCGAGCAACAGCTGGTCCTTATTGCCAGGGCCATCGCGGGCGGCTCGCGGCTTCTCGTCCTGGACGAACCGTCCACCGGGCTGGACCTGAAAAACCAGGTCCGGGTCCTCCAGCTCCTGAGGGAACTCGTGCGGACCGGCATGTCGCTGCTCGTGAGCACCCATCACCCGGACCACGCCCTTTTCCTCGCAGACTCGGTGGTCCTCATGGGCGCCGAGGGCGTGGTGACCGGGCCTGCCGGGCCGCTTCTCGCCGATGCGCAACTTTCGGCGTTGTACGGCGTCCGCGTCAGCACCCTGAACTACGACGACGCCGGGACGCCCCGCCGGACGGTAGTCACCCCCTTCGGCGTCGACGAGGGCTGATCCGAACGCCCAAGCGCCCGGCAGCTGGGCTGCCGGGCGCTTGGGGCGTCAACGAGCGGTATTGTGTTCCGGCCGCGGCCGGGCTCCAGACGGTGTCAGGCCAGTGTTCGGGCCGGTGTCAGGCGTGCACCAGGACCGGTTGCGCCGGCTGCGCCGGCTGTTCGGCGGCGTCCTGCACACCGGAGTGGCCGGCCAGCATGGTCTCCTCGTCGAACGGCTCGGCACCGGCGAGGACACGGTCCACGCGTCCGCCGTCGATCTCCTTGACCCAGGTGCCGATCAGCACGGTGGCGACGGCGTTGCCGGTGAAGTTGGTCAGGGCGCGCGCCTCGGACATGAACCGGTCGATGCCGACGATCATGCCCACGCCGCCCAGCAGCTGAGGTGCGTGCGCCTGGAGTCCGGCGGCCAGCGTGGCCAGGCCGGCGCCGGTGACGCCGGCGGCACCCTTGGAGGCGATGATCATGAAGACCAGCAGGGAAACCTGGGCGCCAAGGTCCAGCGGCGTGCCCATGGCGTTGGCGACGAAGAGTGCTGCCATGGTCAGGTAGATGGCGGTCCCGTCCAGGTTGAAGGAGTAGCCGGTGGGGACCGTGACGCCCACCACCGGCTTGGACACGCCGAGGTGTTCCATCTTCGCGATCAGGCGGGGCAGCGCGGCTTCGGAGGAGGAGGTCGAGAAGATCAGCAGGTATTCGCGGCCGAGGTACTTCATGAGCTTGAAGATGCTGACGCCTGCGACCGCCTTGAGCAGGCCGCCGAGGACCACGACGATGAACAGGGCGCAGGTGATGTAGAAGGCGCCCATCAGGGTCGCCATGCTGATGATGGCCTGGAAGCCGGTGGCACCGACCACCGCGGCAATCGCGCCGAAGGCTCCGACCGGGGCCAGCCACATGATCATGATGAGGATGCGGAACACAAGGGCCTGTCCGTAACCGACGGCCTTGAGGATCGGCGCTCCCTGCGGGCCCATCTTCTGCAGCGCGAAGCCAACCAGGATCGCGGCGAGGAGAGTCGGCAACACGGGCATGTCGCCCGGGATGATGCCCAGCAGGAAGTCAACGGTGCTGTCGACCGCCGCCTTCTTGTTCGGATCATAAGGGGCGAGTTTGAGGCCCTCGCCGGGGTGGATCAGGTTGCCCACCACGAGGCCGATCGCCAGGGCGAAGGTGGACATCACCACAAAGTAGGCGAGCGCCAGGCCGCCAACCTTGCCGACCGTGGCGGCCTTGGCGATGGAGCCGATGCCCAGCACGATCGTGCAGAAGATCACGGGCGCGATCATCATCTTGATGAGTTTGATGAAGCCGTCGCCCAACGGCTTGAGGGATTTGCCGACCTCGGGGAACAGCAGACCGATAACGGCACCTGCAATCACCGCGACGATGACTGCGATGTAAAGGTAGTGGGACTTGTCCAGTCCCTTGCGCTTCTTGGCCGGAGCGGCGGCCGGTGCTGCTGACTCTCCTCGTTGAGAGGCCATGGTGTTCTCCTTGGATAGGCTGGACTTGGTGCGGTCCTGACGGTGGTCCGCTCATGTCCTTCTTGCGTGTAACCCCATCATTGATGAGAAGGTGACGCGCATCACCCTTGCGTTCATATTGGTCATGGAAGGTGTTGATGATCCAGCGTTGGAGCATCGCCCGCAGGCTGTTTGCGGCCAATCTGCTGTTCGTGGTGGCCTTGACGGCCATCGTTGGCACGGCTGTGTTCCTTGATGCGCGCGATCACGCCTACGACGAGGCCGGACGCCGGATGGCCGGCATCGCCACGACCGTGGCCGACGCCCCCTTCGTCCTGGCAGCGGCGGGCACCGCCGATCCCACGGCCCTGCTGCAGCCGTACGCCCTGAAGGTCATGAACGACGCCGACGCGGATTTCATCACGATTATGGCCCCGGACCGCACGCGCTGGACCCATCCGCGCAATGAGGAACTGGGCAAACCGTATATCGGTTCCATCGACGCGGCCCTCAATGGCCAGGTGTTCACGGAGGTCATGGCCGGTACCCTCGGCCCGTCGGTGCGCACCATCGCCCCGGTCAAGGATGCGGACGGCAAGGTTCGGGCGCTCGTGGCCGCGGGCGTGACGGTCCGGACGGTGGACGTTGCGCTCTCAGGCCGGCTGCCGGCGCTGCTGGCCATCAGCCTGGCGCTGCTGGCCGGCGGTTCGGCGGCGTCCTGGCTCCTGGGCCGGTACCTGCGCCGGGTGACCCGCGGGTGGGGCCCGGAACAGCTGGGCCAGCTCTTCGCGTACTACGAATCGGTGCTGCATTCGGTGCGTGAGGGAGTGATCCTCATCGATCCCAAGGGAAAAGTGGTGATGTACAACGATCAGGCCGCCGAATTGCTGGGTCTGCCGAAACAGGACTCCGACGGCGTTCCCACTTCCGGCGCGGAAGCTGCCGGCGCTGCGGGAGGCGGCCACCAGGCAGGCGGCGAGCGCCAGGCGGCGCCCTCCCTCGCGGAGTTGCCGCTGGCCCCCAGCCTCAAGGAGCTCTTCGAATCGGGGCGGACCGCGCTGGATGAGATCCACCTGACCGGCTCGCGGATCCTGGTGGTCAACCAGGGACCCGCGGTGGGACCGGAATCTGCCGGAACCCGCCAGCGGGGAGCGGAGTCCGGCGCTGCCGTCTACGGAACCGTTGCCACCATCCGGGACCGCACCGAAATCGAATCACTGGGCAGCGAACTGGAAACCATGCACACTCTCTCCGACGCGCTGCGGGCACAGACCCATGAGCATGCCAACCGGCTCCACACGATCGTCTCGCTCATGGAACTCGGCCGGGGCCCCGAGGCGCTGGACTTCGCCACCAAGGACCTGGAACTGAGCCAGCGGCTCACAGATGACATCGTGAGCTCCATCGAGGAACCCGTGCTCGGCGCCCTGATCATGGGCAAGGCAGCCGAGGCGCACGAGCGCGGCGTGGAACTGATCCTCAGCGCCGGCGGCTCCACGGCCGTGACCGGACTGGCCGTACAGGACCTCGTGGCCATCCTTGGAAACCTGCTGGACAACGCCATCGACGCCGCGGCCGAGGCGCCGGCGCCCAGGCTCGTCGAGCTCACCGTCGAAACCACCGGGTCCGCCCTGGAGATCACCGTGGAAGACAGCGGCCCCGGCATCGACCCCGCGGCGGTGGAGGACATCTTCCGTCACGGCTTCAGCACCAAGGCGCCGGGTCCCTTCGGCCGCGGCCTTGGGCTGGCCCTGGTCCGCCAGGCCGTGCAGCGGCTCGGCGGTACCATGACAATCACCAGCCCGGCCGGGGCGCTGTTCCGCGTCACGCTACCGTTCACAACACTGCCGGTCACAACACTGCCGGTCACAACAGAGGGACAGCCATGAGCGACATCCGGGTGCTCGTCGTCGAAGACGAGCCCATCGCTGCCGCGGCGCACGCCGCCTACATTGAAAGGCTGGACGGTTTCACCCTGGCAGGCTCCGCGCCGGACGGGCAGTCCGCCCTCCGCCTGCTCACGGAATTCTCGGCGGCAGGGAATCCGGTGGAGCTGGTACTGCTGGACATGAACCTCCCGGACCTGCACGGGCTGGACATCGCACGCCGGATGCGGGCGGCCGGACTCTTCGCGGACATCATCGCCATCACCGCCGTGCGGGAACTGAATATTGTCCGCAGCGCGGTGGCCACCGGCGTGGTCCAGTACCTGATCAAGCCGTTCACCTACGCAACGTTTGCGGACAAACTCGCCAGCTACCGGCAGTTCCGCGAGCAGCTGGCTTCGCCCCTGGCCGGGGCGGCGGGGGCCCGGGCGTCCCAAAGCGATGTGGACCAGGCCTTCGCCAGCCTGCGGGCCCCCTCCGAAGTGGCGCTGCCCAAGGGCCTGGCCGTGTCCACGCTGGAATCCGTCCAGGACTACATCAAACAGCAGGCCGGGGCAGTCTCAGCCAGTGAGGTCATGGAGGCGCTCGGCATGTCCCGGGTCACCGCCCGGCGCTACCTCGAATACCTCGCCGACGCCGGCACGGTCTCCCGCGCCGCCCGCTACGGCGCACCCGGCCGGCCGGAGAACGAATACCGCTGGAACCGGCCGCGGCCTTAACCTGCGCCGGCTACGGGACGCAGCCGTCACTGGTCTCCTCCGCCGCAGGCACTGAATCAGGAGCCGCGTTTCGGACGACTCCGGGCGCCGCACGCATCACGGCCAGAACCCGCGCCGGTCAGGCTAGGATCACTCACAGGCCGCCGCTTGGCGTCCCGTTATTGGGGGGAACATATTGAATACTTCACGTAGCGCTGGAGCGGTCCTGCCGGCCGCCGCACGGATCGTCCACACCAAATCACCGCTTGTGCGCATCCTGCTGGTGCTTGCCGCACTGTGCTCGGTGCTCATTGGTCCCGTTCCCGCTCCGGCAATGGCCGGGACCGGGCCTATCGGCGGCATCAAACCCATGCCGTACGGGCCCGGGCGGATCTTTGACACAAGAACGTCGTCCGGACCTGTGCCCGGCGGCGGCTCAGTCTCATTCGATGTCCCCGGCAAGAACAGGTTCCCCGCCAGCACGCAGGCGGTGGTCCTGAACATCACGGCCAGCGACGGCACCGCAGCAGGATTCCTCACCGCGTACCACTCGGGCGTCATGGCGCCGCACACCTCCAACGTCAACTACGGGCCGGGACAGATGGTGGCGAACCTGGCCATCGTGGAGGTCGGCGCTACCGGGCAGATCACCATCGCGAACACGTCGGCGGGAAGCGTGCAGATCACCGTCGATGCCTTGGCGTATTACGACATGTCCGGGATCTCCGACGCCCCGGGCTCCTACCGGCCCGTGGTACCCAAGAGGCTCCTCGACACCAGGACTTCCTCAGGTCCCGTTGCCGGCGGCAGAAGCGTGCCGCTCCGTCTGGGAGGAACCACCGGCGTTCCGACCAACGCCGCGGCGGTCGTCGTGAACCTCACCGTGACGCAGCCGACGTCATTCGGATACATCACCGCCTACCCAACAGGCACCCCAAAACCGAACGTCTCGAACCAGAACTACGCAAAAAGCCAGACCATCCCCAGCCTTGCCGTCGTGCCGGTGGGTTCCGACGGCACGGTGACGATCGCAAACACCTCGTCCGGAAAAGCTCACGTCATTGCCGACGTCGTCGGCTATTTCCTGCCGGGAACGCCGACCACATCGGGAGCGTTCGCCGGCATCGCCCCGACGCGCTTTCTCGACACCCGGACCTCCCGCGGTCCGGTTGGCGGCGCCTACACCGTGCCTGTCCAGGTCGCAGGCGTCAAAGGGGTCCCGAGCAACGCCACCGGCGTCTGGGTCAATATCACGGTAACCGAACCGACAGCCTTCGGCTACGTCATGGCCCGCGGCTACAAGGCGCCATGGCAGGATGCCTCCAATCTGAACTTCGACCGCCGGCAGACGATCGCCAACATGGCCTACGTACCCATCGGAGAAGACGGCAAGATTGAGATCCAGCCCATCCTCCAATGGGTACCGCGTGCCGAATCCACACACGTGATCGTCGACGTCTTCGGCTACACACTCCCCTAGCGCTGTGAGCCGGGGTTCGGATGAGCACAAGTGACTCGGCAAACAACGCCGTTGCCGGGCGTCACGCAGCGCAGAGTTTCGGGATGGCTATTTCGGCACGACGGCGGATTCCCGCCGTCGTGCCTTGAGAAGGGCCTGCGGACGAGCCCAAAAGCCTGCCCCGCGTGACGCGGGACTGGGGCCGCGGGCGTTGCCCGGCTAGTCCGGGACGCCGGGGCGCAGGGTTTCGAGCAGCTGGTCGATCACGCCGGTGTCCTCGATCGTGGAGGGCACCACGTAGGTCTCGCCGTCGGCGATCTGGCGCATCGTCTTGCGCAGGATCTTTCCCGAGCGGGTCTTGGGCAGGGCCTCCACCACGGTGACGTGCTTGAAGTCCGCCACGGCCCCGATGTCGCGCCGGACCAAGGCGATCAGGTCCCTGGCCAGGACGTCCTCGCCAATGTCCACCCCGGATTTGAGGACAACGTAGCCGCTGGGACGCTGGCCCTTGATCGGGTCAGCGAGGCCGATCACCGCGCATTCGGCGACCGCCGGGTGCTGGCCGATCACCTGTTCCATGGCGCCGGTGGAGAGCCTGTGCCCGGCGACGTTGATGATGTCGTCGGTTCGGCCCATGACAAAGACATAGCCGTCCCCGTCCCGGTAGCCGGAGTCGCCGGTGGCGTAGTAGCCCTCGAACGCCTGGAGGTAGGAGGAAATGTAGCGTTCGTCGTTGCGCCAGAGCGTGGTGAGGGTGCCGGGCGGCAGCGGCAGGCCCAGGACGATGTTGCCTTCGGTGCCGGCCTCGACGTCGCCGCCCCCGCCGTCGACGATGTTGAGCCGGAAGCCGGGCATCGGGACGCTCGGTGAGCCGGCCTTGATCGGCAGCCCGCCGAGGCCGCGGGGGTTGGCGCAGATGGCCCAGCCCGTCTCCGTCTGCCACCAGTGATCGACCACCGGAACACCCAGGACCCGGGAGGCCCAGTGGAACGTGTCGGTGTCCAGCCGCTCGCCGGCCGCGAACAGGGTCCGCAGGCTGGAAATGTCGTACTGGCCCACGAGCCGGCCCTCTGGGTCGGCCTTGCGGATGGCACGCAGCGCGGTGGGCGCGGTGAACAGCACGTTGACCCGGTGGTCCTGGATCACCCGCCAGAACGCGCCGGCGTCGGGCGTCCCCACCGGCTTGCCTTCGTACAGCACAGTGGTGGCGCCGGCCAGCAGCGGCCCGTACACGATGTAGGAGTGGCCCACCACCCAGCCGACGTCCGAGGCGGTCCACATGACGTCCCCGGGGCCGACGTCGTAGAGGTTTTCCATGGTCCACTTCAGCGCCACCGCGTGGCCGCCGTTGTCCCGCACCACGCCCTTCGGCGCCCCCGTGGTGCCCGAGGTGTAGAGGATGTACAGCGGATCCGTGGCCGCGACGTCCACCGGCGCGGCGGGCTCGGCGGAGGCCATCTCGGCGTCCCAGTCGAGCCACCCGGGCTGTTCGGCCGCCATGGAGGCCACCGTCGAACCAAAGCCCTCCCTGGCCTTGACCAGAACGGGCGTGTCCGCGGCGCCGGCGATGCCGAGGGCCTCGGCGACGGCGGGCAGGTACTCAACCCGGCGCGACGGCTCGATGCCACCGGACGCCGTCACGACCGCCGCCGGGGCCGCGTCGCGGATGCGGGCGGCAAGTTCCTTGGGGGCGAACCCGCCGAAGACCACCGAGTGCACGGCGCCGAGCCGTGCGGTGGCCAGCATCGCGATCGCCGCCTCGGGGATCATCGGCATGTAAATCACCACGCGGTCGCCCTTGCCGACGCCGCTGCGGCGCAGGACACCGGCGAACCGGGCCACGAGGTCTGTCAGTTCCGCATAGGTGTAGCTCTGCCGGATGCCCAACATCGCGGAGTCGTAGACCAGGGCGTCCTGAGCACCCCTGCCCTGGGCGACGTGCCGGTCGAGGGCGTTGTAGGAGGTGTTCAGGACACCGTCCGGAAACCAGTCGTAGAGCGGTGCCCGGCCCGCGTCGAGGGCCTGCCGCGGTGGCGTCGTCCAGGAGATCCCCTCCGCGGCCTCCAGCCAGAACTCTGCGGGATGGTCCAGGCTCCGTTCGTAGGCGGCCTGGTAGCTCTTGGTGACCATGACTTACATCCTGTCCACGACGTTGTGTTGCAGCCCATGGTAGACCGGGGCGGACCGGCGATACAAGGGTCACTGTATACACAGCTGACCAATTTGCCTCTCGGAGGCGGCAATTGCTGGGCAAAGTGCCCGCACGTGTATACACTGTTGTTGTTCCACCGTTACGGAGCCCCCACCGAAGGAGGCAGGATGCGCGCCAGCGACAAGGCCTACGCGGCCCTGCGCGACGACATCATCGAATGGCGCCTCCTGCCCGGAACCGTGCTCGCGGAGGTGGAACAGTCGGAGCGCCTCGGCATCTCCCGCACCCCGCTGCGGGAGGCCCTGAGCCGGCTCACGGCCGAAGGCCTGACGACGACGGCGGGCGGCCGCGGCGTCGTCGTGACCGACATTTCCCTGGACGACATCGATGAACTGTTCGAACTGCGCGAAACCCTCGAAGGCAGGGCCGCCGCGCTGGCCGCCGAACGCGGAGACCCCGCGACGTTCGAACAGCTCCGGCGCGAGCTGCTCCACGCCCCGGAACTGATCGGCGGGCAGGATCCGGCCCTGCACGACTACTACGGGCTGGTCGGACGGCTGGACGCGGCCATTGACGCCGCCATCTCCAACGCCTACCTGGTCCAGGCCATGCGCAGCCTCCGCGTCCACCTCGTGCGCGTCCGCCGCCTGGCCGCCGACGACGCCGCACGGCTCACCGCCGCCGCCGCCGAGCACGCCGCCATCGCCGAGGCGATCGCCGCCGGCAACCCGCGGTTGGCCGAGGCCGCCACCACGCTTCACCTGCACCGCAGTCTTTCGCACGTCAAAGCCACACATACACCTCAGCAAAAGGAGCACCATGGTTAAGGAACACCACGTCCGCGTCTACAAGAGCGAGGAAAACCTGGGCCGCGAGGACCAGCTCGCCTACAAGATCGCCAGGGTCGCCGCGGATCCCGTGGATGTCACCGATGAGGTCACCGACATGGTGATCAACCGGATCATCGATAACGCCTCGGTGGCGATCGCGTCCCTGAACCGTGCCCCGATCGTCGCTGCCCGGGCCCAGGCCCTCACCCACGGCCCCAGCACCGGCGGCAAGGGTTCCAAGGTCTTCGGCATCGAGGAACGCGTCTCCCCCGAATGGGCTGCCTGGGCCAACGGCGTCGCGGTCCGCGAACTCGACTATCACGACACCTTCCTGGCCGCGGACTACTCGCACCCGGGCGACAACATCCCGCCGATCCTGGCCGTCGCCCAGCACGTCGGTTCCAGCGGCAAGGACCTGATCCGCGGCATCGCCACTGGCTACGAGATCCAGGTCAACCTGGTCAAGGCCATCTGCCTGCACAAGCACAAGATTGACCACGTGGCGCACCTCGGCCCCTCCGCCGCCGCCGGCATCGGCACCCTGCTGGGACTCGACGTCGAGACCATCTTCCAGTCCGTCGGCCAGGGCCTGCACACCACCACCGCCACCCGGCAGTCCCGCAAGGGCGAAATCTCCACGTGGAAGGCCCACGCCCCCGCGTTCGCCGGCAAGATGGCCGTCGAATCCGCGGACCGTGCGATGCGCGGCCAGACCTCCCCGGTGCCGATCTACGAAGGCGAAGACGGCGTGATCGCCTGGATGCTGGACGGCCCGGACGCCTCCTACACCGTGCCGCTGCCCGAAGCCGGCGAGGCCAAGCGGGCCATCATGGACACGTACACCAAGGAACACTCGGCCGAATACCAGGCCCAGGCGTGGATCGACCTCGCCCGCAAGCTCAACGGCGAACACCCCGAGGTCACGGACCCGGCCAACGTCGAGTCCGTGCTGATCAAGACCAGCCACCACACCCATTACGTGATCGGCTCCGGCGCCAACGACCCGCAGAAGTACGACCCCACGGCCAGCCGCGAGACGCTGGACCACTCGATCCCGTACATTTTCACCGTCGCCCTGCAGGACGGCACCTGGCACCACGTGGACTCCTACGCCCCGGAACGCGYCGCCCGCCCCGACACCGTGGAACTCTGGCACAAGGTCACCACGGTCGAGGACCCGGAATGGACCCGGCGCTACCACTCCCTGGACATCGCCGAGAAGGCTTTCGGCGGCACCGTGGAGATCACGCTCAAGGACGGCACCGTCATCACCGATGACATCGCGGTCGCCGACGCGCACCCGCTGGGCGCCCGGCCGTTCGCGCGGGAGCAGTACGTCAACAAGTTCCGCACCCTCGCCGCCGGCCTTGTGGCCGACGAGGAGATCGAGCGCTTCCTTGCCGCTGCCGCCCGGCTCCCCGAGCTCGCCGCCGGCGAGCTGGACCAGCTGAACATCCAGGCCGCCGACGGAGTGATCGACCTCGCGGGCGCCCCGAAGGGACTCTTCTAATGCTGTATTCGAAGGTCACGCCGGAGCAGAAGCGGATCCGGTTCCGCGAACTCCTCGCGTCCGGCACCATCGCCCAGTTCCCCGGCGCGTTCAACCCGCTCTCGGCGCGGCTGATCGAGGAGAAGGGCTTCGCCGGGGTGTACATTTCCGGTGCCGTCCTCGCCAACGATCTCGGGCTGCCGGACATCGGGCTGACTACCCTCACCGAGGTGGCCACCCGCGCCGGGCAGATCGCCCGGATGACGGACCTGCCGGCAATCGTCGACGCCGACACCGGCTTCGGTGAGCCCATGAACGTGGCCAGGTCGGTCCAGGAACTCGAGAACGCCGGCCTGGCCGGCTGCCACATCGAGGACCAGTTCAACCCCAAGCGCTGCGGCCACCTCGACGGGAAGAACGTCGTGGACCTGGAGACCGCCACCAAGCGGATCCGGGCCGCGGCCGACGCCCGCCGCGACCCGAACTTCCTGATCATGGCCCGGACCGACATCCGTGCCACGGACGGGCTCGAGGCCGCCCAGGAGCGCGCCAAAGCGCTCGTGGAGGCCGGTGCGGACGCGATTTTCCCCGAGGCGATGAAGGACCTGGGCGAGTTCCAGGCCATCCGTGACGCCGTCGACGTCCCGATCCTGGCCAACATGACCGAATTCGGCCAGAGTGCCCTGTTCACCGTGGAGGAACTGGCCGGCGTCGGCGTCAACATGGTCATCTATCCGGTGACGCTGCTCCGTAGTGCCATGGGCGCTGCGGAGCGTACTCTGGAATCGATTAAGGCCGACGGAACCCAGGAGGCACAGGTTGGGAGCATGCTGACCCGTGCGCGTTTGTACGATCTCGTTGATTACGAGGCTTACAACCGTTTCGATACCGGAGTCTTTAATTTCCAGATCCCCGGTAAGTAAGCCCCGCATAGAATCTCCGGCACGTGCCGGTATACAGGCGTTAGGAACAAAGGAGTTTCAGCATGGCTGAACAGGACATCAAAAAGGGCCTCGCCGGGGTCGTGGTGGACTACACCGCGGTCTCCAAGGTCAACCCGGACACGAACTCGCTGCTGTACCGCGGCTACCCCGTGCAGGAACTGGCTGCCAGGTGCAGCTTCGAGGAAGTCGCGTACCTGCTCTGGAACGGCGAGCTGCCCACCGCGGAGCAGCTGGCGGAGTTCACCGCCCGGGAACGCGCCGGGCGTGCCCTGGACCCGGTCGTCAAACAGGTGATCGACGCGCTGCCCACCACCGCGCACCCCATGGATGTCTGCCGGACTGCCACATCGGTGTTGGGGGCCCGGCACCCCTTGGCGGAGGATTCCTCGCGCGAAGCCAACCTGGCCAAGGCCGTTGACCTGTTCGCCGCGATGCCGGCCGTGGTGGCCTACGATCAGCGCCGCCGCCACGGCCAGGATGTGGTCGAGCCCCGCGAGGATCTGGGTTACGACGCCAACTTCCTGTGGATGACCTTCGGCGAGGAGGCTGTCCCCGAGGTGGTTGACGCGTTCAACGTCTCCATGATTTTGTACGCCGAGCACTCGTTCAATGCCTCCACCTTCACGGCCCGGGTGATCACGTCCACGCTCTCGGACCTGCACTCGGCCGTAACCGGCGCCATTGGCGCCCTCAAGGGCTCGCTGCACGGCGGCGCCAACGAGGCCGTCATGCACACCTTCGATGAGATCGGGATCCGGCCGGAGGAGTCCCTGGAGGACGCCCACGTCCGGGCCAAGGCCTGGATGGAAAACGCCCTGGCGCACAAGAAGAAGGTCATGGGCTTCGGCCACCGGGTCTACAAGCACGGCGACTCCCGGGTGCCCACCATGAAGTCGGCGCTGGATAAGATGATCGCGCACTATGGCCGGCCCGAGTTGCTGGGGCTGTACAACGGGCTCGAGACGGCGATGGACGAGGCGAAGGGGATCAAGCCGAACCTCGACTACCCGACCGGACCCACGTACCACCTCATGGGCTTCGATACCGCCACGTTCACTCCGCTGTTCGTCGCGAGCCGCATCACCGGCTGGACGGCGCACATCATGGAGCAGCTGGATTCGAACTCCCTGATCCGTCCGTTGAGCGAGTACAACGGCGTCGACGAACGGCACTTGGCGTAGTCAGGACTCCTGCAAAACGTAGGACTGCGGATAAGAAGCGCGGGCCGGCCACCTTTGAAAGATGGCCCGGCCCGCGTTTGTCCGCCCCGCGCATTTTCTGCCTGCATTTTTTCTGCCCGCAGGCGTTGCCCTAGACCTGCTTGATTTTCAGCGAGGTGATCATCCGCTTCGCCTTCACGTACCCGGCGGTCTGCATATAGGCCCTCGCCTCTTCCATCGAGGCGAACGTCTTGGCACCCTTCCGGTTGCCGATCGGTTCTGCACCGCCGGCGTTGACCTGGACGGTGTCCGCGAAATAGTAGAACGGCGATTCTGCCGGGCCGCTGACCACGTTGTAGAACATGCAGGCCCTTCCGTCCTTGCCGGCCACGCTGCCCGTGATGCCGTAGGAGGCGGTGACGCGGTCTGCTTCCTGGAGGGCCCGGAAGACAAACCGCGGCGTGATGGTGTCGGCCGCGGCTGTGTTGTACGGCAATGCGAGTTCCATCGAGTCCAGGACGCTGTAAGGGACGGGGTTCTGGCAGCCGCCGCCGAGCCCGGCATTGGATGGGCCAAAGTCCAGCGAGGCGACCGCCATGCCTTCGGCGTCCGTGACGTCGACGTGCACGCGCGATGATCCGCCGGTGCCGGGCGTCGCCGCTACCGTCCACTCCGCCGGGTAGTCGAAGCTGACCTTTCCGCCTGTACTGGTGTAGTTCTGCCATTTTTCCGGCTCCGGCGCCGGAGCCGCGGATGTCGCGGCGGCTCCCGACGACGAAGCCTGGGCCGCCGTCGCAGACGCCGTCGCGGAGGCCGTCGCAGTGGCCGCGGGCGCCGCTGTGGTGCCCTGCCCAGCAGCCGGTGATCCAGCACTGGACTGGCCGCAGGCTGTGGCGCCGAGCAACAGGGCCGCGGCTAGGGCCGCCGCCGCAGCCTTCCGGGGCCCGAGTACGCGGTTGGAAGGCTTCGCGGCGGAATGCGGCGCGGCCCCCTCGCGGCTGAAGGCAGTCTTTCCTGTGATGTATTTCTTGGTCGAATCCATGTCATCCCCCATTGTGCTGTTGGTGCTTCGAGTTGTAATTACTGGTTTTCTGTACTGGCGGTTCCTGTCGACGGTTTGGTCGGGTGCGGCCGGGCTCGTAGTGCCCCGGCGGCATTCCAACCCGCAGGCCACCGGCCAGCCGGGCGCGTTGCTTGTCAAGCGGCCAAATTCGGGTTGAAGATCCGACGGCGGCCTGGCCACCTGAAAGGTGCGCAGCCCGCCGTAGTGCGCTATCCGTCTGCCGGCATCGTGAGGCTGACAATCATGTTCTTGAGCTTCTTGTACTCCGGAGTCCTCATGTACGCCTTAGCCTCCGCGAAGCTCTGGAACACCGGCTCGTCAGGACTCTTTGAATCCCGGTCAGCGAAGGACAGCGAACGCCTGGGGGCGCCGTTCACCACGGAATACATGAGGCAGCTGTCCGTGAGCTGGCCGCTGGTCTTGTCCACAAGGCCAACCTGGTAGCTAAAGCCCTTCCCCACAGCTGTCTGGTCGAGTACACGGTAAGAGAACCGGACTCCAGAGTCGAAGGCCCATTGTTCGTTCAGGGACGAGGCTGCCGTATCCAGCTCAATCGTTTTGTACTTCTCCGGACCGCAGGCCCCTCCGAGGCCGCCGCCGGCACCGTAGTAGAAGCCCGCTACCTTCTTGCCTGCTTCGTCTGAAACCTGGATTCCCGTGGCCGGGAAGTCCGGGGTGCCTGCAGGCACATCCTTCGCGGTCCAGCCGATGGGCAGTTTGAACGAGACATCAGCTGCCGTGCTCGTGAAGCGCGTCGATGTTGGCGTCAACGACAGTGAAACCAGCATCCGCTTGACGTCTTGGTACTCCTGCGACTGCATATAGGACTTGGCCTCGGCCACGCTGGCGAAGGTGAGTGCGGCCTTCCCGCCGTCGGGCGTGAGCCACAGGGCATCGCCGAAGTGCGCGAAGGGCATGTTGTCCGGGCCCAGGATGCTGTTGTACAAGCCGCACGTTGTGGTGCCCGGGGTCAGCTCTGCGTCGTTGAGGGCCATGGATCCATAGACTTTGTCTCCCTGGACGATCCGGAAGACAAACGTAGACCGACCGCGGGGCATTTCCTTGAGTTTCTCCGCCTTTTGCGGGATGTCGAGAAGAACTGAATCGAGGGTGGAGAACGGCTTGGGATCCTGGCACACGGGTCCTCCCGTCCCGTCGTAGACCAGGCTGAGAGTTGACATGGTCTTGCCGCTGGGGTTCTTCACCTCAACGGTGTTGTACTCACCCCCCTGAATCGTTTTCGGCGTCTGGGAGACGGTCCAGTTCGCGGGGAGCTCGAATGTGGCTTGGCCGGTCGCGTCCGTGAACGTGCTCCAGACGGCCGGAGCGGATGTTGCCGTGGGTGTTGGTGTGGCCGACGGCGGCACACTCGCCGAGGCAGTGGCCGGGGCCGTCGCGGTCGCCGTGGGAGCCACGGTGCCCGCCGGTGCAGGGGCGGTGGTGAGGTAACCCAGGTTGGTCGCCACCAGGACGCCTGCGGTGACGGCCGCCGCGGCAAGCGTCAGCACGCCGGCCAGCCTGGCCCGCCGCTGTTTCCGATCGGCGAGGGAGGACACATTGTGCGGCAGGCTATCGTTAAACTCTGCGGGCTCGGCGAGCATCCGGCGCAGTGCTGCCTCGCCGTCGGGCACGGACGGATCGTTGTGCACGGGGTCCGTCGCGGAAATCATGTTCTTGATCGGATCCATCTCAGGCACCCATCTTCTGTGTCATCGTTTCAGCACTGACCGGCATCTGCTTGCGAAAGGCGGCGCGGGCCCGGTGCAGCCGGACCTTGGCGGTGGACTCGCTGCAGTGCAGCACGCCAGCGATGTCAGCGATACTCAATTCATCCCAATAGGCGAGCTGGAGAATATCCCGATCTTTCTCCCGCAAACCGGCCAGGGCGTCCTGGACCGCCACATTGTCCGAGCCGTCACCGAATCGGACAACGGCCGCGGAGCGCAACTTGTCCTGCAGCGCCTGCTGCCGGTCCCGGCTCCGGTACGCATTCCCGATCAGGTTGCGAGCCACCGTCAGCAGCCACGCGGTATCCGTCCGCGGCGCGTCATCCCATTTCTGCCACACCACCCGGAATACGTCCGCGGCGAGTTCCTCTGCCAGCTCGGCCGATTCCACCCGCCGCCGCACAAACCTGTAGACCTGCGGATAGCTGTCCTTATGAATGGCAATGAACGCCAATTCGCGCTCCGAAAGCACGCATCCCCCAAGTAAGTTGTGTCCGAAACTGCTGGATAACTGTATTGTTTCCGGCCGCCAGAGCGCGGTTACACGCCCCGCAAAGAATATTCCGCAGAGGCCACAGTCTCGTTGTCATCGTTCAGGGTGATGACGGCTTCCACAGCGCATTCCCCCAATGCCAGTGGCAGCCAGTGCTCGGCATCCTGCCACATGCGCGCCAGCGGCAGGGACGCGACCTCGAACCATTCCGGGATCATTTCCTGGCTTTCAGCGGGTTCGCCAGTCCAGCGGCGCGTGGTGAAAAGGCTCGTGGACATGTTCCACTCCGGCCGGGCGGGAAAGACGAATTCGATCAGCCCAGCAACGCGGAGGTCATCCTCTGTGACCACGATTCCGGATTCCTCAAAGACTTCGCGGCAGGCAGCCTCGGCGTCGGACTCGCCCGGTTCCACGTGCCCGCCCAGCCCCACTATCTTGCCGACACCGAACCCGGTCTTCTTCGTACCGAGGAGGACCTCCGTGCCGGCAGCTCCGTCGCGTAGCAGGAAGCACAGAGTGACAGCTGTCGAGTTCATGAATCCACCCTAGCGCCAGGCCCCGGGGCCGGCGGTGCCCCGCCGCAGGCGTGCCGCGCCGCGAATTTACCCCAGCGCCCTCGGGTGCGCGGCGGCGTAGATTTCCCGCAGCGTATCGGCCGTCACCTGGGTGTAGACCTGTGTGGTGGTGACCGAGGCGTGCCCCAGCAGTTCCTGGACCACCCGGACGTCGGCGCCGCCCTCCAGCAGGTGGGTGGCGAAGGAGTGCCGCAGCGTATGCGGCGAAACGTCTTTGGTGATGTTGGCCTTGTCCGCCGCCGCCTTCAAAATGGTCCAGGCGCTTTGCCGGCTGATCCTGCCGCCGCGGGCGTTGAGGAACAAGGCAGGGGTGCCCTTGCCCTTGGCGGCCAGCAGGGGCCGGCCGCGGACGAGGTAGGCGTCGAGGGCGCGTGCCCCATAGGATCCGAGCGGGACGAGGCGTTCCTTGGAGCCCTTGCCAAACAGCCTGACGATCGCCGGCCCGTCGACTTCGCCGGCCTGTTCTGGTGTGTGCAGGGAGATGTCGTCGACATCCAGGCCCACGGCCTCGCTGATGCGGGCACCGGTGGAATAGAGGAACTCGAGCAGCGCGCGGTCGCGCAAGCCGGTGGCCGTGTCCGTGCCCGCGGCCTCTAGGATCCGGGTGACCTCGCCGACGCTGATGGCCTTGGGCAGCCGCTTGCCGGGCATGGGCGGGTGGACGTCGCTGGCCGGGTCGGTGGGAGTGAGGCCTTCGAGGGCCCAGAACTTGTGGAGTCCGCGCACGGCCACCACCGTCCGGGCCGCCGAGCGGATGCCCAGGGCGGAGCCGCCGTCGGACCCGTCGGAGAGCGCGTGGACGAAGCCGGTGACGTCGTGCCGGGTGATCTCCGCGGGGCGTTCCCGCCCGGCGTGCGCGAGATGCCTGGCGTAGCGGGCCAGGTCCCGGCGGTAGGCCGAGAGGGTGTTGGCCGCGAGGCCCCGTTCCACGCCCATGTGCTGCAGGTAGTCAGTGATTGCCCGGTCGACCGCTGTCAGCGGCCGGGCGGGCGGACGCTCGGGAGCGGCAGCCTGCGCCGGCGCGGGGGCCGGGCTTTGAGCCGGAACCGGAAGTTGAGCAGAGGCCGGCGGCTCGGCAATCAGCGGTTCCACTAGCGGCGCTGGCTGGGATGGGCGGGCCAGGGCGCGTCGGCCGGGCGGAGGCTTTCGAAGTTGCCGGCGCGGGCGGCGGCAGCGGCCAGCACGCCGACGACGGCGGACGGGTTGTGCAGGCGGCCGTCCAGCACCGCCTGCACGGCCTCGTCCAGCGGCGTCCAGTGCAGTTCGATTTCGGCTTCCTCGTCCGTGCGGACGTGCCGCTCATGTCCCGGCACCTCGCTCAGGCCGCGGGCGAGGTAGATGCGGATGGCCTCGCTGGAGGAACCCGGGGAGTTGAAGAAGTCAGCCAGCACGTTCCAGCGGTCCGCCACGAGGTCCGCTTCCTCGGCCAGTTCGCGGGCGGCCCCCACGACGAAGTCCTCCCCTTCGACGTCAAGCAGCCCTGCGGGGATCTCCCAAAGGTCCATGCCGACAGGGTGCCGGTACTGCCGGAGCAGCAGCACGTCGCCGGCGTCGTTCATCGGGAGAATGGCCACCGCGCCGGGATGGTCGATGTAGTCCCGGACCAGGGTGTCGCCGTCGTCGTTGAGCTGGAAACTGTCGCTGACGACGTCCCAGATCCTGCCTTCGTAAACCTTCCGGGACGACAAAAGACGGCGCGGGCTCGGCTCATCCGAAACCTGCCGTGCAGCATTGGGGGTCTCAGACATACCGGGCATCGCGCCGTCCTTTGATTCAGTTGGAGATTACTTGGACGCTGCTGCCGACGAGGGCTTGGGCGCAGCAGCCGGGGCATCGGCCTTTGCACTGGCCGTGGGAACGGCCTCAGGCACGCCGTTGCCAGCCCGCTGATGCCCAAGGGCAGCCTCGATCAGGCCCGCGAACAGCGGGTGCGGGCGCGTGGGCCGCGAGCTGAGCTCGGGGTGCGCCTGCGTGGCCACGTAGTACGGGTGGACGTCGCGGGGAAGTTCCACGAACTCGACCAGCTTGCCATCGGGCGAGGTTCCGGAGAAGCTCAGGCCCTTGGCGGCGATCTGATCGCGGTACTTGTTGTTGACTTCGTAGCGGTGGCGGTGCCGTTCGCTGACCTTGGTGGCGCCGTAGGTCTCGGCGACGACGGAGCCTTCGTCGAGCTTGGCTTCGTACAGGCCCAGGCGCATGGTGCCGCCGAGGTCGCCCTTGCCGTCAACGATGTCCAGCTGCTCTTCCATCGTGGCGATGACGGGGTACTTGGAGTCCGGCTCGAACTCGGAGGAGGATGCTCCCTCGAGGCCGACGACGTTGCGGGCGTATTCGATCACCATGCACTGCAGGCCCAGGCAGAGGCCCAGGACCGGGAGCTTGGTTTCGCGGGCGTACTTCAGGGCGCCAAGCTTGCCTTCGAGGCCGCGGATGCCGAAGCCGCCCGGAACGCAGATGGCGTCGACGCCGGCCAGGGACTGCACGGCGCCCTCGCGGGTTTCACATTCGTCCGAGGGGACCCAGCGGATCTTGACCTTGGTGTCGTTGGCGAAGCCGCCGGCGCGCAGGGCCTCCGTGACGGACAGGTAGGCGTCCGGCAGGTCGATGTACTTGCCCACGAGCGCGATTTCAACTTCGTGCTTCGGGTTGTGGACGGCGTCGAGCAGCTTGTCCCAGCTGGTCCAGTCCACATCCTTGAACGGCAGGTCCAGGGCGCGGACGATGTACGAATCCAGGCCCTGGGAGTGCAGGGTCTTCGGGATGTCGTAGATGCTCGGTGCGTCCGGGCAGCCGATCACGGCGTCGATGTCGACGTCGCACATGCGGCCGATCTTGTCCCGCATCGGCTGCGGGACTTCGCGGTCCGAACGGATCACGATTGCCTCCGGCTGGATGCCGATGGAGCGGAGCGCGGCGACGGAGTGCTGCGTCGGCTTGGTCTTCAGCTCCTGCGACGGGCCGATGTACGGCACGAGGGACACGTGGAGGAAGAACACATTTCCGCGGCCGATGTCCTGGCGGACCTGGCGGGCGGATTCGAGGAACGGCTGGGACTCGATGTCGCCCACCGTGCCGCCGATTTCGGTGATGATGACGTCCGGGGCGTTCTTGCCTTCGGCGGGAAGTCGCATGCGCCGCTTGATCTCATCGGTGATGTGCGGGATGACCTGGACGGTGTCGCCGAGGTATTCGCCGCGGCGTTCCTTCGCGATGACGGTCGAGTAGACCTGGCCGGTTGTGACGTTGGCCGATCCTTCGAGGTTTTCATCGAGGAAGCGCTCATAGTGGCCGATGTCCAGGTCCGTTTCGGCGCCGTCGTCAGTGACGAAGACTTCGCCGTGCTGGAAGGGGTTCATCGTGCCCGGATCCACGTTCAGATAAGGATCGAGCTTTTGCATTGTTACAGACAGACCGCGTGCCCGCAGGAGGTGGCCGAGGCTCGAAGCCGTCAGTCCCTTTCCGAGCGAGGACGCTACACCACCGGTGACGAAGATGTGTTTGGTCGTCTTGGACGAGCCCGGAAACCGGGAATTTACACGAGAATTTGATCGCTGCACCACGGGGTTTGAGCTTATCATCAATTCGGCCTTCCACGGGCTCCCTGGCGGGATCCCAATGTGATTGTTGTCCTGGCAGCGGTCCCTGCGGGAATCCTTGCGGAGGTCCCTTCCTGGCCGCCTAAATTTGCGGGAGGAGTTTGGCGTCGTCCAGCAGCTCCTGGGCGTGGGCCTGGGCTGATTCCGAGTCCTCCTGGCCTGCCAGCATGCGGGCCAGTTCGCGGACGCGCTCGGCCTCGTCCAGCAGCTGCACGTCGCTGGAGGTGAAGCCCGTGGCGGTAGCGCCGTCGGCGCCCCGCACGGAGGTCTTGGTGACCCTGATGTGCTGGTTCGCGAAGGCGGCCACCTGCGGCAGGTGGGTCACGACGAGGACCTGGACGTGCTGGGCCAGCATCGCCAGCCGGCGCCCGATCTCGACGGCGGCACGGCCGCCGACGCCGGCGTCGACCTCGTCGAAGACGAACGTCGGGACGGGATCGACGGCGGCCAGCACCACCTCGATGGCGAGCATGACGCGGGAGAGTTCACCGCCCGAGGCGCCCTTGCCCAGCGGCCGGGCCGGCGCGCCGGAGTGCGGCTGCAGCAGGAACGAGATCTCATCGGCCCCAAACGGCCCCAACTGGCCTGCGGTCTCCACGTTGATGACCAGGGTGGCGTCGGCCATGGCCAGCGCCGTCAGCTCCGCACTGACCCGAGCGGAGAGGTCCTTGGCGGCCTTCGTGCGCGCCTTGCTGATCGCGGCGGCCTTCTTCCGGAGCTCGGCTTCGGCCCGGGCGACCTCGGCGTCCAGCGATTCGATCCGCGTGGAGTCGTCCTGCAGTTCCTCGTGCCGGGCCCGGGCGGCCTCGGCCCAGACCAGCACCTCGTCGATGCTCGGCGCGTACTTGCGGACCAGCTTGGCCAGCGCGGCCCGGCGGTCCTCGATCTCCGCGAGCCGCTCCGGGCCCTCCGTGTCAAGGGCGGCCTGGTAGCTGGCGAGTTCCGCGGCGATGTCGTTGAGCAGGAAGCCGACCTCGGCCAGGCGTGCCGCGGCCGAGCCCAGCTCCTCGTCGTGTTCGGCAACGTGCTCCAGGGTGCGCTTTGCGGCGTCCACGAGTGTGGTGGCGTCGGCTTCCTCCCCGAAGTCCTCGGCGATGAGCGCCTGGTGGGCGGTGCTGGCCGCGATCCGCAGTTCCTCGACGTTGGCCAGTTTCACGGCCTCGGCCTTGAGGGCGTCGTCCTCCCCCGGTTGCGGGTCCACGGCGTCGATCTCGGCCAGGGCAGCCTGCAGCGACTCGGCCTCGCGGAGGCGTTCCCGCGCGGCACTGCGCAAGGAGTCCAGCTCGCCCTGGCTGGCATGCCAGTGCGCGTAGAGGTCCTGATACGCGGCAAGTGTGCCCGCAAGGCTCTCGCCTGCGAATTTGTCCAGGGCCCCGCGTTGCGCCACCGGGCTCTTGAGCCGGATCTGGTCCGACTGCCCGTGCACCACCACCAGGGTTTCGCCAATTTCGGCCAGCACCCCGACCGGCGCGGCGCGTCCGCCCAGATAGGCTCGGCTGCGGCCGTCGGCTCCGACGCTGCGGGCCAGCAGCAGTTCCACCCCGCCGTCGAACTCCTCCACCTCGGCACCGGCCTCCCTGGACCGTGCGACGGCGGCGTGCCCGGCGTCGAGCTTGAGCACGGCCTCCGCCGAGGCGCTCTTTGCGCCGCTGCGGACGGCGCCGGCATCGGACCTGGCACCGAGGAGCAGGCCGACGGCGGTCACCACCATGGTCTTGCCGGCGCCCGTTTCACCGGTCACCACGCTCAGGCCCGGGCCCAGCGGCAAGGTGGCGTCGGTGATGACGCCGAGGTCGCGGATACGCAGTTCTTCAAGCATGGTTCACTTCTCGGTTGAGGGATCTGGCGAGGGATCGGGGGCGTCACCGGGTCCCGCGTCGCGCGGCAGGGGCAGCGGCGGCATGGGACGGGGTGTACGGATTATCGGGACGGGGCCGGTGTGGATGGCCTCGGCCTGCGGCATGGGGCCGCGCCAGCCCTGGATCGGGAGCTCGAATTTGCGCACGAGCCGGCCGGAGAAGGGGGTCTGGCGCAGCCTGGCCAGCCGCACGGGCGTCGCGGAGCGGGTCACTTCGACGCGCGCGCCGGGCGGCAGATCCACCGACCGGCGGCCGTCGCACCAGAGGACGCCCTGGGCGTCGGTCCGGTTCAGGATCTCGACTGCGAGCCGGGACCTGGGCGAGACCACGAGCGGCTTCGCGAAGAGGGCATGGGCACTGATCGGCACGATCAGGAGAGCCTCGACCTCGGGCCACACCACAGGGCCGCCGGCGGAAAACGCGTAGGCAGTGGAGCCGGTGGGCGTCGCCAGGACCACGCCGTCGCAGCCGAATGAGGTCAGGGGGCGTTCGTCGACTTCCGTGACCACCTCCAGCATCCGTTCCCGGTTGCCCTTTTCGATCGCGGCCTCGTTGAGGGCCCACGTGTGCCAGATCTTCTGCCCGCGGACCCAGACCTGGACGTCGATCGTCATGCGCTCCTCCACCGTGTAGTCACGGCTGGCGATCCACTCGACGGTCTGGGCGAGGTCGGCCCGCTCGCTCTCGGCCAGGAACCCCACGTGGCCGAGGTTCACCCCGAGCAGTGGCACGTCGACTTCGCGGACCAGCTCGGCAGCGCGGAGGATGGTGCCGTCCCCGCCCAGCACCATGACGAGTTCTACCTCGGGCAGCTTCACGTGGTCGTGGAGGACCTCGACAGGGTGGTCGAGCCGGCCGAAGAAGCGGACCATGTCCCCGAGTTCGTTGTCCTGCAGCACGGGGACCAGACCGGATTCATGCAGCAGGGCGCACGCTTCCCAGGCAGCCTTGAGGGACTCCTCGCGCCCTGTGTGGGCCAGGATGAGGACACGCCTGCTCATCGGGTTCCGCCTTCTGGTGGTACTAGTGGTTCGGCCAGATTGTTCCGAGCAACGCAGCAACGGCTGCGTCCCGCTCCTCGATCTTAGGCGGGACTTCCGACATCGCGCGTTTTATCCACAGGAAGTATTCGACATTGCCGTCTTGGCCCGGCAGCGGACTTTGGGCGAGCCCTTTCAATTCGAGCCCCGCGTCCGCGGCGGCAACTGCCACCTTACCCACGGCCATCCGGCGTTCCCGTTCCGAGGTGACCACGCCGCTGCGCCCCAGCCGGTCCTTGCCGATCTCGAACTGCGGCTTGACCATGAGGACGAGGTCGCCGCCGGGCTCGGTACAGGCCCTGAGTGGCGCCACCACCAGCGTCAGCGAGATGAAGGACAGGTCCGCCACCGTCAACGCGGCCGGTCCGCCGATTTCCTCGGGCGTCATGTACCGGACGTTGAGGCCTTCGTGCACGGCAACGCGGGAGTCGTTCCGGATTTCCGGCACCAGCTGGCCGTGCCCGACGTCCACGGCCACCACGTGGGCGGCTCCGCGCCGAAGCAGCACATCCGTGAACCCGCCGGTCGAGGCACCGGCGTCGAGGCACCGTTTGCCCGCGACGTCGACGGCGGGGAAGGCATCCAGCGCGCCGGCCAGTTTGTGCCCGGCGCGGCTGACGTAGCCGTCCTCGGCGGAGGCCGTGACGTCCAGCGCCGCGTCGTCCGGGATTTGAAGTGACGCCTTGGCGAGGACCTCGCCGCCGGAGCTCACCTTGCCCTCGGAAATCAGCCGGGCGGCATGGGTCCGAGACCTGGCGAGCCCCCGGCTGACGAGGGCCTGGTCGAGTCGGCTCACGATCCCCCGTCCCCCGTGGCATGGATACGGCGGGCCACGGCGGCGTGGCTGGCAACGTCTTCGTTCAGAGCCTCCAGCAGGGCATCATGCATGCCCGCATAGACTTCGCCGTGTCCGGACACAGGAGTGTTCCGCACGGCCGCTAGGCGGTCCAGCACAGCGTTGACGGCCGGGTCCAGGGCTTGCGTTTGCTGTTCTTGTGCCGCGTGCCCGGACGGGTCCGCCGGGAGCTGCTGCGCCGGCAGGTCAGGCCAGACGACGCCGGCAGCGGCGCTCTGCGTCTCCGCCTCAGCTGACAGCTCCTTTGGGGCCCGGTCTGGCGCAAGATTGGGCTCGTGGTTTGGCTCGGTCATGTGTCCAGCCTAGTGATCGGACCACTCGAGGACCGGAGCCAATGCGCTGGTCGTCTCGGGGTTCGCGGCCCACCAGGCCGAACAGGCAGCACGCCACGAATCGAGGTCGGCGGGATCGCCGCTGATGTGGACGGACTGCCCCCGTACAATCGCCGAGGCCGTGCCGCTGCGGAACCGCCCGGCGTCGTGCTCCACGGCCGGGTACGGCGCGTACAGCCCGGTCAGGTCATTGATGAGGAAATCAGGACGTTCCACAGACCGTGCGGCGAGGATCGATTCCCTCGTGTCCACTCCGGTCAGCACAGCTACGGTGGCGAAGCCGGCGTTGTTGCCGCCCAGGATGTCGGTGTCCAGGCGGTCACCGACGACGAGCGGCCGGTCCGCGGCCAGCCGCTTGGCTGCCGTGTGGAACAGCGGCGCCTCGGGTTTGCCCGCCACGATCGGGCTCTTGCCGGTCGCGGCCGCTACGGCCGCCACGAGCGTTCCGTTACCGGGGGCAATTCCGCGCGCCTGCGGAATAGACCAATCCGTGTTGGTCGCCACCCAGAGGGCGCCGCCAGCGACGACGTACGACGCCTCGGCGAGGTCCTTCCACGCGATTTCCGGGCTAAAGCCCTGCACGACGGCGACCGGGTCATCCTCCGCGCCGCGGACGGGAACCAGGCCGACCAGCTCAATTTCCTGGGCCAGCGCGGCGCTGCCCGTGATCAGCACGTGTGCCCCGGCCGGTAGCAGCGAGGCCAGCAGTGCTGCCGCCGCCTGCGAGGAACTCACCACCTGGTGGTCCTCGGCGGGGGCGCCGAGATCGCGCAGGTGTTGCGCTACCTGCGCCGGAGAACGGGACGCGTTGTTGGTAACGTAGCCCAGCCCGACGCCGACACCGGCCAGCCGACGCAGCGACTCGACGGCCCCGGGGATGGCGTGCGGGCCGGCGTAGACCACGCCGTCGAGGTCAGCGAGCAGGGCATCAAAGGTGGAGATCAGGGCAGCACCCGTCATGCGATTAGTCCTCCACACGTTCACGCTGGGCAGGCTCTGAGTCGTCGAGCCCGTCGTGATCCGCTTCAGCGGTCGGTTCCCCGTCGGCTGCGTTGTCGGCCTCGTCGTCGGCCTCGTCGTCGGCTTCGTCGAGCACGTCGGCTTCGAGCGAATCCTGGTCGGACTCGGCGTCGTCGGACTCGAAGTAGTCAGTTTCTGCGTCGTCGGCGGTGTCGTCGATGCCGTTCAGCCCGGCCGCTTCGGCTGCGGCGCCGGTGGCTTCTGCCGCGGCAGCGGCACGCGGGGCGCGCTCTTCGGTTTCGGCGTGCGTGTCGGCATGCTCCTGCGCCCGGAGGCGGCGCTGCCGCTCCTCCTCGCGGGCCTCTTCCTCTTCGTCCCAGCCGAGATCGATGATGTCGGGTTCCTCGTCGACTCCGAGGCCCAGCGCGTTTTCTGCCACGGTGGCCTGCCGCTGCCATTTGGCGGCTTCGGCAGCGCGGTCGGCGGCCGTCAGCGCTTCAGCATAGGCGCGGAACAACCGGGGGCTGTAGGAAAAGGCGCGGTTGATGTCCAGCTGCGGGATTTCCAGTTCGGAAACCGCGGCGTCGAGCTGCCCGAGGTCGGTGCGGGCTCCGGCTGCGACGATAGCCAGTTCCACCTTGCCGGGGGCATCGAGATCCTTGGCCTCGTCCGATCGGGCCATGTCCAGGGCACGGTCCGGGCGGCCAAGGCCACGTTCGCAGTCGGCCATAACAGGCAGGTGCATGTTGGAGCCGCTGATCCGGCGGTAGGTGCGGAATTCCCGGAGGGCCTCACCATAGTGGCCGGCTGCATAGGCGGTCAGGCCGACAGCTTCGCGGACGGACGCGAGGCGTCCGCCGCGGCGGCTGGCTGCCAGGGCATGCTGGAAGGCAAGCTCAGGTTCCTCGTCCAGAAGCCGTCCCGCCATGACGAGGTGGCGGGCCACCCATTCGGCGCTGGTGCCTTCGAGGGTCTTGATCTGGTGCTGGGTGGCGCGGTCAAGTTCCTTGCCCGTGACGTCCTCGTCGATCTGCGGTGAACGCTCGCGGTCGGGGCGGTTGGCGCTGCGGAGATCGCGGGCATTGGGCACGCGTACTGGACGGTCCTCGGGGCGGTCGCGCCCGTACTGGCGCGGGCCTGATTCGCCGCGGTCGAAGCTGCGTGCCGGACGGTCCTCGCGGGTGCCGAAGGGCTTGCGGTTGTCGCCGCTGCCGTACGGCTTGCGGTCGCCGCCGCCGCCGAAGCTGCGCTGGCTTCCGCCTTCACGCGGGGCCCGATCACCATAGGGCTTGCGGTCACGGTCGCCACCGCCGCTGTACGGCTTACGGTCGCCATAGGAGGGGCGGCTATCGCCACCGCCGCTGTATGGCTTGCGCTCGGCGCCGCCGCCGAAGCTGCGCTGGCCTCCGCCTTCACGCGGGGCCCGATCACCATAGGGCTTACGGTCACGGTCGCCACCGCCGCTATATGGCTTGCGGTCACCATAGGAGGGGCGGCTATCGCCACCGCCGCTGTATGGCTTGCGCTCGGCGCCGCCGCCGAAGCTGCGCTGGCCTCCGCCTTCACGCGGGGCCCGATCGCCATAGGGCTTACGGTCACGGTCGCCACCGCCGCTGTACGGCTTACGGTCACCATAGGACGGACGGCTATCGCCACCGAAGCTGCGCTGGCCTCCGCCTTCACGTGGAGCACGATCACCATACGGCTTGCGCTCACCGCCGCCGCTGTACGGCTTACGGTCACCATAGGACGGACGGCTATCGCCACCGAAGCTGCGCTGGCCTCCGCCTTCACGCGGAGCACGATCACCATAGGGCTTGCGCTCACCGCCGCCGCTGTACGGCTTACGTTCGCTGTTGCCGAAGCCACGCTGATCCCCGCCCTCACGCGGAGCACGTTCGCCGTACGGCTTGCGGTCACGGTCTTCCCTGGAGCGGAACCCGCGAGGATCGCCGCCCGAGTTGCTGGTGCCGCGGAAAGGGGCTCCACCGGAACTGCGTCCGCCAGAGTTGTCGTGGGCCTTGCCGCCACGGTTGCCATCATTGTGCTCAGCCATGCTGGAATCCTCCTGTTGCGAGCTGACCACTGGCGCAATCGCAGCCGCTCTGTTCCGTGTTTCGTTACCTACGCAACCCGAAATCAAGCGCTTCGAAGTCCGTACCTCTCCCCCAATTCTAGGCGAGCAACCCGCCCCCGGCTAACGGCAACCCTCAAGAGTGCCCGTCGGTGGCACGACTCACAACGCCGCAGCCGCAGGGGCGCGAGGGGCTGTTCACGAACCAGGCGGCTTTCCCTGGCGAGGCCTGGACCGGGCGGCCGGTTCGGCGAGTTGACGATCACGGAACACTACCCGTATCGTAGTTATTAGACGTCTGACGACTTACGCAGATGGTGATGGCTTCGGGGGACGGCCGCTGGGATACAAAGGAGTATTTCATTGGGATATGTAATCGGCTGTGACCTCGGGTCGCAGAGCGCGAAGGCGGTGCTGATGTCGCCGGAGGGCGGGATCGTCGCGACGGCCAGTGCGGGGTATGCGATGGCGCACCCGCACAGCGGCTGGGCGGAGCAGGATAGGATCCGGCGGACTACCGGAACGGCATCG